>JAJPJY010000166.1 GCA_021323995.1 bacterium | reverse complement strand
TGAGTCCAAAAAATACGTCTTTTTGGCACGAGTAATGAAGTAGAGCGAAAAGCACGAAGTGGCCAGTGCGACTAGGTCAAAGACATAGTTCACAGAAGTTCCCAGAGATAGGTTCAGCCTTTCTTGTCATCGGCTGTTTGGGTCTCTTCCTTCTTGAGTTCGTAAACTAGCCTGACGGTCTCTTGGTTTTCGTTGAGGCTAAGCTGAAAGTCCGAGGAGGAGGCAACTCCAAGGAGGCGGGCAATGTCGACTGGTATTAGCAGATAGAGACTGTCCCGCAATTTGACGGGGCGAACTCTTAGTGGCACTTAGGGCTCAACTTTGTATGTGCAAAGTTGCCCCTTGGGAAGGGAATGATGGAACTGAATCCGATACTCGTGAGTTACAGCTGTAAGTCGCCGAAAGACTCCTCACTGCCGGACAATCCAGCCCAGCCGAACTTGTCTTTAATGCGCTCGGCTGCTTGTTGAGAGCTTTCTGCTTCGATTATTGATATCCTGTACAATGAAGCTAGCTTCTTGGCCCTCTCGGTCAGCCCTGGAATGGCGATAAGAATCGATTGTGAGGGGGTCACATCGAAAACCTTCGCATACATCGATGCAATCGGCACCTCGTCAATTTCCTTGTCGCTGGCTATTACGTCGAGGACGACCACCTCTGAGGAGCCTTTTGTCGCTACAGCGTCAAACCTGTGTAGAGCGCCTGACCTGCCGGCTATCTGGCCAGGCATCTCGACCTTAAACTGAAAGTCTTCGAGAACTAGACCTATCGGCTTCATGACAAGATAGCTCCGTTTGAACTCTTCTTCTGCCTCTGTACTCAATCTGTATGCATAGACGTTGACGAATCCGGTGTCTCTTATGGTGAAGATGTGGCCGCAGTTTCTGCATCGGTGTATGGGGCTTGGCATGTCGGACCTTTTCCCACATTGAGTACATTGAAACCATGCACCTAGCTTCTGGTAGTCTGCGCCTGCCTCGACCAGTTCCTTGTTACATTTAGGACAGAGAAGGCCTCCGTCGACAAGGAAATTGTCGACACTGTCAATGTTTCCGCAGGCAGTATGCTCGAGAAGAGTCTTTCGCTCAATATCTATGGAGTTGCAGTTTGGACAAACATAGTCGTTGCTCACGTTGGGTGAAAGGCAAGAAGGGCAGACTAGAACCTTCTCGTAGAATTTCCTCTTAAAGATCCCGACATCCCAGAGTTTCTGGACGAGCTGTTTCGCGGCTCCAGCGTCTCCGTCGACGACCCCCTCGACCTCAGTATATCTCACGGTCTGATCGAGATCGAAGCTAGGCGTGAGTTCTACAATCTCCCCTCTAACGAATTTGCTGATGAGAAGCTGGACTGAAGGATCCTGGTATAGGGCCACTCTATCCTTCGATGTCACTCTTCAAGACGCCCGGTCATTTCTTTGGCTACGATGAGTCAGGCGATTCGAGACCATTTCGGCGATATCCGTACGATGTACCCAGTTCCAATGGGTCAGCGTATCAGAATGAATATGGTTTCGACACCTCGGTTGAGGCCTTCGCGAAGGTTCATGGCTGCAACTCCGGCTGACGCATCTTCAAACACTAGGACTCCTACGGGCATACCAGGGCTGGACAAGCTACTAACAGGTGGACTGCCTAAGAGCAGGATCATTCTCCTCTCAGGAGGACCGGGGACCGGGAAGACAATCATGTCTTCGCAATATTTGGTAAACGGTATCTTAGACTATGAGGAACCGGGTGTTTATGTCAGTCTCGACGAGAACAAGGCGCACGTGTTCGAAGAGATGCTGGATTTCGGCTGGGACTTTGACGAGCTGGAAAGCAACAAGAAACTGATTTTCCTGGAAGCCTCGCCAATACGGTATCTTCCCGCGGAAATCAAGGTGGGAAAATTGACTGTTGGACGCAAAGAATTCTCAATGGCGACCTTGATAGAGATGATTAAGACCAGCGTCAAGGAAATAGGAGCAAAGAGGATAGTTGTTGACCCAGTCACAACACTAGTTTTCCAATATGACGGAATGGTTAACCAGAGAAATGCTTTGGTTGAGCTTATGGAAGCATTGGCAGACACTGGCGCCACATGCCTAATTACCACCGAACTGAGACGACCCGGTTTCGAACGGAACGTCGATTATGAAGAATACCTCGCACATGGGGTAATCCTATTGCAACAGCTTCAGGTGGGGAAGTCTCTACTGAGAGTGATTCAGATCGAGAAGATGCGAAAGACTCCGGTGGACAATCAACCTCGCCCATACCGGATAACTGACACCGGAATCGAAGTGTTTCCGCGGGAAAGCGTCCTATAGGACCTCGGTCGACGAGTCATACAGCGTTCTTCAAGCTGACCTAGTCTCAACCTAGGCCAAGGTCGAAGATATGCTCGGCCAACGTCACTCTGACGGCTCATTCTTCATTGAAGACAGCCTCTGCGGATCAACATACTTGCCGGAGAAACGCACTGTTCTCGTAACAGTGGTCCCGTTGGGTCTGAGTCTACGAGACCGTGTTTCGTGAAGGAATGATAAGGCCTAGACTTGGGTCTCTGTTGTATGGAGTCCACGCGGTAACGTGGCGTGCGCCTCTCATTTTGGATACCCGTATGTATCTGGCAAATCCTTCTTTCGTATCCTCGGCCTTCATCTCAATTACCCCATCTACTTTGTCCTGGATCGCGGCAATGATAGCGGGATGGAAAGCTTTCCGCGAAAGCGATGTGACACAGCTGGCTTTGCAGCTTCTAATCTTCGCCACGAGCGTGTGAAGAAAATCGAATGATGGCCGGACCCCGCTTCTCTGTAACAGAGTGGTCAGCGAATCCATTGCCAGCAGAGTATTGCTCGGATCGCTAGTCTCTGAGAGTGCTTTCGACACAACGATGCTTAGGTCCGAAAGGCGTTGAGGATCTTCACTGTACTGCTCCCTGCTCCTTACACCGACCAGAAAAGAGTAACAGTCAATGAATGTGAGCTTCCTCCGGGCCTCTGTCTCATACCTTGCGGGATCTATGCCGATCACCCTCATCGAAGACCTGACACTGTCTGGAAAATCATCCAGAGTCGCGTAGACGATGTTCTTGCCGCTTCGAAGTGCTTCGGCGACTAGCTGCACCAGCAAGGTCGTCTTCCCGGTTGCAGGATCTCCCATGACCAGTACTACGGATGATGACGGATATCCTTCCGGAAGCAACTCGTCAATTATCACTACGCCAGTTTTTTCCTTCGAGGCAGCCTTGTCCGTCTCCTCCGACGCTGAGGGTGATATTAATCGCTTCGAGATCTCTCGCTGCAGCTCGAGATCTCTTGACTTGTCGAACGAGAATGTTCGAACTTCACGAAGTAGTCCAAGGTCAACGAGGTCCGATAGATCATGCTCAATATCTCTAGGGCTTCGGTGTAATCTCTTGGCGATTCCGTCGAGGGCGTCTATTGTTTCCGGATTTTCATGAAAGAACATCAAGAGTTCTGCTTTAGTTTCTGAGCCGATGAGTTTCTCTATAAGCTCAGCTTTCGAGGCCTTTTCCAGGCGTTCAGTGTTCCGAGTCTCCAGAACTACCCACCCGAGTGATTGCTAGGGCTTCAGTTATCGAATCTTGTCGGGTGGGATTGGAGTCGGAGCTAGAGCAAAACCTTCCCTTGTGATGTAGTAGTCGTATCCTTCCAACCGATTCTCTGTCCCTCTCATCTTGGGGATGTAGATTCGGCGGCGGACTCTCGAGTTGTCGAAACTGGATTCGAGAACGATTAGTCCATCACCTAGAAACTCTTCGAAGTTGGTGCCGAGCTGTTGTTTGCCCCATGGCACTTCGCTTATCATCAGTGTCGTGCAGTTCGCGGCTTCCAAGAATTTTAGCATTATGTGGAGAAAGCTTCTCGCTTCTGCCGTGCTCTCGAATGCTGTCATCAGTGCCGATAGTGAGTCGAATACCAGTCTCTTTGCATTGATTGTGTGGAGCGCCTCCAGGACGGTTTCTAGCGCAGTGCTGACGCCTGCCTTCATTGTCGACTGTAGCGAGACTAGCTGTAGTTTTCCTTGTTTTTCTAAGAGATCTAGATCCCATCCAAAACGGCGAGCGTTACGCTTGAGCTTTTCGCCGCTTTCAATGACGGAGGCATAGACCCCGTTCTCTCCACACTTGACCGCTCCGTAGGTCAAGAACTGTAGACCGAGTGTGGTTTTACCAGTTCCGGGTTGTCCGGCGACAATTGATGTGTCTCCTCTGACCAGTCCTCCTTCGATCAGTTTGTCCAAACTGGGTATGCCTGTCGGAACCCGATCATCGGCTTGTTGGATTGCGGAATACGACGTTCTGCGGGTCTCCACTACTTAGACACCTCAAGTGACCAGAGTTTTACCGGTCCCACCTGTCGAAAATTGACTCTTCTTTTTGCTCTAAGAACGTGTAGATATTTGGAGGCGGTGGATCTGTTGACCCTGAGCTCTCTCGCTATTTCGCCAATAGAACTACCAGGCCTCTCTCCCAGAGAATGGACTATCTTGTTCTCGATCATGTCTAGGTGACCATCTTCGAATTCGAGTCTGGCTGTCAATTCTGACTGCCAGTTGAGACGCTCGCCTCTGATTATCATAAGGTGAATGTTACCATGATGTAGGAATTGCGGTCATCCCGAAGTGGCTAAATGCCAATGGATAGTTGCGTCGTTCTATGTCGTCCACCGTAGTGGTCAAGCTGGGGGGGTCTGCAATCACGGACAAGTCGAAAATCTGCACCCCAAGACTCGACTTGATCCATCGGGTCGCTGGCGAAGTTGCGGCCTACTCTAAACAGTTGATTCTCCTGCATGGCGGCGGCTCCTATGCCCATCCCTTTGCCACGAGAGAACTCGTGTCTAGGGGTTTTAGGGGAAAGTCTCGACTCGAAACCGTGTCAGAGATCGAGTTGAACCTTGATCAACTTACTAGAATCATTGGGGTCGCTCTGCTCCTTCGTGGTCGCCCGTTCGTTCCACTTAGACCGATGAGTTTCATGACGCTTCTGAAGGGAAATATTCGTGCAAGCTTTCTTCGTCCCCTGACGACCGCCTTGCGGCTCGGGGTCATCCCAATCATCCATGGGGATCTTTGTGTTGATGAGCAAAGTGGATTCGGTGTCGTGTCTGCAGATCGAATCGCCTCTCTGTTGGGAGAAAAACTGCAGGTCTCAAGGGTCATGTTCGGCTGCGACGTGGACGGTATCTTTGATAACATGTATGGTCGGAAGATAGTAAAGGAAGTTAGGAAAGATAATCATAAGGATGTTTTGAACGGTGTCAAGCATTCGACGACAGATGCCACTGGCGGCATGAGGGGCAAGGCCGTAGAGGCAGTTAGACTCGCTAGGCTTGGCGTCGAATCGTACGTTTTCAATCTCAACAATCCAACGAATTTGACCCGGTTGCTTAATGGTGATTCGTCTATTGGAACTAGATTTGTGCCTTGGAAGTAGAGACTAGTATGACCGTGTCACAATCTCGTCTGCCAGATTCGACAACTCGCGCTTGAAGGTAGA
>JAJPJY010000095.1 GCA_021323995.1 bacterium | reverse complement strand
TTTCCAATAGCTCAGCCAACAACTAGTATTCCGGAAAATATCCGAGAACCCGTGGTAGTCGATTATGACCCAGAAACCGTAATGCTGAGCAATCTCAACTGACCGTTGAGCATTGGTCTGGGAATAAACACTCATAGAGTTGAAATCGACACTGTCCGTGCAGTACGGGTCAAATTCGACCCTCACGGTATTGTATCCCATCTCTTTCAACTGGATCAGCAGCAGCTCCATATTCGAAGCGTATTCGCCCGGGAACACCGAGGAGGCAGCACCGCTTGTCCCGGCGACAGACTCATCCATCCGGACGCCGCCCCAGCCATTAAGCGTCGGCACAGAGCCGCCAGAGGTGGACGAGACCGACAGAGATTCTGACCTGGTCGCTGTCTTGCCGGCACTGTCAGTGACGGTCAATGAGACCGTGTATGTGCCGTTTGCGAAAGCTTGTGGGACTGGATTGCCAGTTTTGCTTGTCCCTCCCAGGTTCCAAGTGTATTGGTATGGGGAGGTACCGCCAGAGCCCGTTCCCGTGAATGTGACTAACTGGCCCGAGGTGGGCTGAGACGGGTTGTAAGTGAAGCTTGCAGTAAGAGCAGAAAGGGCTGACACATGAAGAGTCTGTACGGATTTTACAGACCCACCGGCAGAATCCGCTACGCTCAGTGTGACAGGGTAGCTGCCTGACGCGGTGTAGGTGTGAGTTGTTGTCAGACCCGTGCCTGTAGAGCCATCTCCAAAACTCCACGAGTATGCATAGGGACCGGTACCTCCTGACGCAACGGCTGTGAAGCTGACCAGAGAACTAGCGATAGGAGATGTGGGGAGATACGTGAAGCTTCCGGACAATGGAAGAGGACCAGCGGGCGTGAAAATATCGTTGAAGTTGTAGCCTGCATTCTTGGCTGCGGTGTCTCCCTGGGCTAGAGTGGTTAGTCCCCAGTTGTTCTCGATCGTCCAGATAGAAGCGTACTCGTCAATACCGGTCGTGTCGGGGGAAACATACCCTTTCTTTACCGTCGGACCAAAGAGGAGGTTCGGTGCGTCGTTGTTGCTGTCGCATGAGCCGTTGCTGCCTCCACACTCATCCCACCACAAGTAGAGTAGAGTATGATACGTCGGATTCGTAAACAGACTGCTGGACAGAAGAGATCCTGAAGCTGGACTTGCGATACTTCCTGATCCTACCAGGAAGGATTTCAGGTAGGAATCACCTGTCGAGACGCTAACATCGTGCATGTTCTCGCTGTCCGTTGGAGTGTACCATAGGAAATTCGGTGGGCTGGCAGAGTTCGCAGCCGCGACTAGAGATGCGGTCGTCACTGAAGAGCCAGTGAACACGTTGCTACTGGTAGAGGTAGACGAGAACGCGGTGAACGGGAAGTGATCATTTCCTCTCGGGCAACCTTCCGCGCAGTAAGCCTGCCAGGTCAAACCTGCAGATTGTAGCGAGTTGACGATCAATTTCCCGGCCATGCAACAGCTGTATCCATCACTTACTCCGTATGTGTAACCTGCTAACAGGCCAACGTAGCAGGCTGCTGAGCAGCCGTTGAAATCGTTGGCATCCGCTGAGGTAGCGCCATAGTTGTTCATGCTAGGAATCGTCGAGCTCACCGGCAGCATACTACATAGGAAGGGCGCGGAGCTTGCTGGACACGAGGTAATTGTGCCAGACCCGAGGACTGAGGAATACGCACTATTTTCCATCGCAATAATCACAACATGATCGAAGTGAGCTCCAATCGGCGCTGCTGATATTGGAGAAGGGGCAACCGAGGAACGGGGAGCGCTTGAAAGACTAGAGAACAGACCGTAGCTAGCGATGGCTAGTGTGCAGAAGAGTAGTGCTGTAAGTTCGTTCCTTGCGGCCCGACTCAGTAGTCGCCTTCTCCCAGCTTCAGGGAGAAGATCTGCCAACGGTCTCGCGCGGTAACGTGCATTGAACTAAATCTCATACATACTGACGTATGCTTCCTCAACCTGATGACCAAATCGAGCTACGTGCAATTACAAGATATAAGATTTTTCCCAATTGTGTTCGATTGTGCTACAATTGATCCTAGAAACTCGGTTGGGACCGGCCGAGAGAACGGTCAGCAGAATCTTCCCGAAGACATCGCCCGATTTAGAGGGAAGAAGTCTATTTCAGTCGAAATCCAGCGATATCCTTTCTGGGGCTAGTCTATTATAGGTAGAGAATTGAAATGTTTCGCGGGTCCCCCAGGTAATCTTAACCTGATGACCACCCAAGAGAGCTCAACGCTCCTCTTGGTTCGGGTTTTGCACGCCTGGGGGCCTGCTTCGTTCACTGCCAGGTTCGACGGGGCTAATGGACCCGTCTCGTCGCTAAGAGAGGGCAGAGATCCCTCTGAAAATATCTTCATCAAGCCCTTGCCGACAGACTCGGAATAGAGTAAGTACATTCGAGGAATGCGCGATTCTGGTCGGAGGTGGAGATTCCGTTGCAGAACTCAAAAGGAGGCTGAGAAGCACAAGGGATAGACCAGTATCGCGATTGACAGCGGATCCGGAACCGTCCTGTCCGTACGCCTCCATCGCTCAGAATGCCCATGTTCACCGACTTCCAATATAATATTTTGTATTTCGCAACAAATTGCCGGCTGCTGAAGCAGACCGCGTGTAGACAAAATCGGCTCACGTTTGCCGCAGATATCCGGATCAAAGAAATTGATCAGACACATGGCCTCACGACCAGAGACCGGGACCGTTCAATCCTCAGCGGGCCAATGAACAGATTTAGGTTCAAATCCTGTATGGTCCCGGAGCTTCTCGATAATTCCCCTGACACTAGTAATTCGGGCATCAACTCCGGATTCGATCGGCGCCTAAGCTGAATCGTCTTATACTGAAATAAGATTGGAGTGAAATGGAGACTAGACGGCTAGCCTTTGCACGAAGAACCCAGGGGATTTTACGAGGGAGAACGAATTGCGAGAGTCTCGATCTGGACCCTTCTTGCGCTAGGAATTGTCGAGATAGGCTTCAGCCTTGTAACTCTTAGCGTCGCGCTTCTGGCCGATGGGATCGACTCGATAAGCGACGCAGGGGTCACTTTCTTCGTATGGACAGGCTTACGGTTTGTCCGCCGCAGGCCGAGCCGTCGATTCCAGTATGGCTACTACAAGGTTGAGAGCTTCACAGCATTTATCACTGGTGTCGTTCTGGTGCCAGTATCCGCCTACATCATTTATCGATCTTACCGAGCCCTGCTCAGCCCTGAATCGCTACGCTTGCCGGTTCTAGCCTTGGTGGTTCTGATTCTGGCGGGACTCGGCAGCCTGTATCGAGCAATACAGATGAACAGAGTCGCGAACAAGTACAACATACTCTCGCTGAAGCTAGATGCGAAGAACTCGATCAAGGACACAACCTCTAGCTTCGTTGCATTCGCGAGTGTCCTCCTTTCATCGATCGGAATCCATCATGCAGACGCGATCGGGGGCATGTTGGTCGCAGGTTACATCTTGACAGTGGCCTATGTTACGATTAGAGAGTCAAGCCTCGTCTTGCTGGATGAGTTCCACGAGCCAGAACTCTCGAAGAGAATAGAGTCAGTCATCAGATCCAACGACCACGTCAAGGGAATCAGAGACTTCCGGCTCCGAAGAGCCGGACCCTTCATAGTAGGAGCACTAGAGGTAGAAGTCGATGGCAACATCCCCCTGAACCAAGCCCACGAAGTCGCCACGCAACTCGAAACCTCTGTTAGATCAACCATCAAAGGCATTAGACGATTGACAGTAACCCCGGTGCCGCACTTCGACCCGCACGAACACCCCCACGAACATTACACGGGCCAGTGACTAGTTCCTTCCTCAGAGTCCAATTGAAAGCTGAGAATCTTCGCGCGAAGACTTTCATTCGAACAGCGAAGGCCGAGCGATGACTGAGAGAGTCAGCATGAGGAGACAGATGGACGACTTGGACATTGAGCCTTATCTCAAGCGCATTGCTTATCGCGGATCTCGTAGTCCGACCCTTGATGTTCTTCGCAAGCTACATCGTCACCATTTACTCTCAGTTCCGTTTGAGAATCTAGACATACACCTTGGACGCCGGATAATTCTAGATCAGAGACGGTTTTACAAGAAAATAGTCGGAGACCGACGCGGCGGCTACTGCTACGAGCTAAACGGATGTTTCGCCCTATTGTTGAAGAAGCTTGGCTTCAAAGTCTCGATGCTCTCTGCGAGAGTGGCAGGAAAACACGGACGGTTCAGCCCAGAGTTCGATCATATGACTCTCCTCGTGCATCTGAAAGACCGCTGGTTAGCTGACGTAGGATTCGGCGACTCATTCACGAAGCCAAAACGGATCGACAATGGCGATATTCAGCAAGACAACCGACACTTCTACAAAGTAGCCAGGAAAAACAGGATGAGAATAGTGTCACGAAAGACCGAAACGGGGTCTTGGGAGAGGCAATACTCTTTCACTCTCCAATCAAGGCGACTTTCTGACTTCGCGGCTAGAAACAGGTACCAACAGACTTCTCCACGATCCCACTTCACACAGGGCCGACTTGTCAGCCAGTTGACAAGATCAGGCAGAGTAACGCTAACCGACAACAAGCTGATTCTGACAAGGGGCGAGAAACGAGTCACCCAACATGTGATGAGCCCCGAAGAATTCGACAAGCTGCTGACCAAACACTTCCATCTCCGGTTCCGGTGGAACCTATGGGGGTATTCGAGTAAGTCGACGAGCGCATGTTCAGGAGTCTACATCCGACCCTTCTTGCCGAAACGATACCTCCTATATTGCAGGAGTGCCCGGGTGGGCAAAACTTGACGTGGATGAGATGAATCTCGCCTTTGCGATTCGGATGTAGGTCCTGAAATCAGAGCCTCTTCTATTTTCCTGCGGAACTCCCACTCTCGTGAGCAGATCTTCAGCGATCACTCTCTCTAGAACATTGGCGTTCTTTCCAAACAGTTTTCCGAGGACTTCTGGAAGGGCGTCAGGATCCCGGGACAAGCTCTTCGGCTCGAAGTAGAAGCCTATTGCTTTCCATACTAATTGTCCGAGGACTTTTGAGAGAGTCTCTGTTATGGAGCTCTCGACGAGATCTTCGAAGGACGGGACGCTCACGTCTCCATTGCTCCTGTGAGAGGAACCGGCTTGACCGGAGGTGGGGGCAGAGGTGCCGGCTTCACTCTTAGGAACTTGTAGGATCTTGCCCCGACGAACACCGCGAACGCGGCCATGGAGGCGAAATGAAAGGCTAGACCGAGCTCGTTGAGTCCTGACGTATTGAACAGTCCCAGATCCTGTCCTTCGTAGAGGACTTCGGCTACTGCCCATATGAGAATGAAAGCCGAGAGCTGGAATCTGAAGCTTCCAATGCTCTTTGCCTTGATCGCGAGCCTCCCGAAGATTCCTACGGAAACCAGGATACCGACAACTGTGAATATTTCCATCGACATAGTCAGCAGGTCGTTAGACATCGTTAGAAGTCAGCCTTCCTCGAGTAGTAGATTCCGAAAGCAAGCAGGAAGGTGACGGAGACCGGTTCCAAGATGACCTGGGCTACGAAATAGAGACCGTATGCGAGAGCTAGATGGTAAAGACCGTGGGTTATTGCAAACAGTCCGAGCAGCAGGGATAGAATTCTGAGAGCGAACGACTTTACTTGGATCGCAACAAGTAAAGGGACTATTGCGACTCCAAAGAACGCTGCCCATGTTAGAACGTTAAGCAGCCATATCAGATCGGTCAAGTTGGCGATCAGCATTCGACTCATAGCGAATAATAGGAGTCTCGTTACGAGTTCAGAAGACAGTCGGTTCTGAAGCTTCGACTGGAGTAGTGGACCCGCTATGATCAGACTATGGTTTTTTCGGTTGAGATTTAGCGAGGAGTCTTGCGAGGGCCCTGTCAAAAACGTCGTAGATGCTATTCCAGAAAAGCTTCTGTTCAGTCTCTTCGGTCGTCTCCATGTGCAATCGCCACCTTAGAGGATCCGCAAGGTATTCCTCCCCCCTCACAGTTATCATGAATCTAGTTCTGACCGCAACAAACCGATCATTGATCAGGCTCTGTAATACTTGGCGGACTCCTTCCCAGAGTGTTGATCCAACAATATTCCAGCCATCAACCTTGCTGCAGTCTTTGACGAGCTGATTCATCGTCAAGCCTTTCGGACTCTCTCGTAGCCTGGTCAGAAGCAGAATTCTCCTGATCTCGATCCCTGAGTCCGCTCTCTCATCCATAGAGGGAGTCCCGTTCAGCAACTATGGCGGGGGTTGTTGATGAACGAGGTGACACCCCTCATCAGGAGTGTAAGAGCCAGCAATCCGTCGGGAGAGAGCCGACGCCGATTAGGTTTCATCGGCCATGGGAATGAGAAACACAGACCTTGAAGCCCTTCTTTGGCAACACTTAGCTGAAACCGCCAACAAAACGCTTGAGAAGGAGCGGATCAAGACAATAGGAGAGCATGAACTATGATCGAAGTTGGTAGTCCCGCTCCGGAGTTCCGCCTTCAACGCAGCGATGGAGAATATGTTAGCTTGGAAGGGTTCCGCGGGAAGAAGAACCTCGTTGTATACTTCTACCCGAAAGACTTCACCCGCGGCTGTACAGCGGAAGCGTGCGGGTTCAGAGATTCATACGAGGCGTTCAAGAATCTAGGCGCCGAGGTTGTCGGAATCAGCGGTGACAACCAACAATCTCACGACGGATTCGCTCGGGAACACAAGCTACCATTCATACTCCTCACCGATGCTGACGGATCTGTCAGAAAGGCGTACGGGGTCAAGAAGAGCCTTGGACTGATACCAGGCCGCGTCAGCTTCATCATAGACAAGCAGGGAATCGTGAGACACGTCTTCTCGTCCCAGGCAAAACCCACGGCACATGTGGGCGAGGCCTTGGCCATTCTGAAAACTCTGGGCTAATTCTTTCCAAACTATGTTTATGTGAGGGCAGAGCCGTTCCAGGGATTGTTCACAGATGCCGATGAAGTATACTTCAATCGGACGGACCGGTGCTCACGCATCCCTTCTAGCGCTAGGCGCCATGACCTTTGGAGAAAAGAACACTTGGAAACTCGGGGGACTTGGCCAGGAGGCGGTGGACAAGATGGTAGCTCGAGCAGTCGACGCAGGAGTCAACCTCTTCGACACTGCCGATGTCTACGACGAGGGCGAATCAGAGAAAGCACTTGGACGCGCTCTCAAACCCTATCGGGACCAGATTCTTATCGCCACCAAGGTGAGAGGACGGACAGGGGCTGGGGTCAACGAGATCGGTCTCTCACGCCACCATATCGAGATCGGCATTCGAAAGAGCCTAGAGAGGCTAGGAACAAGCTGGGTCGACATCTACCAGTTCCACTCGTGGGATGCTCATGTTCCATTGAACGAATCGCTCGAAACTATGCAAGATCTAGTTGAACGCGGACTAGTCAGATATCCAGGAGTCTCAAACTTCACTGCCTGGCAGATGAGCACTCTCCAAGCAAGGTGCGAGGAGAGAGGATACTCCAGATATGAGACGGCGCAGATGAACTATAGCTTGTTGAACAGGGACATTGAACACGAGATTCTTCCGTTCACCCACTACAGCAAGATGTCTCTGCTAGTCTGGAGCCCGCTCCACGGTGGAACGCTATCAGGCAAATACTCGAAGGACTCAAAGCCGGCAGCGGGGACGCGGGCCGGAAACAGGGGACTATTCTTCCCGTTCTTCGACGAGGAGACAGGCTTCGGCATTGTTGAAAAGGTGAAACAGATCGCGGAAGAACAAGGTGCTACAGCCGCCCAAATTGCAATCGCCTGGCTACTATCCAAGAATCACATCGTGTTGATCGGTGCGAAATCGACGGAGCAGTTTGAGGAAAATCTAGGAGCTATCGATGTGAACCTGAATGCGGGACAGTTAGAGAACCTTGACAGGATAACAAAGCCTCGGGTCCAGTATCCTAACTGGATGATAGAACGCCAGAGCTCCGGAAGAACATTTCCAATCGTAGAGAATTCGTAGACAGGATAGACTGTTCTGAAAGCGGTTCTATGGTAGGGTCAACTCCATTGCGGCATCGAGTACTGAATAGTATCTCTTGACGTCTGCTACTCCATACTTCTTCCGGAATCTATCTATCACCGACGCGACCATATTTGGTTCCACAATCGGTATAGCTGTAAGATCGAGTGATATTTTCCCGGACGAGATTTTAATCCGATTCGACTTGAGAATGTTCCTGTACCATTGATTCTTTGAGCCTCGAACTGGCAGGAGAAAGACTGTCTTCCCATCACGAACGAACCAGACCGGCGTTGAATGTTCTCGTCTAGTCTTTCTACCGACTACTGTGATCTGCAGTTCTCTGGATGAGTCGAGTGTTTTCCCCGCCTCAGAACCGTTCATGGCGACAGTGTTCGAGGCTTGATCGATATAGTCGTTTCCAAAAACTAAAGTCCAAGACTCTAACGATTTAGAATGAAAGTGCCCTCTAGTGAACTCTGAGGGTTTCCAATCACTATGAACGGTAAGATCGGCTGATTGTGGTTGGCGTGTGCTCAAGGTTAATAGGTAGTCGTCATCGCTAGACTCGCATACGTAATGGGAGGTGTACTAGGCCGAATGAGTCGTAGTTCGTATGGCAGTCCTCGGACGATGCACAAAGTTGTCTGTTCTGACTGTGGTAAGGAGACAGAAGTCCCCTTCCAGCCAACTGAGGGCAGACCCGTCTATTGTAGGGACTGTTATCAAAAGCACCGCAGGTACTAGGAATCCCGAGTAAAGGGTGCCTAGCACCCCCCTATCTTTTTCTTTCAATTCGCATTCTTCAACGGGTGTCTCATCCATTAAATCACTAATTTACAAGGAGGCTGGGCTCTGCAGATGGATCACGATAATGATGTCGTTGGCTTTGCTTCTTGAGAAGCGTTGAAGGAGCTTGACAAGGGTTCCCTGGACTCCGTACCTTTTGTATATCTGTGAATGATATTTTTTCACAGTTTCAGGACTTGTTTCGATTTCTGCGTGACCGTCCACATAATCGGCCTTGGGTTTTCCTCTAAAGTGGGATGGCGCGATTCTCACCTTTGAGTTACGCCTTATTCGCTTCGCTTTGCCAGTACGATCGTCAGTGTGGACGAAGATGGTTCCGCTTTCTTCAACGAACCAGACCGGGGTCCGCACCGGCTCTCCGTTCTTTCGATAGGTTTCTAGTGAGATCACTTTCTCACCTTCGAACTCCGAGAGTGCATCAGATTTCTCCAACATTCTTGATTCCATCATTCAAGCTGGCTGGCCGGATATAAGCACCGGCAAGCCACTAACAAACTAGTAAACCCAGTCGGCTTGAATGCGCAGAATCGTCTAGCTATGCTCGTCGTCCCCTCGCAAGGCATCGACTATTACTAGTCCTCCGAAGAGGAACTCGTGAGACTCGACCGAACCGAACTCGCCTTCAGTGAGACGAGCAAGGTTTTGATTTGTGGGGATATGAAAGAAGGTAGGAATGATCATTCGAAAAGGGTTCCCGCGGGTCCTTCGACCGATAAGGACTCTGGCGACTATCGGCATGACGAGGACGATGTAAATGCTGATGAGCCCTTGAAAGAATGGGCTGTCTGGTTTTCCAATGTCGACTATCTCAAGTCGACCTTTCTGTATGATGACTCTTGCAAATTCAGCGATCGAACGGGCCCTGTCACGTACATCGCGAAGCGAAAAACATGTGATAGCTGCTGCAATGCTCTCGTTTCGGAATGGAAGGTTTTCCGCAACGCCTAGTACTGGATAGAAACTATCTGTAAGACGGACTTTCGCGTATCGCAGGAGAACTAGTGAAGGATCAAGGCCTATTACTAGCTCGAAGTTGTCTTCGAGCATCATTCTGCTACTGACCCCTGGACCTGTTCCTGAATCCAGGACCCAATCCTTTCTCGAACTCTCTATTCGACGAATGGCTCGACGCCGTAGTGTTCCAGCTAGGCCGAGAGAGATTGCTTCGCTGATCGGCTGGTAGAAGGGAACCGCCTGTTCGATTGCTCTCTTGACGGCGCTCCACTCGTCTCTAGAATGGTTCAACGCGTCTCCATGATTAGTTTTTGTAAAATCCAGTCCTTAAATAGCTGGTGGGACAAATGCGGTGTTAGAGTCCTCTAGAATCGTATACTAGCGGTGTATTCTGGGAAATGGAAGCGCCTCAAAGCGGCATTGGAATATCCGAAGGGCTAGATCACAGCTTCAACTTCAGCGAGGTGTTCCAGCTGGTCAAGAAATCGGTCAAGAACAGTCTCGGAAAAAGACGCGCTGGGCTAATGCTTGGTCTTGCCGATCTTCCCGAGTACATTGGTGCGTTCCACCAAATGGGCTCTAACTTCATTGTGATGAACAGAAGCCTCCTAGATCAGGTGACCCACATCGCGAAAGACCGGCGCTATCTCAACGCATACGTATTCTATACTCTACTCCACGAATACCTTCACACTCTAGGCTATGTTGATGAAGGTGAAGTTAGACGGTTGACGCGTCAGATCTGCGCTAGAGCCTTGGGACCAGACCATCCTGCGACACGGCTCGCAGCGGACGGACCTGCAGTAGTCTTTCCAGAGATGACATTCCAGCACCACGGAGAGAGCAGATCCCGTAGACTCCCCAAATTCGAGATCGTGCGCGAGTTCGAAAGAGAATACAAGACCTACGTGGCCTGAAGATAGAAGAGAGTAAGTTTCTACTAGGTCCTCATGGTTACCCGTTCAGTCCTTCTCTGGCCTACTCCAATTCTAGCTGGGGTCGCGCTTACCCTGCTCGGTGTGCTGATCGGTAATCAGGTCAGAGGATACGGCTTTCCTGTCACTTGGAAGACCGGTGGATGCCCACCGCCGGGGATCGACCTTTCCAGGTCTTGTTTGCTCTCCATAGGCTTTGACTGGTTGAGCTTTGGACTTGACCTTCTGTTCTTTACGTTAATCGCATCCGGACTCCTGTTTACATATACAAAATATTCTTCGAGAACGAGGTCCAGCCGAGTAGCCTGCTAAGATCGGATTCAGCGAATCCTTGGCTGAGCATTGTTTTTCTCAGTATTTTCTCCGCCAATAAAGTCCAGGAATCCTTTCAGCTTCCAATAAGCCTCAAGAAAATCTAGGCCGCGGTGCGTTATCGAATAGCCCGATTCTTCTCCTGTCTGTATGCCAACAAGTCCCGATGATGAGAGATCTCTAAGATAGTTCTTGGTCCTATCGACAGGAAGGCCAACCGCGTAGGAGACCCGAGTAATCCGGGTCAGCCCTTTTCTCTTCAACGCTTCTAGTATCTCTGCGTAAATGTCCATCCGGGACCGTTTAGCGGGCTGCAACTTTTCAGAGAGGAGGTTTAGGCAGCTCGTTGACTTTGCTGGGAGGTCTCTCGAATTTCACATCGTGTGAGGCTTCGATCTTTTCCGTGTAGAGGACTTCGCCTTCGACATGGACGCCTCCTCCGATGGTTCCTTCCTTGAAGTAGAGGTTTCTCGCCTGGGAGCCGTGTTCGAGTTCTAGCTTGTCCGCGTAGACGTCTTCTACTCTGCCCCCGTGTCCGACCCTGACCTCTCGTCCAATGATCGGACCCATTGCTCTGGATCGGTGTCCAAGTTCGATGTTGTCTCCTTTTGCTCCCTGCACTGTTTTCAGGTCTCCTCCTACTTCGATGCCCTTCTGGGCAATTATTTGGTTCGCTTCCATCGATCCGCCGATCTCAAGCGAATCGACGTTGAGCTGTGACCCGATGTACGCCTTCCCACCTATGTCCAGGCTTTTTTCGAGCGTGAGGCTTCCAGAAACGTGGAGCACTCCTCCGATATCTACTTCGACGCCTTTCCCGTTTCCGTTTATCGTCGCTATTCCGCCTACGTCTAGAGAGCTGAAGGATAGATCGGCTCGGCTCTCGAACTTTCCTCCAACATCGATCTTTCCCCCTGCGCCTCCTTCGTCGAGTGTGGCGAGCCCGCCTACGTCAAGCTTTGAGAACTTCAACGGCTTAGTCGATTCAAACTTGCCGCCCACATCAACGTCATCGGAGACCTCTCCGCCACCAATTCGGGCCAACCCTCCAACGTCGAGCTTGCTGGACTTGACTAGGCCGACTATGTCGACGGTTCCTCCAACATCTACCTCTTCGACCTCGGCTGAACCCTGAACCCTGAATGAGCCCCCAACATCCACCTTCTTCCCGCTGATTGTCCCACGAACCTCCAAGACTCCTCCGACGTCAAACTCCTCGGCCTTCGCGTCTCCGCCGACTCTGAGGGCTTTGTCGACACTGACATTGGCAGCCTGAAGTGAGCCGTCGATGGCGAGCTGGCCATCTTCGACTTTTACGTCACCATCGGCCTTGAGGTCACCGCCGACCCTGATCCTTCCCCTGTGAGCATAGAACTCTGAACATGAGAGACTGGCCGTGAATTCTGCGTCTCCTTCGCAGACTACACGCCCCGTCACCTCTACGATGAAGGCTTCTGCTTCAACTCGCGCATTCTCTCCAAGCCTGAGGTCCCCCTGGACCTGGCCTAGTTTGACACTCGCGCCTCGCGGGACGGAGACTTCAGCCATGGTTGTACCGTCCTTTAGCGGGCTGAGAGTCTTAAGCTGGTTGCCGTCTGCCAGGCTCTAGCTTTCACTTGCTCAATGCTTTCCGAGTCTATCTTGACATGACACATTTTTCGTCAAACAGTCTAATCGCTGTGGCCGCATATAACGGCCGTGCACTTCCAATAGTCACCTGAAGTAATCACGTCCGAGCTTTTTCTAATCGATCGCCGGAGCTAGGCCAGAGGGAAGAATTATCCAGTCCAACCAATCACAACCCCTCGCAAGTTTCTCATGCAAACGGTGTCCCCTATCGAGAAGGATTCTCCGAGTCTAAGGATTTTCTTTGGCGACGTCAGAAAAATGTCCGCGAACGAAGTCGCCAATGGAGAGGTTGCACTGATCATGACATCCCCTCCATATTATAACGCTCCCTTTGATTATCCAGGATTATTTGCGGACTACGAAGAGTATCTTGATCTATTGAGAACATTCGCCGCTCAAAGCAAGAGAGTCTTAGGAAAAGGAAGGATCTGCGCTATCGTCACGGACGATATGTTAGTGAGGCAGGAAAAACGTGGGCGTGGGAAGAAGTATCCTATCGTCGCAGACACTACCAAGATTTTCGTTGAAGAGGGTTTCCAGTATCGTGACAGGATTACTTGGGTGAAACCCACAGGTTACACCAGGATTAGCAGGAGAAGTGGTGTAGTTCTTCAACATCCATATCCGATGTATTTTTACACGGACAACATTCAAGAGTCCATTCTGCTATTCCAGAATGGAACATTCGATTATGAGCAATTGAAGAGCTTGCGTCCGGAAGTTCTGGAGAAGTCTAGGATTGATACATCGAGGCTGAACTCTGAGAATTGGAACATGAGTGTTTGGAATATTACGAACGTTCTTCCAAAATCTGGAAGAGTCGAAGAGGGAGTGGCCGCTTTTCCGGAGGAGATTCCGCGCAGACTCATCAAACTCTTCACTCTCTCCGGCGAGACTGTTTTCGACCCATTTCTCGGGTCCGGCACGACCTTGAAAGTGGCCTCTGAACTTGGGAGAAAGGGGATAGGTTATGAAATGGATCTAGAACTCAAGAAGGTTATCAGAAAGAAACTCGCACTTTCCCGCAAAAGGATTGGACCCTCTCACTTGATGGAGGAGAAAGCTGGAGCGCGGAAACTATGTAAGACTCTTCAGACCAATATCCGACGGCAACGAAGCGTCACTATGGGAGATAAACGGAAGTCTTTTCGTGCTAGTATTTCGCCTCTCTAACTTCTCCGAATATGAAATAGGATCCGGCTGTTACAAGTACCATGAGTGCCCCATAGATTAGTAGAGTTGAGCCTATCGATAGTGAGCTTGCGACTGTTCCAGTCGCTACTGCCGCGATGGGCGTTGCGATTGTCACGAGAGCCCCGAGAGAAGTGAAAACCCTGCCCAACATGTTCCCCGGAACCCTGGCTTGTACTAGTACTTGCAGCGGAAGATTTGCCAGAGCGAGAGAAACACCGATTACTAGCATTAAGCCAAAAGCGATAACTGCTTGAGTTGTGAGACCGATCAGCGCTACTGATGCGCCTGCTCCGAGAACTCCAATGAACAGCAGCTTTCCGACGTACTTCCTCGATTCAATCTTGCCGGTGAGAACTGAGCCCAGTACGGTTCCGATGGAGAGGGCGGCGAGCAATGCACCGTAGGTGCCTGCGTTGCCGTGTATGGTAAGTTTACTGTAAGGAGCCAGCAAGGTCTGGACTCC
>JAJPJY010000066.1 GCA_021323995.1 bacterium | reverse complement strand
TTATTTGACAGCATAATATCGTCAGCCCCTAAACTAGAGTAGAGCCAGGCCTGATCGTTATTGCAAAACTGCCAGAGGGCCCAATAGTAACCACTATTGCCTCCACTTACCGTTCCATCTATTCCAGTAATGTAGTGTTCGTGAAAGTCAGCATCCCATGTGGATACTACGTTGCCGTTTGCAATGTAGAGGGTCAGATTGTAGAAGTTCCAGCCAACCGGCACACTACTTTCGTTGAACCAAATGCTGGTCCCGTTGCCGAAGTTGAGTAGGGTGTTGACGGTCATCCCATGAGATCCATTATGCTGAGCTAGGCCTTTGTTTGATAGAAAAAATCTCTCTAGATCATAGTAGGCGCCGACTTGAATCGCTATGACGGTAATCGCTATGAGCACGATAGCGACGAAAAACTTCCTGTGTCCACCCGGGGAGGAGGACGACGACCCTGAATAGTTCAATTCTCTACAAGACCTAGTCGCGAACGTTGCACTGCATAGATAGCTCCCGGAACGATCGTCACAAAAAATACCGTGTTGCTTATTTCATGAATGATCGCGAATGGCGCGCCCGTAATCATTCCAATCAAGAACGCTTGGTAAAGCGAGTTTGCTAGGAAGAGATACGTTGCGAAGTTGGTGAGGGCATCGTATGCGAACGTCGCCAATAATCCCAGACCGCCGAAGACTGTGACAGAGTGCCAAAAACCCCAGTTCGCAAACATTTGTGAGGGTCGGGTGGTTCTTCTCAAGAGAGACCCTGCAATCGCGTAGAAACACTCTCCAGCTATGAGAAAGATCAGTAGTACGATGCTGTCTTGACCGTATGGGTTGACGAAGCCATAGATGAGCCAGACAGAGATCGAAGTCGCTACTCCGACATCCAGCCCAAAAAGAAATCCGGCGATGAAAATTAGCGAGTCCATAAGTTTGATGTTCGGCACATCAATCATCAGATAGTTAGTGCTGAGCGACAAGGCTGTAAAGACGGAGACCACCGCGACCTTGAGGATGGATCGTGTAAATCGAGGGCTCGGCCCGGATTCAAGCAAAGTAATGAGCGGGCAAAGTTACCCGCTACACTCTATATAGAATTTCCTTTGCCGACCCGAGCCTGCTCAAAGCATAGTATTTTCTCTCTGAATTCTCTCGAGGCTCTCCCTCTCCATCTGCAGAGTCACATGTCCGATGCCGAACGATTCTTTCAGCTTCGCTGACACCTTCTCGACGACGGCAGACCCTGACTGAATTGTGTCAGAGTCTACCGTGATGTGTCCACTGAGAGCATAGAGACCCGAAGTTATAGTCCAGACATGAAGGTCGTGAACGCCCTTGACACCATCAATGCTCCGGATCGTCTCTGCGATCTTCCCTAGTTCGAACTGTTTTGGAGTAGCTTCTAGCAGAATATTGGTCGAGTCTCTGACCAGTCCGTAAGCGCTTCTGATGATCAGGACTCCGATGAGGGTGGCTATGAGCGGGTCTATTCCATTGTATCCCGTCAGGATTACGATGAGGCTGCTGAAGATTACAGCCACTGAGGAGACGGTGTCGCCTAATGCGTGGAGAAAGGCGCCTCTAACGTTGAGACTCGTCTTTCGATTCGGAGCGAGCAGCCCAGTCACTGCCAAGTTTCCTATTAGACCGATAACCGCTACTGTTAGGACGAGCGAGCCCTGTACCGTGGGAGGCTGTTCAAGCCGCAGGATGGCTTGGTATATGATCACGAGAGCTACAGCGATCAGCGTTGAACCGTTGATCAGCGCGGCAAATATCTCTGCCCTATGGTAGCCGAACGTCCGTCTAGGAGTATGACGCATACGACCGAGCCGCAGAGTAAGTATCGCGATTCCGACAGTAAGGACATCCGTCAGGAGATGCGCTGAATCACCTAGCAGCGCGAGACTTCGACCCACTATTCCTCCAACAACTTCGACTGAAACGATTACAAGCGATACCCCGAGGGCGACCCAGAGGCGCCGCTCAGCATCCTTTGATGAGAGCAACAGATCGAGTGCCATTCCTTGCGGACAGGCTCCGCAGTCTCTCTCAAGCCGAGACTATTAGAAATGATACTTGCCAGAACTAGACAGTGGAGAGCGTAGACCGGTGGGGATGACTATCGGGGAGAAGGGGGTGAGATCAACTCAGCTTATTTCGTGTAGTAGAGTTCTATGAAGAAGAACGCGTAGGCTCCGATGAAGCTTCCACCCATCTGCGCGGACACACCATTATTGCTGAACCCTGATAGAACGAATACGGTTCCACCGATGATTGCAGAGACTATCATGACAAGTCCCAGGATCGCTGGAACCTGAACATTTCTGGGCTTAGCTCTTAACGAGAACCTGAGCACGGCCGCCGCGAATGCAAGTATTGCAAGCCCGAGAAATGCATGGACAATAAGCGTCGGGCCAACGTTCAAAACTGCTTGTAGAACTCCACTTGCCGACGCCTCGACCGTCACTGGGCTACTTGGAACTGCGAACAAGCTGACTGTGTCTCCGAACCATCCTTGAATAGTCAGCAGGACTAGCGTAGTTACAATCAGGAGCCGAAGCCGGTGCCCACTTCGTCAATCTGAGCCACATTGGCTCCAGCCTGCATTGCTTAGCCCGTGCCCCGAGAAGATACGTACCTCTATTTGAAAGAGTAGCTTTCGATCTGAGTAGGATGGACCACGCTGATCTTTATCGATAATTAGGAAGATTGTTCCAAACGGATGTTACGAAAAAGAAATGGTGGGACAGGGCATTGTCATGCCCTGGCCAGGTTTCTACATGCTTTTCTTTTTCTTGCTCTTTTTCTTTGCCATATTTCGTACCGTCAAGTCCCGCGGGTTGTACGGATGTTACATAATACACCTCCGGTCGCGAATCTGTTCAAACAGTGACCCTGGGCCAGGGCTCAAAAACCGACGATCTTTCAGATTATCGATCTATATTCCTCTGAAGGGTTTGTTTCCAAGCGACCAATATTTCCGCAGAATAAGTCCAGCGACGAGCCCTCCAAGGTGCGCTGGCGTGCCGCCTCCCGCGAAGAGGTCTAGACCTAGCAGGAAGATTAGGAGTATGACTACCTTGAGACCGACCGCAGTTCCCATGATTCCGTAAATTGCTCCGGAAGCGCCGACTGCGCAGTCGGCCGAAAGGGCGTTCGGAAAACCAGCTACTGTACTACTCACGACATCTAATGCGACAAAGCTGAGGCTTCCGACGATACCTGTTATGAAAAACGTCTGGAACCACTGAGATTTAGTCACTTGCTCTTCCAAAACGAAGCCGAAGAACAGCAGAAACAGAAGATTACCTGCAATATGTAGAATGTCCGCGTGCAGGAACATTGTTGTCAATATTGTCCAGGGCAGTGTTGGAAATGGGGTATCGCACTGCATGAGTAGTTGGAGTAGGAGGCTTCCATTCGTGATTCCGGTTGCTACTGGATTTGCATAGTCGCCGACTGCTGCTCCCATTATCAGATAGACGGCGATGAGTGTGAGTGTGATGATTATTGTTGGAGAGCGTAGGTAGGTTCCGACCCTGCTGGCCCCAGCTGATTGAGAGGCCGAATCCATACCGTTCAGCCAGAAGTATCTCTATTTAATCGACCCATCTAGTGTCAAGCCATTGCCAAAACAAGTACTTGTCTATATGTCCAAGGAAGATGAGAGTGAGTTCTTGGATTTTCTTAGAGGCTCTAGCAAAATGATGATTCTGCCCGCCACATCACCTACCTCAGACTTCTCGCGACTCGACTCTCTTCCAGATGCCTCTCAATCCGAGGCTACGAGGAGGTTTTGGCTCATGAACATGGCAGTCGACCTCCCGCTTGTCCTAATATTCCCAGAACAAGCCGGGTACTATTTGATCGACGGGTTCCAGTCGCCAGTGATTGAGTTTCTGCGCTCCTACACAATTTCGGGAATAATGCTGCCGGGAAGGCTTCAGGCAGACATGAACTATTTTGACACTAACCAGCAAGACCTGGTTCCAAAGCCGAAGGAGTTTAGACGATGGTATGAATCAATGGAGTCTTGGATTCGAAGAGGGTACAAGCACCTCACCTTTCAAACATATGCCGGTCCCGGCGCACAAAAGTTCCAAAACGACGGCGGAATCCTCCACTAAACACATTCACAGAAAAACAATTAATGGGGAAGAGCATTTCGCGAATAGAGTGTTTTGGCAAATCCGTCCGCCGTCAGACAGGTTGACCGTTGGATCGAGGCCCACAAGAAAGACCTAGTCGACCTCACCTGCCGGCTCGTCAACATAGACACCACCGTTCCTCCCGGTCTCAACTATCCCAAGATATCCCAGCTCCTAACCGCTGAACTCAAAGACCTTGGTGTCAGGCCCTCAGTCAGCTACATTCCGGAAACAATGATTCGACATAGGGTCAGCCCTGAGGTGGGCCTCAAGGGTCCCAGACCCAATACCTATGCCACGATTAGAGGAGAACGTGAGGGTCCGGAGATTCTCCTCAATGGGCATGTAGATGTGGTTCCTGCCGACCCCTCAGGCTGGACCCATGATCCATTCAAGTCCGTAGTCAAGAACGGAAAAATCTACGGCCGCGGATCCGCAGACATGAAGGGCTCTGATGCGTGCCAAATCTATTCCTTGAAGTCTCTAGTTGAGACTGGAGTCAAATTCAATGGCAGCCTTACTCCGACCTTTACTACGGACGAGGAAGTAGGCGGGTACAGCGGCGTCAACTATCTCATCGACAAACACGTGATCACGAAAGACGTTGACTATTGTCTCTCAACCGATAGTGGGATTGAAGCTCTTCATATTGCCAGCTTAGGAGACGCTGAGTATCTTATCACGGTGAAGGGTAGGGCAGCGCATTCAGGCCGAGGCTGGACCGGCGTCAACGCCATCGAATACGGCGCATCTCTGATAGAGGAACTAAAGAAACTTGGAGTGCAGGTTGGCAGGAGACGGTCTAAGATCGATGCCGAGCCAATCTATGGGACGAAGAAGATGAGACCCGGACTCTACGTTAACACTGCAAAGGGCGGCCTCAAGGGTAACATCATACCAGACACTTTCGAAATTCTAGTAGACCGACGGTTCATCCCTGAAGAGAAGGATATGCAGGTTCAGCGAGAGGTAGAACGAGTCGTGAGAGACTTTGCCGCGAAACACCGTGAGGTCAAAGTGGCTTTCAAACCAGTCCTCGGTTACGACCCGATGCTTACAAGGCCTGACCATCCTCTTGTTAGAACGGTTCGAAAAGTTGCCCGGAAGGTTCTAGGCCGAGACGTGCCACCATGCGGTAGTCAAGGATCCACCGATGTGTCCGCAGTCACCGCGCTCGGCGTCCCCGTAGTCGTATTAGGCACAACTCGTCTGGACAGCAATATCCACGGGATAGACGAGCATGTCCGAATAGCTGATCTAGTGAGTATCACGAAGATCCTGGCGCACACATATCTCGAACTGCTGTGAACGCGGGCCGCAATCATCCTACTTGTATTAGTGCTTCTTGGGGCTTGGAAAGTTCCTCGTAGCCCTTTGATGTGACGAGAACATCCTGCTCCAGATTGCATGTGCCGAGTTTGCTGGTCACTGACGGTTCGATGGTGAAGACCATGTCCTTCTGGACAGCCTTCTCGCCTTGCCTGCCATACCTGTTGGGCCACCTTGGACCCAGCAGGGGTCCTATCTCGTGTGTGCTCCGTCCAAGGGCATGTCCGAGCGCATGTTTGTATTCAGGGAAGCCTCCTCTGACGATTAGTCTTCGTCCTGCCTCGTCTACCTTGTAGCCTGGAAGCCCCGGCTTCAGGACTGAAAGGGCCGCATTGTTAGCCTCCCGAGCGGTGTCGAACATTCGTTGGACGGTCTTTGGCACGAGCCCGGGTCCGACGAAATAGTTCCGCTGAATGTCGCTGCAGTAACCTTCGTATTTTACGCCAAAGTCAAGCTTGACAAAGTCTCCTCTCTTGATCTTGGCGCCGAAGTATCCTACATGTGACATTGGATTATTTCCGACAAGGACTGAAGGACACCGATCGATGGCCCATGCGGGGCTGAGCTTTTTTTCTTTGAGAAGCTTGTGGGCGAACTCGTGCACCTCCTTGTCCTTCTTACCCGGCTTGATCATTTCTTCCAGCGAGTCGTAGATGTTCTCGCATTCTCGAATAGCCTTCTTCACAAGCTCGACCTCTCCCGGGACCAGTCTCGCCCGCAGAGCGATCGCAAGATCCTCAGCAGAGACTAATCGTTTCGCATAGTCCTTCAACGCAGCTCTGAGATAGGTCTCCATGCCTGAGGTCAGGCCGTCAGCCGCTCCCTCGTCGTGGCTCTTGTTGACAGCGATCTTCTGCGGCTTTCTCTTCTTGACAAAGTCTCGCAGCTTAGGCGCCGCGCCTTCACTACCATACCCAATAATTTCATCATAGAATTTTTCCTGTCTGACAGTTTCAGACTCTAGGCTTCCAACAATAGCGGTCCTCTTGCCGTTCTGCTCGATAATTGCCGCTGACCTCCAGGTCAGATCACTGAACCGCAGATCGTGGGCCAGCGGATCCTCATTGCCCTCTCGACTGAACGTTATCCACATGTCAACACCCTGCTCTTTCATCGTGTCCTGGATGAACTTCAGCTTCCTTCGCAAGAACTCCATCCGGAGAGGCGAACTGTCGAGTTTCACAGATGGTGCCGTAGAGCTCAGCTGACTTATCATTTTGCCTAAACCCAGGGCCTCGTTGCTCAAAGCGCGCTTCCTCCTTCCTTATACAATAGGACACGATAGATGATTCATGGCCGAATCAACTCAGATTGAGGTCCGAGAACTGAAGCCGAGCCTTCTCCCCGACTATCTGAGCCTTTTCGACCGGGCCTTCTCGGATTTTCCCGACTGGGCGGGCTGCTACTGTGGCTTCTACGACACTCCAGCGTCCCCAACCGATTGGGACGCGGGGCCTAAGGCTGGTCCCGAACATCGAGAAGCTCGAATCAAGCGGATTAGCGCCGGCAAAGTCCAGGGGCTACTCGCATACATTGACGACAAGCCGGTTGGGTGGTGCAATGCCCAGCCCCGAACAAGCTTCGTCAACATGCGGTCGTATCGGGTCGCTTTGACCGATCCGGGTGAGCTGGTGGGATCCATAATGTGCTTCGTCGTAGCGCCTGAGCAGAGAGGAAAAGGTGTATGCACATCACTTCTTCGGGCAGCATGTGAAACATTCCGCCACGCAGGGCTGCATGTGGCGGAAGGATATCCTACGACAGATTCACAGAAGAGATTCGGGAATATTCCTTGGGCAGAAGCGAATTACAAGGGACCGCTGAATGTGTATTTGAAGAACGGCTTCGCGATTCACCGGCAGCTCGAACGATTCGCGATAGTCAGAAGACAGCTCTAAGCATAGGATGCTGACTACACTGGAAGCAGCACTGAAACGAGTAAGACGACCAGTCCGGTGAGTACGATCGCGAAAGCGAAGTTGACTCTTTTTGAGCTCAGGGACCATTTGAGATCGTGGGTAAATGCGTATCTGTTTTTTGTCCTGTCCCAGGTCATGACGGTCCCGACTAGAACGGCCATTGTTCCAAACCATCGAAGGGATATACCTACCTCGCCGAGCCCTCGTGCTCTAGCAACAGAAGTGGCTATTACTACAGACGCTGTTACTGTGGCCAAAAGCAGGATCATCCAAGACAGATTTCGGATTGTTCCTGTGGGACTCTGCTCTGGTAATAGTCTTGAAGCAAGCCTAACTCTATCAAGGCACTCGGCGCATGCTACTTGGGAGGCTATTGGCGGCAGATGCTCTTTCTGAATGTCCTCCGAGGTTAGCTTGTATAGCTGGGGAAATCTTCTGCCGCAGTAGTGGCACTCTGCCAAGATGTTTCCAGCCGCCGAATCTTTAGATGATGAGGCGTGTCACTTACTTCAGCGTATCGGGAGACCAGAAGGTCCGTCACACGGCATGTTCAAGCGACAGCTTGGGGGACTTCCATCTTCCTTGAGAGCTCTAGAAGAGCGTCCACACGTCTCTCGAGGTTGGGATAGAAGCTTAGGAGCCCTTTGCCCCCGCTCCCTACGAAGAGACCCGCTGTTAGAAGACTAGCGCTGAGCTTTGGTTGCGCATTAGCCTTGACCAGGGCGGAAGCTAGAGCGATGGGTTTCCTCGTAAATACGATAGCTGCACGGTCTGCCCAGAGTTCGCGCTCTCTATGGATAGCCGCCTCGACCAGACGTAACAGTGGATCAAATCTGAAAGCGAATCTAGCGAGTCTCGCAACTCCCTTGGCTCGAGAATCACCATTCTTGATGTGAGAAAGCTCATGAGCTAGGACGGCTTCTGCTTCGTCCTCAGAAAGAGAGCTCGCCAGCCCTGGCGATACCGCCACGAATGCGCGTCGGTTCAAACTTACAGAGAAAGCGGTTCCAAGTCTCGCCTCTCGTAGAGAAACGTGCTGAAGTCCCATTCGACCTTTAAGTTCTGAGAAGATGGTTGTAATCCTCGCTAATGATCGAGGGTCCCCCGTCATCTCCGTGAGGGCTTTCGAAAAGACGTGTCTACGGCCCACTAAGCTGACTATGGTGGAAAATGTCAGCGCGGAGATTAGCGAACCGCCGAGAACCTCTCGGACAGTCAGGCTCCAATTCTGCTCGTACTGGTTTAGCATAGCTACGCACATTAGTAGACTCGCTCCTACAAATGACCAAGAGAACAGAGAGGAGAATAGCATCGGCTGCAGGAGTCGAGCCCTCCTACCTGGATTGTTCCTATTCAGAAAATAGAGAACAGAACATGTGGCGTACACTGCTGCCACTATTCCGAAAACAGCAAGGGACCTTGTAGAAAGAAAGTAGGCTTGGAAGAGTTCTAGGATTGCCGTTTTGATCCCTTCTGGATCTTCTCCTCCAATCGCTTCAGCTCGTCCTTAGGAATATCATCAACATACTCGTTCAATGTTGAGAGCACGCTCGGCCCAAACGCGACAAGGAGCCGGTCAACGACCCCCTTGACAACCCTGCCCTTGATCTTCTCTTCCGATCGGATCACGTAGATGTATCGAGCTCCGCCCCTCCCTACTTCCTCTTCTCTGCCAAGTACTCCTTTCTTGTAGAGCCGGTCGAGCGTCGTGCTTATGGTAGAGTAGGCGAGTCCGCGTGACGGCTCAAGATCTTTCGCAACTTGTCTTGCGGAGGCTTTGTTCAGCTTAAGGACACTACCGAGGACCGCTGCCTCTAGGTCGCCGAGTTCCATGTCAGATCTATGGGCTGTTGGATGTGAATATAAGTCTCTACCATTGTCAGAACTACCCCAGCGTCATTGTTATCCGAGTTTAGTTCGCAGACTTGCGATTTGAACAATTTGTAAAACTCGTAAGAACTTCAAAAGTATCCGATTTTGTTCTGGGTTCATCCGTGAAATATTCGATTCCTCTTCGGGGCCAGGCAGAATCTTAGGTTGCGGAATCGACCGTCAATAGGGATCGTCATTCCGACCCATAATAGATACGAGAAACTGAGAGCACTACTAAACAGCATAGCTGAACACTGGACAGACAAGATCGAGTCGGTCGTCGTTGTCGATGATTCAACTCGGCCGGAACTGCTCGGGTCCGAGTTTCAACACATTGGTCTACAACAAATCATTCTCGACAGTCGAGTATTCATCTCGAGAGCGAAAAACATCGGCTGGAAGAGGACCAAGACAGACTACGTTTACTTCATCGACGACGACAATCAGATAGATGACTGTACAATCACGCCCCTGCTTAACACGATCTCGAGCTCTGACCGGATCGGAGCATTAATGCCAGCAGTCCTCTACAAGTCAAGACCCGATCTCGTCTGGGTATATGCGACCCCATTGTTGAATGGGCGACTGAAGCATGATTTGGTTGGGCGCAACCTTCCGCGCAACAATACTTTCGAGAACACACTCCTACAGACGGATGCGCTCCCTAACGCCTCTATCATGAGGAGACATGCGCTGGAAGACATTGGAGGATTCGACGAGCAACTAGTTGTGAACAGTTCAATGGATCTTTGCCTTCGTATGAAAGCGAAGAATTGGAAGGTTTTTTCATTCACAGGGGCATTCGTCTATCACGACGTGGAGCCGCCGGGTCAACTTGGCTGGTGGGCAGTTCACGGAGCCTCGGACCCCGAAAGAGTGCGGTATGAGATCCGAGACTGGTTCATTATCATGCGTCGGCTGCGAGGCAACAACCCTCTCTTCGCCATACAAGCCATAGCGGAATCACGGTTCGTAGTACCCAACATTCTCGCATACATTGTGCGAGGACGAACTCGGCTCGTTCTAGTACAGAATCTCCTGAGGGGCTACCTAGAGGGACTTCGAATGACCATGAAACCCGATGCAGTGTCATACTATAGAAGTCAATCCAGATAGAGACCAATGAGCTTACGAATCCGGTCACCCTAGCTGGAGGAATTTTGGCTTGCGTATCCACAAAGGGAGTCTTCTAAGGGAGAGTAGTCGAGAGATAATCGACCCTCGTCTGAAGAGAACGGAGAATGACTCAAGGTAACAAAAAGCTACCGAGACTAGCATCACAATTGCGCGGAGGGACAAGTAAGGTGATTGTCCAGGAACGAAGAGATTCCATGCGACGATATTCCATTGGTACACTCCTGCGAAGATGGGCGAGAAGAAACTGACTAGAAGCGTGTTGTTTGCCACTAGGAAGATAGTAGAAGCGAAGGCTAGGCTGAGAAAGTGTAGCATGTTTTGCTTGCTCGTCTTCACCAAGAGGAACGCGAGCGGATAGAGCATGTACTGTTCTGAAAAGAAGGACCTGGAAACAATGAATGCTAGCATAACAACAGTAAGACCTTGGAAGAGCTCGAGGCCCCGCTTCCGAACGTAGATGTAGGCGACAGCCAAGATCGGTGCCCACACGAAAGGGGTGAAGTAACGGGCCAATCCTGAGACTACGGGTGTGATGTAGAATATTCCTAGGAGGCTCATCCCCCCTGTCCCGGGAATCGCTGCCTGGAATTCTAGATAGCTGTAGATTCCTTGAAGGCTCCAACCAAGAGCTTCAGCGGGAAATAGGGTTCCAGCGACTGGGATCCCCATTGACACTAGCGAATAGAGGAACCTCCCGGTTGTTCCAAGGCGAGGTTGGAGAAGGAAGATCGGTAGGAAGACAATAGGCAGAATCTTGAGGTACACGGCTAAGCCTAGCATTACGGCAGAGAGAGCCCATCTCGACAAGAGGAAATAGTAGGTGGCAAGAAGGGAGAGAAGCAAGGCTATGGGATCGAGCTGACCCCACATACTGGAGAGGATTATTCCAAACGGAAAGTACAGCCAGATTAGAGAGACATTCTGGGCGGACTTTCTGTCTCCGGAGAGGAGGATGATCTTTGCGAGGACAATTGCCACGCCGACATCGGCGAGGACCATAGGCTGTTTCAATAGGAAGTAGTAAAGGAACCTAGAAGGTTCACTCAGCAGAAGATACACGCGGTAGGTTAGGCCGAAGATGAATGCCGAGAGCGGAGGATACCCGATAGAACCGGTCGTTGGGTAGGGAGAAAAACTCAGCCAAGGAATGTACGCGAGCGTCTTGTAGGGACTGGCGAGACTCTGCATGTAGAAGCCCAGCCTCGTCCAAATCTCAAAATCATACGGGTGCCCTGTCCACGGTGAAAGAAGCTCCCTTATCGTGAGGCCGGCGAGAATGTGTTTCAGCGGGAGACCAGTTATTCTGTTGAGCCTGGTCGTCTCAACCACTTCTTTTGTAAGGATTATATTCCAACCATCGTATGCCCGATCTCGTTTAGATCTGCTTGGTGGTTTCCGGGGTCCTCCACGGCTGATTCCTACGGCCCATGAGACTGGAGACTATTGCTAGTTGAAGGCTTAGAGTTTCTAGAAAGCCTCCGACGAGTAGGGCCGGAAAGTGGGAAGGTCCAAGCTTCGTAACTATACGCACGAGTAGGTGGAGATACTGTCGGGGCTTGCGGACGATCATGAACTCGAAGGTTGAGGGTATCCTCCTGAATAATCCGACGAGCTGCAGGTGGCCTTGTATCACCCTGCTCCTCTGGGAGATATAGTCAGCCGGGTTTCGCGGGCCGACTATCCAGACAAAAGCATCGTGAACTCTCTTGACGCGGAATCCTTTCTCCCGTACTCTGAGGGCGACATAGGCGTCGTCGTTGATCACTTCTGGAAGGGTGTCGATCAGGTCCCGTCTTACAGCGATCAGGTCTCCAGCGATGTGGCCGAGACGATCGTCCCCGTCGAGCTCGTCCAGGGTCGCGTTATGAACGTCCCAGAGAAGAGTGCTGACCCTGTCCATGAGTCGATCGTCACCATTTACAAGTTCGACCCTCGAGTCTACGGCGCCCCAGTCGCTGTGTCTCACCAGGCCTTCGACGAGCTTCGGAATGGCGTTTCTTGCGAATTTGATGTCCGCGGAGGATAGGACGAGTATGTCTCCAGATGCTCGGCTTAGTATCCTATTGAGAGCTGACGCTTTCCCTCCCGGCCGTGTCTCAAGCTCCACCAGAATCCGGGGGTCCCGGTTCATCAACGCGCGTGCAAGTTTCTGGTTGGGGGTTGCAACGATTAGTTCCCGAAGTTTTAGCTGTGAATTGTCGAGGCTTAGTATCAGATCCGTTAGTAGCGTTGTGTTTTCTAGCTCGGAGGTTGCGCAGATCCCGACCGAGACCGCGGTTTCGGCTTGTATCAGAATTGTCTGAGCTTGCAAGGTGATCAAGCTTTCTGAAACATGAAGAGTGTCTGGTCGCCAAGTCTGTTGAACGGGAACCAGCCTCCGACAGCGAGTTCTACCTTCTCTAGAAATGGTCTGAAGACTCCGGTCCTGAGATAATACTTGTTGAGATATGCTGGAGGCAGAAAAGCCGGAAGCCCGATAATCCGCCGCACATGAAAATATGACTGGAAGAACCTCGTGAAAGCTGCAGGCGAATAGTAGTATGAGGGAATGTCCATTCCTCCGACCGAGACCATCGTCGGCTGGGTCCTACGAACCGCCAGCTTGTCGAATTGTAGCGCAAGTGAGTGGGACATGGTCTCCGGGAGGCAGAGTGTGTTGCGTATTGAGCAGACAAAGTAGCCTTTGTCGTCGATGACCTGTGCGAGCTGCTCTGGGACCTTGTAGAGTTCCGGTTCGCAGTTCAGCGCGCCGTTGAAGGAATAGGCGATCCTTACCTTACCGTTGGGCAGAAAGGGTTGAACGGCAGATATCTCCGCGGCTCTGGCTCTAATACCGGTGATCTTCTTGCCGTATTTCTTGGCGAACACTTTTCGCTCAAGGACGTGAAGCATCTTTTCTGAGATGTCCGTCGCTACTATTCTAGCAACCCGCTTGGAGATCTGGATTGCTTCCGTGCCTGTGCCGCAACCGATTTCCAGAAGCACATCGCTCGGTCTGGTTAGACTGATGAGTTCACTGATGGAACGCCTTCGTATCCATGAATTGATGTAGTTGTGGCTGATTGTGTAGTCATATTCTTCTGAAGCGGAATCGAATGCCTCTGCAACATACTGGTAGTAGTCGATCCCCTTGCGTCTCCATTCGGAGAAATTAGTGGAAGCTTGTAACTCACCCTTGATAGCTCCTCTTTTACTTGGTAGTCCAAGTGGCTCGAGCCGAATGCACATCTGCGCGTTTCGGTACCATTGATTCACAATAGCGGGTCCGTATTTTCTCCGAAAGCTCTCCAACACCTTTTCCTTCTCAACGCCCGTCTCGGAGGTAGCCGTGACCAGGTAGACGATTTCTCCGATGCTTATCTTACCGGTGCCTGACTTCAGAATGTTGAGCGCCCAATCGCTTCTGGCATTGCCCGCAACAGCATAGAACCTCCCGTCAATGAAGGTGTAACGGAGCTCCACTATGTGAGGCAGACCGGTGAGCCGACCGCTTGTAATGAGTTTGAGCGTCTGTTGAGAGTTGGTCACTGCAAGTGTTCGAGGCTGTAGCACTAGTGACCATATGCTCCTGAAACCGAGATGCTATCGTCTTTCGCTGATGGCTTTCCATCGAGTTTGTTGTACATGGTTTTGAGATGTGAGTAGCGAACAGATTCGAAGATGCAATGGTCGGAGCCGATCCTTACTGTGAAGAAAGAGGATGATTTGCTCTGTTTTCTGAATTTGCGATTCAACATTGTGGACTTGGTTGTTATGTAGTTGCCGACCAGGAAACAGAGCAGAAGGTTCAGGAATTTCTGGCCCGGAGATGGCTTTGAGCGCGGTTCCAAGACATCTCCCGCATCAGCTGACTCAGTTCGCTGCTGATAGAGTCGAGGAAAATAGCTTGCGATCCAAGAGCTTCTCTTCAAGAGGCCTTTGTAGGACCCTACTCCGTGAATCACTATTGCGGCAAGAGCGTCCCTGGCGAAGAGTGGATCATTTGGGGATGTGAACTCATTCTCCGCGAAGCTTTGGTCGACCGCATAGCTGAAACATATTCTCGGCCTGTCCCTTCCTGCGAGTCGAAAAGCCCGTGAAAACAGCAGAGACTTGGTTAGAAACATCCAGAGAGATTCAGGTTTTGTTACGCAAAAAAGGTCTAGGTCGTCCGTCTCCGACACAGCGTGGTAGGAAGTTGATCCGCTGACGGCGATCAGCTTGGTCTCTCGGCCGATACAGTACGAAGCGAGTTTCCTCGCGAAGTTGGCATACTTCTCTCCCCTCTCTCGTTTCTCTATTTCCCTCTGGAGGATGGTCGGATGGCTACTACTATTGGCATGTTCTCGCTCAATCATGAATCCATGCTTCAGATCGTAAGTTTCTGCTAGACCAGGAATTGTTGGCCAGCCGGCCTCAAGCTGCTCCTCTGTAAGATTGACATCTGTGAGTGTGGCTATGTCTTGTAGCGATAACAGGGACCCGTTAGATTTGGCGATTGATGATAGCAATCTGATCTCGTCAATCGTCTTGTCCGGGATCAAGAGGCCACCATCCAATGTTTCCGAAGACGCTCGACCGCGATCAGGGCACCGCGAGAGTCGCTCTTAATAAGAGCTACTACCGGCATAGTATCATTAGGCGGCTCCGGACATATCTGCAATTAACAAGGTTCCTATAGCGCTCAAGTTGCCGGATGAGGAATTCCGAGAATGCAACAACGATGAATGGACCCAGAGACGTAGCTTGAGTTTATCCAGTTTAGCTCAGGTCACTCTCAAACAGTCGCCTCGGGCCTTTCTGCTCTTACTTTCAATGATCAACCTTGGACTTGGCCTAATGTTCTACATTGCTCCCGCGAGCGTAATCCCGTATTGGCCTTGGCCAGTAAAGGAGTTGGCAGTGAGATTTATCGGCGCAATATTCCTCGCAATATCGCTCGGTTGCTGGTCAGCCATACAAGCGAAACTTTGGCAGAGAGCAAAAATTCTCGTACTCGTCGGAGGCACTTTCCTCGGCCTTACCGGAATAATCTCACTTGCTAGAGGACTAACGGTAGGCGGTACTGAAATAATCTGGATATGGACAGTCTATTTCCTAGCGGCTGGAGCCGGCTGTTTCATCCTGATAATGAGACATAGATGGCATCGAAAACAATCGATGGATCCCGGTAGAACAAGTGTCCTGACTCCAAGTAGGGTCTTCTTCGGCGTCCAGACGAGCGTGGTAGGGATCTTTGGCGCTATGATGCTACTACTGCCCTCCGTAGCTCAGGAACAGTTCTGGCCGTGGAAAGTTGCAACTCCGACACTACAGACATTTGGCGCCCTATTTCTCGCGACATGCTTGGCCACAGGATGGGCATTTTTCCAACGAGACCCTTTCAGAATAATCGTGCTACTACCTCTCGACGCGACCTTTCCGTCGCTTGCACTGCTCGCCGTCGCTCTTGGCTGGAACACTATAGCCACTGAGAGCCCAAGTACGCTTGTCACAGGCGTATGGGTCGGGCTCTATTCTTTCGTCGCAGGAGGCTCGACAATTCTCTATTTCATGATAAGGCGAAGAGCATCTGCACCATCGCAGCGACCGCATTAACCAGCTTCCCATGTCTTGGGAACGGACTCGAAGGTCGCTCGTTGGATCGATTAGACCATTCTGGGTAAAAATCAGAGTCTTGCTCCTAGAAAAGCAATCAGGACAGCAAGCAATCCTGCTATGGGTAGCGTCACAAGCCAGGGCAATATCATACCACGTAAAGCTGATCGGATCGATTGTTTGAGACCACTAGCTCCGGCAGTAGCCCCTGCGTGCATGTGAGTAGTTGATAGAGGTGCTCCGAAATAGGCTCCAGCGGACACCAGAGCCGCCGTTGCAATTCCGGCCCTGAACCTCTGACCATGGTCGAGAGGAACGGCCCGTCCCATGAGGGTTATGGCAACACGATGTCCTAGGACCATTGAGCCAACAACAACTGCTACTGCGACAGTGGAATATGGGACCCATGTTCCCTCAACCGAGTTTGCGGCTAAGAAGAAAGCTCCCAATGCCGCCATCTTAGGCGCGTCATTGACCCCTCTTGCAAGCGCGGTGGCAGCCGCAGAGCCCCAGTGCGACAACCCAGCCCACCTCGGGCTTTCTTGCTTTGCCACTTGAGGATGTGGTATGAGACGCTCAAAGAGATAGATTCCAACCAATGCCGCTAGTGGACCTGCGGCTAGAGGGAGAAGGACGTGTATGGTGACAAAGTCCCAGGCTAGACTTGACGCTCCGAACAGGAAGATTCCTTGTATCATGATTGCTCCCAAGATTGCATGAGTAGTGGAGACTGGTAATCGACCGAGAGTGGCAACTAGTACCCATAGAGTGGTTGCGGCAAGAACTGCTAGGACAAACGACGATTGGATCGGGACGTTTACAATCTTCGCGGGTGTAAAGGTTGAGAGGAGTCTAGTAGAGACTATGATCGCTGCGATGCTTCCTATGCCGCTGAACAGTCCTCCCCAGAGAAGTGGTTTGCGTCCAGCCAAACCGGAGGGTCCAATATGTAGTAGAGATGCAACGCTTTTTCCCACATCGTTAGCACCATTTGCAAAAGCTAAGATGAAGAGAAGCCCGAGTCCTGCTTCTTCTGTCCACAAATGGTCAGCCTTCTTTCGATTGTTCTAGGCTTGTTCTGGAGACATATGGTTTCAGAGTATTCCGGTTACGAGAGTAAGGAATAGTCCCCAGAGGGGAAGAGCTATTGCAAGTGCGATTGGAATGCTCTTTCTGAAAATCTTAGATCCGTCGAGTGGTGGGACAGGCAACATGTTGAACGACCCCAGTCCAACATTAAGTGAGAATCCGAAGACGGCGATGTCGTACAACAGTCCCGACGAAGAAGGTAAGGCCAGCAGGGTTGCGAGAAAACCAAGGGCAAACGCGAGGTTGATCCCGGGTCCGGCGGCCGAGATGACCATGTTCTCATGTTCCTCGTCAGTGGCTCTGTTAGACCAGCTGTATCCGTAGCCATATCCAAGTGTAGCAGCGGGGGCGATGTAAACGGCTCCGGGAGCACCGAAGAGAAAACTCCCGCCCGTTGCAACAACGGTGAATATGGTTAGCAATAGTCCCCACGTCCAGAGACGAAAATGAGCCACATATCCATGTTTGATGGCGACGAATTTGTGACCCATCTCGTGAATGATGAAACCTGTGGCGGTAGCGATGAAACCGGCAACAACGATGTCTAGACTTCCTCCGGTTCCGTTGATCAGTCCTATGAAATTCGTGTAGGTGAGCCCGAACGATAGAACTATCCAGGCAACTATGATCGAGCTTAATTCGCCAGGACTGAACTGGGATGACACTAGTCCTACCTTAAGCGAACACCGCCATCTTACTCGTATTTTGACTTGCCTATCGCGAACAACTGATCAAGCAACTTGGGTATCAGAATCCCTTTGTTCGCCTCTTCGGAAAGAGCAATTTCCGAGAGGAGCGTGGCGTGGCTCAGTACGTACCATATCAAGCATTGAAAGATGCGCCCAAGGAGATCCGAAGAGCCGCCACTGTTGCACTCATATGTAGCTCGTTCACTCGGGCTCTCGGAATCCTATTCAGCACGGTAATCATCGCAACGCTGCCAACTTGGGTCCCCGGGCTCTTAGCGTATCAGCCATTCCCAATCGCACTCCTTGTTTTGACCATCGGGTGCATTATAGTCGCCGGCAAAGGATCTCGGATTAGAGAAGAGATCGCGTCAAGACAGTATGAGAAGGCGCGAGGCTCTAGTCTCTCAGCAGCCATCCTTGGCTTCGTTCTAGCCGGAGTGATGCCCGGTGTTCTCTACATTCTTCTCTACATGAAAGTAGGAACCATACTGGTCAGGCGGAGACCCGATGATCCGCGAACGATCTATCTTTTACCGCATCCTAGCGAAGGACTCTTTCTAGGCCGCTACATCGGATGGGGATTAGCATACCTTCTCGTCCTCTACATCGGCTACACCCAATTGCCGATAGGGTTGAGAAGTGTCAGCGACTGGCTCTCACCGGTCCTCGGGGTCCATTTCACTACTCTGATCGTGGCGGTCTACTTGATCTTCACCAACCCTCTGACCTATCCGCCAATCTTCTCGTTGTGGGTCACGGTAGGGCTTCTGGGGGGAATCATCGCGGGAGGAAAAGTTGGACGAGGATTCATGGTAGGATTGGCAGTCTTCCTCTCAGCACTTGGAGCAATGGGGCTCGCCGCGCTAACCATCTTCCAAAAAGTCTCGTCCGGCGGCTTACCGGGAATTCCTCTACCTCCAGCAGGTTTTTCGCTCATCAGTGCGGCTACGGGACCAGTTGCGAGTGACCTTCTTCCACTCTTTCTTCAAGCCTCCTCACCTACAAGCCCGGCCTTTCTTGAGAATGTCGCGCTGACACTGGCCCGGAACGCTGGACTGGTCTTTGCAATAGTCACAATCTCGGGGCGTGCAGCCTGCCTTGCTTGGCAAGGCGGCGTTGATGCCGCCAAGTATGTCTTCCTAGCCCTCCGGAGAAAACCAGCGATGACAACTGATCATAAGATTCTCAACCAACCCACTCTGAAAACCGCGGTGGTCCTACTGATGCTTCTCCCTCTCTTTGCAATTCCATCAGCGTCAACATCGCATCTGATCTTTCAAGCCCCTCCGTCGGGAAAGTACGAACAACAGCTCGCCATCGGCCTCAACATGCTCGGCGCTCCGAACGCGTCTCTTGAGATGACGAATCTCGATCTCTCAAGCCAAGGCCTGGTCATCGACAACAACTATGCTGGTGCGAATGTAGCCGCGTTCATCATCAACAACAACGACTCGCAGCCTTTTGGAAACGGACAACAGGGACAAGGCCAGGGGCCAGGCCAGTTTTTGCAGATTATCTCCCAACCAGCTCTCGTCACATTCTTCAACGGGAGCACAATTTCCCCGAGCTCTCAGTCGAGCGCCATTGAGGCTCAGTTTTCCCAGGCACTCGGCCTCCCCTTCACTACAATATTCTCTCTCCCGATGGGACAGGGAGGAACTGCAACTATCTACGCGCCGAACCCAGAACTCTCAAACGATGACGCTCTGACAAGACTGCTTAGTCTACTCCCAGGCCAGAGCTTCTCTAGCCTCATCAACACTGCAGACATTCAGAACATGAGCTACTTTGCCGCCTTGGGCCTCGTACCTCTCAACATTAACGGGATACAAATAACCGGTCTCAGTTTCTATCTGCACATTCAGTATCCGCGTCAATATTACAAGGGTGGAACCCATCAGCTTGACCTCAAATCTCTTCTCGGATTCCAGAACAATATTGTCGGGGACCCGGGAGCAAACGCATCTATCATCAGCATGAGCTTTCAGCCTGGGACAATCCTGTACAGCTCGCTTTTCCCGAACCCGTTCTACAACAACGCCACCTCAACTTACTACCTCAATGTAACTTCAAGCTCTCAGCAAGATTTCGTAGCCAGGTTCAACTACCCATTCGCCCCTGATGTCGTAATCCAGAAGGCGATCACTCCAACATCAGGGCCGGTCGGCACAACACATGCAGTACTTGTGACTGTTCAGAACCTAGACAATGTCACCGTAAGAAACGTGGCAGCGACGGACCCTCAAGCAACATCACAGTACCTGCAGACCCTAGTCGTCTCGCCTTCAGGCCCTCAGACCGCACAATCCCCGATACTGGCACCGGGCAACAGTCTCACTATGAGCTACACTGTAACGACCGGTAGCAGCGGAGTATACGTACTGTCCCCGTCATCAGTAGCTTTCCAGTGGACAGCCCCCAACGGTACCATGATCACTTACACAATAAACACGAACCCTGCGCAATTCGACTCACTCAGCAGTCCATGGGTTCAATTCACTACCACTTTCAATGACCTACAACCCTACTCGTACCTCCTCCTGGTCCCGCTCATTCTCACACCTGTAATCGAGACTTACCGGTTGTTCCGTCGGCGTGCGCAGAGAAAAAGAGAGAAGGCATTGCTCTCAGCTCCGCCCCAGGCAATAGCGCCTCAAACGGACCTGCCTAAGACCCCCCAAACAGCTGGCGGAAGCGGCCAGCCTCCATCTTCGTAGACAAGGGCAAGATCGGCTTCACTACCAGTGAACAAGCCCTAGAACCCCTCTGTTTCCACTGGAAACACGCATTTCAGCCCTTTGTTTCAGCACACTTCCACAGGCTCCAGAGGAAGCAGAGGGGTGTATCACAGAACTACATGTGAAGGGTGAAAGGTGAAGGGTCTCGGTGCCGAAAAGACACCGAGTTTAGGATTTCTTGGACAAGGCCGCGAACTCTTCGTCAAGGATAGAGTCGGCCAGTTTCCGGGCAATTGCCCGAGCAAGCTCTGACTGACCGGCCGGATTGTGTACGTTCCAGTCGCCTTTCTGGAGAACTCGGAGAACTTTGTTGTAGAGGCTCTCCTCGATGTACGCCTTGTCTACTTCCTTCTGTGGCTCGCTTCCCATATGACCGCGTGGTTCTTTGGGCATAGGTCTTCAGGAAAAACGGGCATAGCTCTCGGGGCGGGTGTTGTGTTACGCGATTGTGCCTTAATTGGGAAACGGTTGAGAGGGAGTCTTAGCCTCTCCGAACTCGTTTCTTTGATGTACCGGTCAGGTAAGTAATCGAGGCCGCTATCGATGAGAAGAGAACAATTGCGCTAAGAAGACTCAAGCTAGGGGCATTCACGTAATAGGCAAGGACACCGACAAACAAAATCATCGAACCGATCAGCATGAAACCTTGAACCCACCAAGAGTTTGGCCACGGCTCTCCAGGGGGTTTGACTTCATCGATCCCTACGATACGAGCGTCGATGTCTAGTTTCTCATGATTAAAGTCATGATCCAACAAGACCCTAACGGTAAATGAGTTCGAGGGATTGAGCAAAGTCGCTTCGACATAGAGTTTCGCGTTGAGCAAATTGACGTTCGCACCAAGGTTCTTCGGGCTTTGTTCAACCAAATCAAATGCCAATACATTCGGCTGAGCACGTGAGTGAGCCGAGTGCGAACATGGTAGGAAGTTTACGTTGATTACTCGAGTATAATCGGACGGTAGAATGGGAACCCTTCCGTTATTCGTGATCTTCAAGGTGCATAGGTGGGGTTCAGGTACTGGTATGCCATTGAACGTAACCTCTACTCCGGACATTCCTCGTCTCAACGCCTCATAGGAGACTATCCGATAGCCCAACTCCCTTCGGTGCCTCCTTCTATCAATCAGGATCGGGACGGTGATGATCAGTATGGCTGTAATGACCGTTATCAGAACGAGAAGATTGGACGAGAGAAAACCGGCGATAGAAGAGGACGTATCTCCGCTTTGGAGAGCTACAGAGAAGATCAGAGGTTTCTAAACACTCCAAGACACCCTCAGAGTTTGCTCTTGAATCCCGTAAGGGCCTCTTGCATCTTCATACCCATGTCCCACGACAACTCATCACCGTCGTAAGGTAGAACATATAGGCCCTGAAGGTTGCTTGGAAGTTTGATTTTCTTGTCAACTAGCAGTATTACTTTCTTGTCGTAGAGAAGGAATGCCCCACCGATCTCGATCAAGACGTTTGGGTTGATGCCATAGCTTCCATCGTCGCGCTTTTCTTGTTCGTCCGCGCTTACGTTGATCACCGCACAGTTACACCGTCGCATGCTTTCAAACACCTTCTGTGGTACAGGGATCGAGGTCGTTTGATGCTCCTCTGCCACTTCAGACTGAAAGCCGCCGAACACTAGCATGCGTTTCAACTGTTCCACAACCTTAGCGTTCTTACTGTGAGAGATGAACACTCGTGGCACTATGACAGGAGGCGGTGTCGTCCTCATGGAAGTATCCCCTCCCGTCACTGTCGTCGGAGATTCGATAGAAGTCTGCTCGGTGGAGACTTCTGCGGCCGGAACCTCTGAAAGGTCTCCGAGAATCACAAAGGGAGAACCTGAGACATTCCGAACGATACCCGAGAACTTTCCGTTGTCGTTCAGGATCTTCACACAGTCATCTACCCAATCAGTGTGTACGCCGAAATCTCTCTCGAGCACATTCCGGAAGAACTTCCCGTCAGTCGGAAACTTCGCATTGTTGTAGTAATCGAATACTCGTTTGAATAGATCGGGCTTGAGTGCGGCATCCTGAAGCTTTGCCATCCTCTCTTCTACCGACCTTGGCTGTACGATAGCTTGACCTAGCGGGGTCAGTATGATCTGCTCCGACTTCTCCGTCCCGTCGGTAAGACCGTACTTGAAGGACGAGCTGAGCAGGTACTTGAACTCGGAACTGGTTGGTTTCCTACCTATCGCATCGGCAAGGAGAAGTCGCCGCATCGGCTTTCCCGCGTTCTTGTCTTGGATTGCGCTTGGAATGATCAGGGTTTGTTCCAGCGAATGCTTCGGAAAGGGTCGCCGAACCCACTTCTCTCCACCATTGTCTTCATCTTGTTTTGCCATTACGAAGACCACGGCTAACAGGGACGGTTTGTCTATTTATAGTTACCTGATTTCTCTCCCATCATAGAACGTTTCTCAACGGTCTTCAGGAAAACCGAGATTTTGAGCCGGTTGAAGCGAGTCTCTGCTTGTAACGTTTTACGGCCGCACGGTGAGCAATTTTGTACTTCTCTGTCTTTTGACGGACCTTCTCTCGCTCCTTCTGCTCAGGATGGTCTAGTCTGTAGTTCCTCTGGTTCGTCGCACTCCTTTGCTTCTGGTGGACGAATCGCCAAAACCCAAGCTCGATAGCTAGCCCGTCCTTCTCCTCTGGTGTCATGACACCATGCTCAAGGTACCATTTTCGTGCCTTGACCTTGGCTTCTTTCAACTGTCTTTCGACGTTCGGGTCCTGGTCTGGCAAGCCTAGCTTAGCAAGTCCGACTATTCCCAAAGGTGTTTCAGAACCGATGACCGCGTAAAACAGGTGACACGTTAGCTACTATCCGCCACTATGCGGTGTCAAGAATGCGCCGAAGCGCGAACGACAACCGACCGGCGAACAGCCGGGCAAACTTCCCGACCCGTGGGAATGGGCCGGTTAACTCGAAGAAACTTGGGCAGAAAGTCGAAGACCTCATCGATGATGTTGCCGACCTCTTCGTTAGGGTCATAGACTTAGAGAATGCGAGGGGTCGTTGATTACGACAACCCTTCCGTTCAAGTTGTTCAGGGCCCTAATACCCATCAGAGATTTCAATCTCGCTTGGTGGGGAAAACCGGAAGACGCGTCGGTGGTGCACATAGGGTCGGGAACTGACTACGTGCTACAGTGCCCAGATTGCCATAGCACCCCTGAGGTTCACCTGCAAGAGGGTGAAATTCTGGTTCGCTGTGACAAGTGCCGACAGATACACGCCGTGAGACTCAGACAGCCGTTCCACAGACGAACGGCCGCCTGAGGCGGTGAGCCACGTTTGCCAAGTCCCAGCATTCCTATTGAGCCTAGCCCTGAGCACTTGTGCAGGTGCGGGGAACCCGCCAACTGGTGGGTACGCGATACTTGGTGGAGATACAACAGAAACTTCGATCGTGATCGCTTCTACTGCCACAAGCACCACAACGACCTCCTAGCCAAGCGTGGACAGCGAGAAATGGTGAGCATGCTCAAGCAGAGACTTCTGGACACATACAACTTGTTGGTCAAAGCTCGCCGGGCTCTCCGGGAGAGACAGATCGAAGACCCCACACTCCCTGAACTTGATCCGAAACAGCAGATGCTCGACGCCGGGTTCCGTAGGATGGCGAAGTAGTGGAGTCTGAGTATATACCCGGAGATAGCTCGGCGAAAACGACAAGATACGATCCGACTTTTTCTGAGGGCGTTACGTGTACAACAGCAAGATACGCTACGACTTTTGGTGAATAGGAATGGCGTACCCGTTTACTCCACGGAGAGATTCTAAAATGAGCAGACAAGAGAAAGGCGACGACCTTGAACGGTCAGTCTTGATGGTTCTGGAAGCGTTCAAAACCGATGGACACATAGTAGCTGAATACGCGCTCGCGAAGAAGTCATCGTACCCCGACTTCTGGGTCAAAGACTCCAAGGGCCGCGAGTGGCTTCTGGAGTGCAAGAACCGAGAACCCCATGGTCTCAAGCAAGGAGGGATATGGATGGAGAACCTTCGCTGGGTTCAAAAGAACATCCTATCGAAGGACTGGTCAAACGCTCAGTATCAGGTCCGACGATCCCACGACGAGCGCGGTAGAAGGCATGGGTCGGGAACCACGTATGTTAATCCTGATCATCCTCGTCCCGCGTTAGTCACTACCCTCCTTACCTACGACTACGATGCGCTCTCTGCGCTCCGCGACTTCTTCGGCGACAACATTGTGCAGACCATCTACCCCTCCTGGTACGCGGGCTCAGGTTGGGTGCTCGAGCTGGTCAGCGGGCTAAGGAAGATCTTCACGCAACCTTGACCCAAGATTGTGGCGGCCAGCTTCTTGAAGACGGGATGTACTACCGTTGCTCCAAGTGCGGTCTAATCACTAGTAATCGTATGGGCAGACAGCATGTAGAGTGGATATCCCTCCGGTCTAAGCGTCAGGCTCGCCCCAAGAAGGTTCGAAGTAAGGGAGCACTCCGGCAGAAGCGGTTTCGGGAGCGGCACCGAGAAGCCTACATCGCCAGTATGAAACGGCTTCAAAAAGTGTTGGAACGTAGAACAAAGCTAGCGTTACGTATTCGTGCCTACTTTTTGTGAATCACCGGAAACGAGGACTGGAGGTTATGCGCTTTGCCCGACGAACCAGATTTAGAAAACCAACTCGACGCCATGAAACAGACGGCCATCGATGTGTACACTGAGAAGGCCCGTCGGCTGAAGAAACAGCGCGAGTCGATGCGACGCTTACGTGAAGAACGGAGACAAGAAAAGAATGCCAAGTAAATTCAAAATTTCGCTCCCCGAGTGGGAGAAGATGTTCGAAAGGACGGTAAAAGAAAACGACCTCAAGGACGAGCGGCTAGACCAAGACCTTGGACAGACGGCATTTTCGCTAACCAAGGGCACGGTGTCAAGTCCCGTAACAAATCTAGGCAAGTATCGGTTAGGCCGTGCTTTCCTAATTGATGATCCCGCGCTCGAGAAGACAAGAGAGTTCATTGAGTCGAATTGGAGCGGCCAGTGGAAGAATGTGGAGAAAGCTGTCTCTGAGTGGCTTAATCCAGTAGAGGTCGTGGCTCAGCCCGTTATTGATCGACGGAAGTACACACTTCCATGCGGGCATAAGACGTACCGCATTCAGCCCGGAGCTTCTGGTACGCTGACTTGTTTTAACTTCGGCTGTGGTGGGATGTGGCGAGTTCAGACAACTGAAAAGGGCGAGATCAGCTTTGTCGAGGTCTCGAAACCGAAACCGAAGGGGAAACCATGAACATAGACGATTACCTTATCCAGATTCAGCACGCTAAGAACGCCGACGCGAAGAGGGAAGCAATTCAGAAGACTGTAAGTGCCTTTGTCTCGAGGAGAGACAGAAAATCCCTCGACACACTACGTAACTGGATGATTCAAGAAGTAGTACTTGGGGAACGCTCCCGAGAAGGGAGCCCACAAGACTTAGCCACAATCGAAAATGGCTACTTCGAGCTACAGAAGGCCGAGGAGGCCGACAGACGATTACAGAAATAAACGGAAGAGACACAACAATGGAAGACATAGTCAAGAACCTTAAGCTGAGGCGTAAAGAAGTCCTCACCAAAGGCATAGAGCACAAACTACTCAATGGAAGAGTTCGAGCCATATCAAACGCTGAGCTTCCTCCAACTGAGATTAGAAAAGGTGCCACAACTGTTGCAAACTCGCTCGCTAAGAGAACTGTCGTTGAGGATGTTTACAAGCTCCTATCGGACTACGGGTATGAGTTGTCGTTCGACAGTCAAGCTGAAATTTCAGCTATGAACCAGTACATACTGGAGAAAGCGGCTATTGGGCAAAGCCCAGCGAAGATCGTTTCCCAAATCCTCGAGACTAACACAACCAGTAACTTCTCAACAACTGGAACTCCGGGTCAGGGGCCGGGCACGACTGGAGAGCACACAGGCTTCGTTTCTGGAAGACAGTCCTCTGGGCCATACAACGACGAGTATACTACTCCGGGGCCGAACCAGCGAAAACCAACCGACAAGCCTACTGATGTTAGCGACTATGGCAAAGTACCTAATGCTGAGTTCAACCCCACTTCTCCGGGCCAAGGCTACCAAGTCACAATAGGTGCCGAGAGGTATGGAGACATTAGCTCGTCTAGCGGTTCGGGTTCTGCTCGACAGTCTAATCAAACTCAGACTTCTCCGACAAGATATTCAGGCTTGGGACTACGTGGAGGACAGCAACCACAGCTTCCTCCAGAAGGTCGCGGTCTATCCGGGCTTCAAGGGCCGGGAGGGTCTACTGTAACTTCGATCACTGGACAGGATGGAAGGGTCGCTGTCAAACACCACATTCACTCCAGTTATCAGCCTAACTCTAACCCAGCTCAGGTTACCAAATCCTTCCAAGAGAAGCTCGAAGCGAGCAATCCAAGGAATGAGGAACTAACTAAGAGTATCGAACTTGACGGCTCTACTCGTTGGGCTGTTGGAGACCTCGAAGAGGGACTTAGGGCTCGCGAGTATGATCTAAGGAAGAGAGCAGAAGAAACCGGAGAAGATTTACAGAATCTACGGGCACGAGACCCGCTCCGGAACGAGTTTGTCAAGCGGATCAATGCTCGTAAGCTTTTCACGAAGTAGATGAACGGGCCACTCAGTGGCGGGTTTGCTCTCCCAAAGTCCCGAGCCATAACCGGGACTACAGACGAGCGGAGCAAAGACCTGACACAACAAAGGTACGACGCACTCAAGGCGGCTGAGCAGAAGAAATGCGAGAAGTGTGGCCAGCCATTCCGACCTCCTGCCAACTTTCTAGCGGCCAAGCTCTGCTTCGGCTGTAAGCCGTCTAAGCCGTTCATCAAACACGAAGCTCGAAGAGATGGATGGTCTCGTTCATGAAGCCAACTTTCAAAGGCCACGGCGGCGTTAAGCGTACAAGTAGTTTCGTCAGCAAAGCGAGGCCTCTACCTATCATGCCGGGCTATTGCTTGGTCTGTGGCAGTTCTAATCCAATGAGTTTTAGCAAGGATTACACCCTGATACGGTGCACAGACTGTGGGGCGGCCTCTGGCGTTTACAATCCGTTGACAAAGCAGTATGACAGTATACTCGGACTCGACAAGACCGGAATAGTTGTCAGAACGAGAGAAGAGTGGAGACATATATGAGAATTTTCAAGGCGGCAACAACTGAGTTCATACTCAAACAGTCTGCAGACGGCAAGCACTGGTATCTTCAGGGAATCATGTCGAACAATAGAATCGACAGAGATTACGACGTTATGGACGATAGCCTTCTCCAGAACTGGTGCGACGTAATCAACAACGAGCATCTCAACATGTTCGTAGATCACGCTCACGATATTTCTTCCAGTGTAGGCTCGTGGAATAAAGCGGAGTACAGAAACGGAGACCTTGTGGTCGAGGGAAGACTCGAAGACCCTGAGGTCAGTCCAATGGCGGCCGCTATCATCCACAAGCTACAGTCTGGTCAGAGGATTGGTATTTCGATCGGAGCTGACATGCAGAACTCAAAGAAGGAGTTCGACGGCGAAACTGGAAGATCAATCAGAAGAATACTCGATGCTCCATTGTACGAGGCAAGTCTTGTCGGTATTCCGGCTAACCAGTTCGCTTACGTAACCGGATTAGAGTTGAAGTCTTTCAAGCCTTACGCGACAGCTCAACAGATTGTCGCACGACTCAGCATTCAGAAAGCGAAGTACGCTAGCGACTTTCCCCACACAATCGCTTTCGATTGGAACGGGACTGTAGATGCGCGTAACACAGGTCAGGGTATACCTATGGGTACACTTGACTGGCTGAAGTCCCAAGGCAAAGAAGTCATCGTGTTTACTTCTAGCACTCAGTCAGACGACAAGCTGTTTGCTCGGAAGATATGCGAAGCACACGGTATCCCAATTACTGATGATGAGAGCATTCTCGATCATGCCGATATGTTTGTGGGAGACAAGGACTCAGACCGTCGAAGAGCGGGACAGCATGGAGCTAAGTGGGTACACGTTCGGAATTTCGATGAGAAAAAGATTGGAGAGAACTCAGCTAACGACAAGCCTGAGATCATCGGAGGGCAAGATTCGGATTCGACCACAAACAAGAGTGGCCTAGATTATCAGGGGTTGCCTGCTGATGGAAGGTTCGTCGATTCGAACACGCATTTCAATCACTACTCAGCAGAGTGTACGCGTTTACATCCCGGCGAGACACATTCGGATTACGAATCTCGTTTCCGAACCATGCAGAAGTCTAGCGGGCGTAACAAGGCTCTTCCATCAGAGTTCGCGGTGGGTGCTTTCAACAATGACGTGGCCGAACAACAGAAAGTCGTTGAACAGCAGAGAGCGAACGGGCGACTTATGACTGGAGGTCGTCCAGACCCGAATAAGCTTCTACAGCTACGTACACCTATGCAACCTGCGTCCAAAATCGCGGCAGAACCCGGCATGTCCGGTAGCTCAGAGGTCTTCCGCACAGACACAGGCTCGAAGATCGAAGTCAATGGCGACGCTTGGGGTACTCGAAATCCGTACGTTGGCATCAAGCCAACTGATGCTCTGCAAGAGGAGCGAAAAGCCTTAGCCGATCTGAGGCGTTGGTCGATGGAAAAGAGATCGACATACGGCTCACAAAGCTGGGTTCCTGCTATGAACGCGGAGACCATACGACAAACTCAGCTTGCAGGCGAAGATCAAAGAGTCAAGGAGCTAGAAGAGCATCGAGACCGTCAAGAGAGACTACACTCCCTCGGACAAACACACGATAACACAATATGCCGACACTGTGTTGGAGAACAGCCGTCTGCTCTTACTCAACCGAAACCAGCTCCTCCACTAGACCAGATCGCTCCACAGCAGAACTTAGGAGCAGAGGCCTTAGCAGGCGTCGATCCTACACAGACTGGAGAAAAGCAAGCTTACTCCGGTGGTCCCGCTCCTATATTCGGACAAGGCAAAGCTGAAGAGAACGGGCGAGAGTTTACTGGCAATCCTGCGGCTCGACTTGATGAAGACGTGGGATCGAGTGGGATGGGTGCAGTAGGCACCGGCCCAAGATTCAGCGACGAGGACAAGGAGGAGAGCATCGTGTCCATGCGACCCGGTGGTTCTCAAGGTGTTCATGAAGAGACAAAATTGAGCGACCAAGAGAAGCCGCCTTACAAGGACAGAGAAGTACCCGTTGGGACTAATCTGAACTTCGCCAAGAAGAAAACGTACTACGCGAGGTAGAACGCTTGTACGCTCGTATACCATATCTGAACTTGGCTGTTGATGTCGGCAAGATTACAGCTCTCGACTTCATGACGGACGAAGTAGAGACATCTGCTTGCAACACTTACCAACACATCTGGAATCTGTTCGGAGTCACGTTCGTCCGATGGAAGATCGAGTTTCAGTTTGCAAGAACAGAAGGTATCGCGATCTTCGGAAGACGATACAAGTTTGTATTCGGCGGCACGACTGACTAGAACTGATCCGCGCACCAATCAGTCAGGAAGCTGGACTCCTGAATAAATAAGCCAGCACTTTCATACTTGCTTCGTGCTGTTCTGTCATCCAGCACCAACATTCCACTCGCTCGGGCTCGTGCGAGTGCAGGAAAACGAGCCGTTTGTAATAACAAGTGAAACGACATGACTACACCTGTAGTAATTGAGGGCATTTGGAGAGAAACGGGCTCGGTCGGATCGAGTGCCAACAATCCAAATCTCAAAGACCTGTTCGTCAAATATCCAACGAAGGAAGCAGGCGTCACCATAACCTGTGGGAGTCTGCAGAGCGCGGGAACCACGATCATGGCGATAGCAAAGTCTTCTGCTGGAGCAACCTTCGCGGCATGGACGTTTACGGTTACTCAACGAGGTAGCGCGTCTTACGAACTCGTCTTGACCTCAAACTGAGTTGGTAATTTTGGGACATCGAAAGTCGCACGCTTCTCGAATCATGGACAACGAACGTAGACTCGAAGAAGTACATATTGGTGGTCAAATCTACCTCAAACCCCGAGATTACAAGCGGGCTCTGCCGAGCGATTACAACAGACAAGCCGAGGCAGACAACGTTCGAGTGCTTAAAGATGGATCGTGATCTGGATCGAAACTTTGGCTCGAGAAAATGGGAGTATCTCGGTTCGCACTCCGAGCCGAAGCCTGAGTTTCCAGTCAAGTGCCCTGAGTGCGGCCTTCGTTACTCCCCGTCTGACAGCCTCCTTGGATCGAAGATGTGTCCAGCGTGTGCTGAGGAACAGAGAGACAAGTACGCGCTTGGCAAGAAACCTGTGCTTGTGCATTACCAGGTTAAATCGCATACTCATCAACGTCAGACAACACATCGATGAACGTAGTCTTAGCAAACCCTGAACAGGTCTTGTGGCGATACTTGCTACCGAACTACGACTTCGTCCAAGAAGCCAGCTTACATCGACCGAAACCAAAGCCAGTCGTAAGAGTACACGCCGAACCAGAGATCGATTGGGAATGAACACAAACGAACAACAAGTAGCCGTGCACAATCTCTACACGAGCATCGACAAGCTCGTGCACTCAATCCCGATTCGTGGAGTCAATCACCCGATTACGAAACAGTATTTCTCCGACGCCAAAGATGCATTCGAGTTAGTCGAGAAGATGTTTACTTGATCGAAGTCATTCGTTGGCTTGGAGAGTTTGTATTCGAGGCCAAATGTCCAAGCTGTGAGAGCATCGCGGATTTCCATGTGGACAACCAGTCAATCCAAGACTTGAAGTCATCATGGTTCGCGTGTAATCGGTGTCATCAAAGAGCGTGCAGAGTTTCCGACATCTGTGAGGTCTACTTGGATGGAAGCGTTGATAGAGGAACTTGGAGAAGAAGGCATTGACAGGCTACGAACCAAATCGCTTCTGCCGTATCTGTAGTCAGAGCGACGAGATCAGAGAATTGCTTGACAAGCGGATAGCTGGAGGCTCGACGCTGTCAGATGTAGTCAGCTACGCCCAACAGCTTGGTATAGACCTGAACCTCATGAACGTGTCTAGACACAAACAGCATTCAACAAGCTTCAGTCCGAGTATATCCGATCCGATAGATGTCAGTGGCGTGCCCGACCCAGCTTTGGCTGAGCTAATCTACGACCAGATCAAGACGCTCACAGAGAAGGGCAAGTCGAGCGTGCTGACCTCAGACGAGAACCAGCTTTTGCTGAATTGGACGAAGACCCTCCTCGACATGAAGAAAGCGAATCTGCCTGACAAGCGCGGAGAGACACCAATCGACTACCAGTCGTTGGCTACTGCCTTGTGGAATGGTGAGCCACTGGTTGACGACCAAGAGGTTGATGAGTTCGGCGTGTTGAAGCGCGTCCACATAGTATTCCAAGGCGAAGGTTGCTGGTTCAAGATTGAACAGCCCATTCCATCGAAGCTTTCCAATTGACGATTATCCCTACGAGAAGCCGAAGCCCAAAGTCTTCATCGCTGAGCTACCCAAGAAGTCACCACTATCTATTTCGAAGGTATGTGCACGCTGTCAGCGTCTATACGTCAGGAAGGCGTGCGACGATCCAGAGCACATACGTAGATGGAGACTTCGACTAGATACTGAGAAGCGGCGTCGAGCGCGTGCTAAACAAGAACAGAAGTAGGATACGTATCGCGATGTACATACAGCACATACAACTGTTACCACGAGCCCTGTCTGTCTTGTGTTGTCTTGTCTCACGTGCGCACTGTGCTAGCATATTGTGGGTATACATCTACGAGTAGCCGAAGCGTAGCCAAGGCGTTCTATAGGAAACGTACGGGTGTATGGCGTCAAACGGCTCGAGGGTATGGGCCCTTACCGTAGGACTTCTGTTACCTTCAACTCCGCGTCCGGCCGATCCTCAAATTAACGTGGGTATATCCCTACCTCGGCTACTCCAGATATGCCCGGTTCCAAGCCCAGCGAGTATGGGGATATAGGTAGTACAATCATGGTCAACCAACCACGCCAAGGTCTCCCGGAGCGAATCAAACTGCCCGATGAGATATTGCACGACCCGGAGTTTCAGCGACAGCTCAAAGCTCGGGGTTTTGGCTTTCTTGAGATTAATGGGTATATCGTCAAGGTATACCAAGCAAGCTCGCCCAATTCCTGAGCCCTGCTCTGGGGAGGGTAGGGTTGCTCCGCCGCTGGGCGAGGCAGATTTTGGTACACCAACTTTCTCTGCATCAAGCGGCGGGGCCTCCAACTAAACCGTACAGGAAATATCTGAACTTGGACAAGAAAGCACAGAGTAGGTACATACAGTCTTGGCGTCTTCCTCCGGTGGAGGTCGTCCTGACCGTCTGCCTCGACTGGAAGAAACGCTACCAACGTACTCTTAGAAGAGCGGGGTTGTAGCTTTGGAACTTCATAATCGCTTCTTGTTGGCTGTGGGCATCGCCGGGTTACTAGCCTTCTACTTTCTGTTCTTCACTTCACTGTGGGGCATCTGAGACTTGGACACTGAGGAGAAAGAAGCTCGCGCTGATCTTCGCCGTTGGACTAGGTCGTACTTCGAGCGTGTCTCGGACGCGGCAGGGTTCTACTTTGCTCTTGATGTAATGCCTCTCGTACGTCAGGGATGTTGGGGCGACCCGCACGGCAAGTACATCATCAAGGACGAGATGCACCTACTCTGCCCCGAGCTACTGAAAGAGCTGAAGGACAAGGATTGATGCCCTCCGATGCCCATCCAGAGCTATGGGTTTACTGGCAGTATTTCCCTAGCGATTTCGTTTGTGTCCTTGGGCGACCGGAACAAGACGGGGCTTTCGACAAAGACGATTTCGCAAAGCTGTGGATACTCGCGCTTGTACAAGACGACTACTATGTATTCGCTGAGACCGAGAAGTATCTGTCGGAGACATTAGAAAAACTTGGCAACCCGAATCGCTGAAACTTCCCACATCAAGCACGTCACCCTGACTACCTCAAGGCTTCTCTCCGCTCTGCAGACTGGAAAGCAGAACTCCCTCAATTCTCTGGACGGGTGGGATGTCAACAACTCCATAGGAAGTACGGGGACTGGTGGGTCGGCCGATGTTGATGACACCAGCTACTATGCACAGCGCTTCATTTTCTCAACACAGTCGGTCGGACGGCTGAGATTCGACTTTGAAGCTTACCTAAGCGACACTAACTACAACGCCGGTTCTACACTCTTCGCCACAATCTACACCGACACAACCACAGCTTCTTCCGGGCCAGTTCCATCAAATCTCTGGGTTCTATCCGGTATCTCGGGATTGTATGCGCTAGGAGGAGCCATCCTCGGAGCCGCCAAAGTCGGAATACCTGCAGAGCCACAGAGAAAAGGCCCAAGCGTCGCGATTCCATTCGGACAACTGCCCACGTCGAAACCTGTGGGCGATGCCACAACAACCACAGCAGAGTTCGACTTATCGCAGACTCCAATCGTACCCGGTCAGTATTTCTGGATAGCTCTCTCCACACAGTCTGCGGGAAGTACAGACGTTACAATCGTTACATCCGGGGCGAACCAGAACCCATCGCACGAACCGGGAGCGACCAGCTCAGATGGCGTCAAGTGGACTGGAAATCAACCCGACATACACTACAACCTCTACCCACAGCTTGCTCTGAACAGTGCAGGAGCAACCGGATACGGAAACGGAAACATCCTTACTGTGTGGGACAGTCTAGGCCAAGGCAACGCTTTCCAAGCTATTAGCCCTCCGGGAGCGGCTCAGGGTTACTCACAAGTGGACATTACAACCAGCTTCGTTGCGACACAGAACAGGCTAGGCAAGACAGACGTTTACTTCCCGACTAGCGTAGGGACATCTGCCGGATTCCAAAACAAGTTCAGTCGTTTCGACTACACAGCGACGATCACTTTCGAGAAGTTCTAACCATGTCACAAGAAAAGATCGAATGCCCCAACTGCCACTTTGTCGGCACCTTCGACTTCAAGGAACCAATAACTTTTGTTGAGTGTAGCAAGTGCGGACAGAAAGGCCTCCGAGCCGCGACTCCAGAGATAGCAGAAGAAGCGAAGCGGATCATCGAACAGCGAGGTTGGCCGATGCCAAAGAAAGAAGTCGTAGCCTAAGAAAGGCGGCTACAACCGATGGACAGTGTACGCCCACACGGTCTGATCTGTGGTTGTTACTTCAACGGTGTATGCGCCGGGTGCGGATATTGGGTATACTGAGACAGCACCGACTTCGTTGTGTTGGATGCTGATGCTGACGTTGCCGTAGCTGACTAGGCCCGTGCTGTTGTAAAGCTCCCAAGAGTAGACTGTTAACGGGTGGGCTGTGGCGTTCAAGAAAAGTCTCGCTGTAGAGTTGCTCAGGAAAGTTGTGTTGACCAGCGATAGACTGTAGCAATGTAAGCACACGTTGGGCGTGGTAGTTGTAGTCGTCTGTGGTGCGTGGCTCAGCATTCCAGAGCCGAAGACTCCTCCGATCGCGGCCACTACGATGATCGCACTAACGACTAGTCCGATTTTCCTTTGCATAAGATCACCTCCCTTATTCGAACGCTCCGCTAAGACAAGTTGTCAAGAAATCAGGAACCCTCTATGCGACTTTTCTCCGGAGGAAGATGTGCCCGTTGACCGCCAGTCCTGGCACTGGTTCGTATCCCTCTGCCACAGCTTTCTCCAGAGACTCTTCGTTCGAGCTGTCGATCTTCTTAGTCTCAAACTTCGGACGTGGCGTGCTGACCCCAAGATTCGGGGCGTTCATACCCGGTTTGAGAAACTGTTCCTCGATGATCTGCCTGTCCACTTCGATCCCCTTCTTCAGCTCCGTTAATTCTTCCTTGAGACTCAGGACTGTCTCAGCTGTGTCAGCCATGAAGCAGAAAGCTGAGTTACATTTTGTTTGCCAAGCCGGGGCGATGTCTCGGTCGAACACTCCGCTCTGTCGGTAGTGTTCCTTGACCCCTGAACCGTGCCCGACCAACCAGTCGATCCATTTCTCCGGCATACCACAGGTCGTCATGACCCCCTCGGCAAAAGCTCGGAAAGTGTACGGTTTGATCTCGAAAGTGCCAGTCTCGCCCTTCTCTCCCAGCAGACCCGCTTCTTCGATGATCCGATGAAGCATCTCCCAAGCGGACGACTTGTCGGTTGGAGTTCCCTCTTTCTGACCCTCGAAGATGTAGCCGGTCTTTCTGTCGCCCCAATAATCCTTCAACAAGCTCATACACTCTGTGCTGAGAAACGAGTATCGATCTCGTCTGGTCTTGGTGATCTCTGCCCTGAAGTGGACACGCGCTGGTGTCTTTGTCAAGTCAAGATCAGAAATCTTGGTAAGGAGGGCCTCGCTCGGACGACAGCCAGTATTCGCGACGAAGCTGACTAGGGCCTTGCCCTTTTTGGAGCGTGCCCCGATGATCATCGACTTTACGCCCTTGGCGTCGAGGTTTCCAGCGTCCCTGACGATACGGTGTATCTTCTTGACCGACACGTCCCAATCTGTGTCGTCCACACCGAGCTTTGCCCATTTCATGAACTCGGCTAGTCTGCCCCGGTAGTAGCTGGCAGAGTTGGATGCTCCTAATCCCCGTTTCATCATCGAGGACAGCATCCGATTCGCGGCGTCGTAGAGACTTACAGCGTTCGAATTGATCTCATCGACCCCTTCTTCTGCCGCCATGTAGATATCGGCACTCGAAGGGTGGTCTATCTTGAGCCAACCGTTGGCAGTAGCCCATACTCGGAGTACGCGGATACGGATAGTCTGAGTAGCCGCTTCTGTAGCCTGGTTGACCCAACCTTTCGCGGAGATATCTCTCTCCATGCTTGTTCTCCACGAAAACCACGAAGTCCGGACGGGCGGGTGTTGTGTTACCAACAGCCGGGCATTCAGGTATTGGAACGATGGGGTACAGCCATGGTTTTCCACTGGAAGAACTGGAAAATGACGACGATCTGACCAGACTGCTTTCACTGCGATGGTTACTCGCATAAGGGAAGCTCTTTTCTACATGTGAACGGTGAAGTGTGAAACTCCTCCCCGGAGTATTCTGTTGTGAAGCCTCGCCGTTTCAAACTCGAATTCTACGATGACCAAGGGGTGAGACATTCCATCACTGTTGACGGCCAGATTACTCGCGAGAAGGTTGGCAAGCTCCTAGACCTAGTGGAGATAATGGCAGGGACTCCTCGCGGTACCGCCTCGGCCCTTAGCGTGTCTCCCCACAAGTTTGACAGGCTTGCTAGTACAATAATTTCCACTTTGAAAGACAAAAGCTTCACCGCACTCGAGGCAAAGAAAGCCTTTGAGACCTCGTTCTCCGAAAAGATTCCGATAAGCACTGTGTCGACGTATCTTACAAGGCTGGCTGACCGAGGAATCCTCGACAGAACAGCGAACGGACGTGCGGTCAGTTACGCGGTCAGGGTTGAGGAACCGAAATCGGTTCTTTCTCTTCGTCCATAGCCCCAGGCTTCTTCGCAGCCTGCTTGATCCTATCTACGACCGAATACCTGAAAGGAATACGAGTCTGGTCCCGCCGGATGTAACCCTCCTCGTACAACTTCTTCATCAGCCGAGCAGTATGCTCACGGGAACGCCCCACTGCTTGACCAATTTCTGGCGCCGACTTGGGGCCCTCAGCAACGAGCAATGTCAACACTTGCAGCTCTGTAGGAGTGGTTATTAATGGAAGAGAACCAATTTCACCAGTCGGAGACAGCACACGCGACACAATTCCCAATTCCCTTGGGGCGACCGGCTCGATTCTCCTTACCTTCCCATTCTGGAATCCGTCGGCACTTGGATTGGACCCCGTCCGATCAGTGTCGAGAGCTTTCTCCACCGCAACCTTAAGGGAGCTTAGAGATTCTCTGATGAAGGCTTCCGACTTTTGCAGCCTCTCGAGGAGAACCAAGTCAGAGATCTGATTCGTGTCGGTCGACAGCTTTAGCTTCTCAAACTCTGACTCCATCCGTCGCACTTCAGTTTCTACACCTTCCAGGCGCTTTGAGAATGAGTCGAAGAATAGCCTGGCAATATCACGATTCCCAGAATCCCCAACAGATTCTTCCTGTCCACGGGACAACTTGAAACCAAGCAAAAGTGTGACATCACGCACCTAGAGCGTGACGTCACACGCAACCTGTCGGCATTTAAGACTAACTGTCACAGAGCTGCGTGACCTGTGATTTGGCTGTCACGGGTGATAACCGCGTGACAGACTAGTTGCGGCTTGACGTCAAGCGGGTGACATAATCTCAAGGATCACGCACAGATTAGTATTCAGAAGAGGGATCAGTGGCCTTATCGTGACGTGATACAATGTGACGTTGAACGAGAGGGACGTGACATCACATATCACGTGTCACGTGTTTTTCCGTAGAGCGCGTTGAAGGCGTCCTCAAGATTTTGGAGAAGAGTCTCAATGTTCGCTCGGTACGTATTCTCATCTTCCTCTCCGGGGGCTAGTAATCTTTCGGTCTGGCTCTTCAACTGTTCGGAAGCCTCGACGAAGGGGGCCAGGCTAGGGCTGTCGAACAGTCCTCCATACCCTAATAGTAGTATGGTGTGAATGGCTTCCGACGTATTCTTCCTCGCCTGCCTAAGGGTCCTGTTCATTGATCCGCGGCTGATTCCTCCTTGTTTGCGCATGATCTGTGCCATTTCTTCGCGTGTTAGTCTTTTGTTCGCCATATCATCTCCTAACTGGTCAATTAATAGCGTTTCGAACTGAGCCTTAGTCAGGCCGCTTCGACTGAGAAGCTTCGATATGATCGGGTCTCCGAGAATGTCCTTCACAGATTGTCGGGTTCCTTCTTGCCAAGTGTCGGATCGAGTCAAGGTCCTAACGGATACTGTCTTGTATCCATGCCTATGTGCTTTGGCAACGCTTCCAGGAGTCGCTTCCTCCCTCTCCCGCGAGTTTCGTTCAGCAGCACTCGAGTCGCTGGGGAACTCGTCTGGTTACAGTAGGCTTATTCGATATCTCTCGAAATTCGATTTTGGGGCCGCGGATAGGTTATGGCCGCTCAGACCAGTCGAGACTCTAACAATTTTGTAGTCGACATGGTCTGCGACGTCTGTCGCATCGAAGGATTCGATGTAGAGAAAAACGTTCAGGCGGACCAGTCGAATTCTCGTGTTGTCGACATAGTCGCTTCAAAGAAATCGGGGAAAAAAACCCAGAAAATCGCTTTTGAATGCTGGGAAGGCGACCGTCAAGTGAACGGTCGCGAGGTAGAAGGCTTCGCTATGAGACTGAAGAATGGCGGGCTGCCAAGTGGAATCTATGTCTCACCTAAAGGTTTCACGGGAGACGCCGAGTTCATGGCGAGAAAGTATGGAGTAGAGCTGTGGGACATCGCTAGACTCAAGGAACGCGTCGAGAAGATCAAGCCTCCTGAACGGGACAGGGTCCCCGGGACCCTACCAGTCTCCCGGGCGGTTGCCTCTCAGATTCTTGCGCATGGTCTTGAGAATGGAAAGGCACTCCGTCTTGCTTCTATGCCGAAGCTCGAGTTCCGCCCCTACTACTTTGCCGACTTCGCTCTTGCGCAGAGCAAGAAGAAAATCGCGCGCGGCATAATCGTTTTCGATGGAGTGGACGGTCGGGAGTGCGATGCTGGACTTTTCGAAGGCCAATTAAAGAATCTACCTGGTTCTGGATTATTCCTCGACTGTTTAGAGATCGAGCCCTCGATCGGTTCGATGCCTAAGCTTCCTCAGGAGCTGCAGATGAAGAACAGTGTAACCGTAGCACCCGCTTCTGCCGGCGAGGAATCGATCAGAGCCAAGGTAGCGAATATCCTACTGCAAGAGTCGAACGCTCATCCTGATGATGTCACTATTTCCAGCATTCGACTTCTTCACATTCCAATAGTTACGGTTGAGCTTCAGGCTGGAAACAGGGCCTACCGGAAGATCCTGCAGGGCGCCACGGGGAAGATGATCTGGGATGAGACCCGGAAATGTACTCTCTGCGAGAGCCCAACGAGAGCCGTCTGCGAAGACTGTGGAGCGGTCGTATGCGAAGAACATATGCGTCTCTGCAACTCTTGCAGAAAACATCTTTGCACCGAATGCGTAACCACTAAGGGAGTCATCAACAAGACTCCGCTCTGCCATAACTGTCACGGATGATCCTATAGTCAGGAGCATCTGACCCTTCCTCAGGCCCAGCCTTGGTCCTATTCAGTTCTCACGGGACAGCCGCGCTATATTCTAACCAAACAACTGCTTCCAGAGGAGGACCGATCGCTGACACTAGCGCGTACTTGGGACGTGGTTCAGCGCCTGCTCGGACCTTTTCAGTCGCCGAATAGTGTCCTCGTGCCTGCTGATATGTGTCATTAGGTCGAGTCTCAACTGGTGCATAGCAGTCTTAGCTGCGTCCGCCGCCGCCCGTTGGACTAATGGTGTAAGCCGCTCCACAAGTCTCACTAGCAGATCCTCCTCGAGCGCCAGAACTTCCTCTTCTCTCAAAGTCTCCAATTTTTCACCTCCGCCTCAAAGCCTCAACCTTAGTCGGCAGAGAAATCTCAACCAGCTGCACCTTTCCAGCCTGCTTCGCACACAAAGCACACTCCCAGACCCGGTCACAGAGAAAACGCTCATAGTTGACGCATCGTCTCCGGAAGTAATCGTTCAGCTTGTTCTCTTTTCCAGTCTCTCTGTCCAACACTTTCCAACTCCCTCCCGACCGTCCACGGAAGACCTCCGCGGACGGTCCACACCACCACCCGCGAACGACTAAAATCTCATGTAACCAACGCATTCAGCCGAGAGGTTGTGCCGGAAACAATCCTCTAGCAACCAGCCCTGCCACCCTCAACGGCTCAGGAACCCTCGACACCAACGCCCAACTGGTCAGGATCTTCCTGGCAACACTACTCGAACAGCCAAACGCTTCATAGAAGATGGGATTCTCGCTCGCCATAGTCCGGACGGTCCGTAACGGGCCGAGCGAGCGTATCACTCCCCATCTCTTCCTCCAGTCCGGAAAGTGCTTTACGAGGGCATGTTTCACAGCCCTGTTATTCGGCCTAAACCCTACCACGACTATTGTCGGGGTCTTGAACCTCTTCTGAAGCCGTCGAGGATCAATTAGGTTGAAACCGCCAAATGTCACTCCTCCCAGGAGAATTGGATAGCGCATCATAGATCGGGAGGACAACAACTCCAAAGCCCGCTCGGTCCCGTCCATGCCATCCACAATGATCCAGCCGGCCCTAGCCCGGGTCATATGGGGACCCTCGAGCTTGACTGCCACTAACGGTGCTCTGGTCCCGCCCAGTCTTCTCGGAAGGAAAGGCCCGTCCTCGATTCCAATGCAACTAGTGAACGTGCTGACCTGTAAGACCACGCGGCATATGCCCCAGTAGCCCCTTCACAAGCTCATCGGTTCCAAAAGCCGAGCTCACAACGCGAGGCTCAACCCCGAGACGAATCTTTTTCGTCCGACCATACCGCCCAAAACTCACGACTCGTGCGTTGATGATACCCATAATGTCCAGCTCGTTCAAGAGACCGCTGATCCTCCTCTGTGTCAATGATTCGATCGCGGCAGCCCCGCACAACTCCCGATAGACCTCGTACACATCACCCGTTACAGAACTCTCCTTCCGAGAACTCTCCAAATTCATCACAGAGATAAGGAGAATTCTAGAATGAAGAGGCAGAGAGGACAGGACCTCCGTCACTCTGTCGTGTTCCACTTTCTGCTGCGCCATACGTACGTGACACTCTAGAACATTCTTCTCTCTCGACCGTTCGCCTATCTCGCCCGCGACTCTTAGAAGATCCAGGGCTCTCCTCGCATCGCCATGCTCTCCAGCCGCTAAGGCAGCACAGAGGCGTAGCGCGCCATCATTTAATACATCTGGCTGGAAAGCCTGCTCCGCGCGACCCTTCAAAATGTCGTACAACTCATCAGATGTGTACGGTTTGAAGACTAGCTCCTCCTCTCCCAAAGAACTCAGGACGCGAGGATCCAGGAAATCCTTGAAATGAAGATCATTTGAAATCCCGATCACGCCTATCCACCCTCCATCCAGTCTCTCGTTAATCCGAGTAAGTTCGTAGAGAAGACTATCATCCTCACTCCTCTTGACCAAGGCGTCAATCTCGTCTAAGACAACAAGGAATGCGGAACCGCGCGACTGCAGAGCCTCCCGCAGCCGATCAAACAACTCTCCTACCGCCAATCCAGTAAACGGCACGTCCTGGCCAAGGCCGCGACAGAGATCAGCGATAACTCGATAGTTCGTCCCAGCAAGCCGACAGTTCACATAGCTCGTATCAACAGCCCTGCCATAGTCCCTCGCCTTCTTCTGCAACCTGTCCAGGACAAACTTGGCAACAATCGTCTTGCCAGTTCCAGTCTTTCCATAAGCGAAAAGGTTGGACACCCGCTCTTTGGAAAGAGCCGGTGCTAGGACGGATCCAAGCCTTTTGATCTGTTCCTCACGGTGAGGAAGGCTCGCCGGCATGTAGTCGTGTCTGAGAAGATTTCTGTCCCTGAAGATCTGACCGCCAGACAGTACTTGTTCGAAGATAAGATCCAAACCTTGCTGTGACACGCCGAGACAATCCTCAGAGAGAATATTTCTCGAATCATAGTTCCAGTGGAATTAAGGGTTCTCGTACAACCATTTCGACTGGACCCACTAAAACCATCCCGCCCACCCCTGCGTTTCCTATGCGGTCTCGTGATGGTTGGAGTGGGGTTGGATCTGTTCTTTGTATGAAATACTCCTGATGGTCCTTAGCGATTATTCCTCATTTAGCCTGTCCTATACACAGCAACCGATAATTTACTATACGAAAATCGTTAGGACTCTGCGGACGCAACGAATGTAAGGTTTCCAGAGGAAAGGAAGGGGTATGGGCCTATCGCTCACGCTTCAAATTTTATGGATCCACCGTCGTCCTATCGTGTCACAACAACATTTGGATCGGGACGATGCTGTTGGAGTGGAGAAGGAATTAAGAGTGTAGACCTCTGTTGATCATTCACGCTCTTGTCAAAGATGGTCGGTGTCAAAGATCTTTACGTCAAAAAGATCCGGAACGGCACCGTCATCGACCATATCTCCGCCGGGCATGCCCTCGACGTTCTGAAAATTCTCAGGATCGGCGGAGGAGAGGGGGATATTGTCAGTGTGGCAATGAACGTTCCATCAAAGACAGATAGTAAGAAGGACATTGTCAAGGTTGAAAATAGGGAGCTGAAGCCAGGAGAGGTTGACAAGATAGCCCTCATCGCACCAGGAGCAACAATCAACATTATTCGAGACTATGAGGTGGCCGAAAAGACACGTGTCAAGCTCCCGAGCTCAATAAGAGGAATCGTTAGATGCGCCAATCCTGCATGTGTCTCGAACGCGGGAGAACCAGTAGAGCCAACTTTCATGGTTGAACGGCAAGATCCTCTGAGGCTAAGATGCTTCTACTGCTCAAGAATAATGGAAAAGACAGATGTTCTCAAACAGTTCTAGCGCACAGATGACGGTCGGAAGTTCTGAGGATCAGATCCAGACGCTTCAATCGTTGTATCTAGAGAGGAAAGACGCGATTGGGAAGCGGCTGTCGGAATTCAAACAAGTAATGCAGTGGAGCGATGAAGATGTCTTCGGCGAACTTGCATTCTGTCTCCTAACCCCTCAATCATCTGCCAAGGTGTGCTGGGCCGCAGTCTCAAAGCTAAAACAAGAAAAACTTCTCTTGAAAGGCACGCCAGCCGATCTCGGACCCTATCTTAACCAGGTTAGGTTTGGAGAGAGCAAGGCGCGGTACATTGTAGAGGCTAGGGACATGTTTACCAGGGATGGAGGTCTTCTACTGAAGGCGAAGATCGAGAGCTTCTACAACCCTTTCGAACTGCGCGAATGGCTGGTCGAGAACGTCAAGGGACTAGGCTACAAGGAAGCCAGCCATTTCCTCCGAAACATAGGACTTGGAGAAGGGTTCGCAATCTTGGACCGACATATTCTGCGCAACTTGGCAAGTCTCGGAATCATTCCAGAAATACCGATTTCCTTGACAAAGAAACGCTACCTAGAGATTGAGGAGAAACTGCGACGGTTTTCCGCAGAGATACGAATACCTATGGCAGATCTTGATCTGTTGTTCTGGTCTAAGGAAACTGGTTGGATCTTCAAGTAGCCCTATGCGAAGCCTTCAATGGTCTCGGCTAGCGCGCGGAATCTTAAGGAGATTGCATGTTTCGGCTGCTTCAATGTCAGAACGGACCTGCTTAGGGAGCCAATAACCTCTTCCGACCACGGCAGCCATCCTGCCATCTCGGTTGTGAAGTGGGCGCCAATTACCCTTGCAAATTTGGATACTTCCGATTCTTTCACTCCGGGAGGAATCATGTTCAGAACAAGATGGACCGGCTTCTCGAACGAGCTGGACACTTCGATCAGGACCCCCGTTCCGAATATGTCCTGCTGATCAACTCTAGACACGATGATCTGATGGTCGCAGACGCCAAGGGCGAGAAGCGTGTCATGCATTATTCCAGGATGGGTGTCTATCAACAGATAGTGTAGGCCGAACTTTTCTTGGAGACGCTTTATCGCATTCTCGAACATGTCCACTTCGTAGCCGGTCTTTAGGGTTCTCATTATCTCTGACAAGCGGACGCTTGCGGGACTGTAGTAGAGTTCTCCACCGTTGAGGTTCATCTTTTCGCTCATGCGGACGCACGCAGCCTCGGGGGGAGCTACACCGGCTAGGACGTCATTGAGAGTGAACCTCAAATCGCTTGGGTCGATGTCGAAGAAAACGTGTAGGCCGGGGCCTTCTAGATCCATGTCCATTACTCCTACTCTGCGGCCTTTCAGGGCTAAGGCGACGGCTACGTTGGCGGTTATGGTGCTCTTTCCAGTGCCTCCTTTGTAGGAGTGTACGGCTATGCTTCTAGTCATGGCTTCTCCTTCTCTGCCGCGTCATGTTCTGCGGCCATTCGCTCTGCTCGCTTCTTCAACTGTGCTTGGATTGACTGCAGGAAATCGTCACCCTTCACTTGGTCAGCTTGATGTTTGATCGCAGTAACGTCAAGCTTGACCTCTCGATGAGTCACCTCTTTCCGTCTCAAGATTAGTATTCCGACACCTATCCCTGCAGCAACAAGTACAACCAGTAGGAAGCTCCAAGTCATGAACCAGGCGGGCGGAGAGGCTGGGGGAGCTCCCGTAATGTTCACGTTGAGCGGGGCACCGCTCTGGCCAGAATTTCCGTAAGCATCGTTGGCATTTACTGTGATGAGCCATGTTCCTGATGGATCATTCGGGTTGACCTTGTAGCCGCCCGACCATCTTCCTGAAGACGCATTGTACACAAGACTCAGGGGTGCGGTGACTTGGCGACCTGATGAGGTAATTGTTGCAGTGACTGTTCCCTGTGTAAAGTTAGCACCGTTGGGCATCACGACGTCTGCAGATATTGGAACAGTCATTCCAGAAGAATAAACTGAGCCGTAAGACAAGATGTTGACGCTGAACGAGGCAGATTGTATGTTGAAATTGTGTGATGACGGTGTGAGAGGACCTCCATTCCCGGAACCATCGTTCAAACTATCCGCAGCAATGTTCCATGTCCAACCTCCCGTAGTACTTGCGAGCGTCGTTGTGTAGTTCGCTCTGAAGGTCGCTAGGACAGAATCGTAGAGGGCAGTTACAGAATGTGAGGTCAAACCGTCTGGCTCTATAATGTTCAGAACGCATGTTCCAGACGTCACGGGTATTCCACTGAGATAAGTGGCGTTAAACCGAAATTCGATCGTCTGTGTTCTCTGAACTATGATCTTACTCGTCCATGAGTTTATGATCGTGACATTCGTTGGATAGAGGATGAACCATTGGGAGTCTGCAGCACTCTTTGTGGTACTGCCTGTCAACGCGACAGTGTAGTTGCCTGGGCTGGAATTCGGCGGAGAATACCATGTCAAGGAGAATTTCCCTCCGGCGTCAGCCAGTTTTGACGTTGGAAATCCCGAGGTAATGCTGGACCCACCGGTCAGGTTAACTGTCACATTCTCAAAGGCAGCATAGCCGGCGCCGATGATCGATACAGGATAGGTTCTTTGATAACTAATGCTAGATGTGAGTCCGATCTGAAACTGACCCGAGGTAGCGGGCTTTGATGACGGCAGTGTCTCGGCTATGCTGATCTCGTAGATTCCGGCATGATTCAAAGCACCGCCTGTAAAGTTGGTCGGATAGTATGCCATAAGGGACCATGAAGGCTGTGTTGACACCATGTTCTGTGTGTAAGTCGTGGATGCTCCTGAAGGGTCGGTCACAGTCCAGACGAAAGAGTAGGGCGTCGGAACAGAATACATAGCGTTGGTCACACTAAGCGTTAGGCCAATTCCCACAGGGTCTCCCTCCAGGGTACGACCCGGGTTAGTAGTGAGAGAGAAGCTCTCCACAGCACTCACTCTTGGAACAGCTTCAACCATGAGCATTGCTGCTAGTACAAGCAGTGCCAACAGTGCCCTCGTGGATCCGTTTCGCGAATAGTTCGCCAGCCAGCCTGAAGCGGCTTAACAAAATGAAAAGAGGAAAACAACGAGGATGAAGATTGTGTTACGACCAGCGGTAGGAGACTGTAATATGATCAGATAACGTCTCTTGCAAAATTCAAGATTCTGAGGAGGCGCATAGAGTCCGAAACGAAGGCTAGATCGGATGTGAAACGATGTGTGTTTTGCCGTTCCTTGGAAACGGCAGGATTGTAATAGTGGGGCGGGTGGGATTTGAACCCACGATCACCTGGGCCCGAGCCAGGTATCTTAGACCAAGCTGTCCCCACTATGGTGGTCTGGACCACCGCCCCTACAAAGCGGCGATGGATTTGGTTGCACAAATAAACCATTCAATTAACCTTGCAAACCTCGGAGGGACATCTCTGGCTACTAGTTCTCGAACTATCTTGTTTGAGACGACATGGATGGCTCGGATTCAAGCTAAGCTATCTTAGCTTTTTTCCGGCAGGGTCTTTCATGTTTCCATTGAAGTATTGGCGGATCAGCTTCTCGAAGAAAATGCTGAATCCCCCAGTCCTTCCGTAGTAGAGTTTGTCTACCTCAGTCCTCACAAGATCCTCGGCTTCATCAGTCAAAGAGACCATTACTTTTCCCATGGTAGCTCTAGACTTCTAAAGGTAGCCCATGTAGCGGTTTTATAGTTATCCCCTAACGTTAAGTTACCCGCGGGCAAAGAATAAGGATTCGAGCAGAGAAAGGCGATTTTTGCGGGTTCCCAACTTCAGAGACCCTGCCATTCCTTTCCGCCTAAATCCTTGGGCTGACTGGGTCCAACCGAGTCCAGGCGGCCGTAGAGTTTTGGGCAACCAATCTCGTCATGTGACCCGATGATGATGCGTTTTTGTGCAATCTGTTAATCGAGCATTGTGAAACCCGTTAGTTTATTGTGTCCTAGCCGGCGTTTTGCCTTGCGTCTAAACCCCAAATTTCCCAGTTTCACAGATCCGATCAATCCGCGTCTATCCGAAAAGCTTGAAAAGCACAGGACCTGCGGCTCGTTCAGAACTTCCCTTGAGTACGATCAGTGCAGATGACTACTTTGACAGTGTACATAGAATAGTCTCTCTCCTTGACGAGGAAAACGTGACGATCTTGAGAACCATGAAACAACATGGTCCGAGAAACCTGTTGGAAATCGCCCGGAAGGCCAAGTTACCCTACACTACCGTCTATAATCGTGTGACGAAACTTGAGAGCCAGGGAGTTCTAAAGACCTGGGTTTATCCAAATTATTCGAAGATCGGATTGAGCCGCGCAGTCGTTCTGGCAACTCCTCATCCTGGCAAAGAGGTTTTCGCAAGGGAAGCGCTCAAGGTTCCTGGCTTCTGGCTGAAAATCGCCCGCTGCCTAGGGGACACTAACGGATACTATTCGCAACATGCCGTCCCTACGCCGAACCGGCATGATTTCGAGCTGTATCTCGAACAGCTCGTCGAACGTGGGGTTATCAAAAAATACCGTGTGTACTGGCTAGGCGATGCTGGTTTTCCATTGACGAACTTTGACTATTTCAAGCCGAAGGACCATTCGTGGAAGTTCGACTGGAGAGGGTGGCTCGACAAGCTAACAACAACTCGGGCCAAGACCGAGGCAACTAGACAGTCGACTCAGACGGACAGTTTCGATAAGCGAGACCTTGTAATTCTAAGGGAACTTGCCAAAGATGCAAGAACGACCCTGGCGGATTTGTCAAAGCTTCTCGGACTTACTTTACCCGCAACAAAATATCGCTTCGACAAGCTGGTCGCACGCGGTCTCGTACAGGAATACGTGATCGACCTGTTGCCCTTTGCCCCACAAATTTCCAAACTCATAGATGCACGGCTAGATTTCAAGAGTGAAGGCTCAATGCGAGCTGTTGAAAACGCACTACCTGATCTTCCCATAGTCCAGAGCTATTCTCGAATAACAGGACTCAACTCGATGACAGTGAGAATATACTTGCCCCAAGTCGAAGTCAGCAACCTATTCGCATTCCTTTCATTGCTGGTCTCGAAGGGAGTTCTCACGAATTATTCTTACCTGGTCATCGATCCGATGACCATCGAATCGCAAACATTCTCCCACAAAGAATACAATGACGAGAAAGGATGGAGCTACGACAGCAGGGAATACTTGAAGACCGTCGACAACCTAATTCCCAAATGGACCAAGACAGAGATCGAGCCAAACTATCAGACACTCCCCCAACTGTCCATCCAGCTATAGAAGGGACAACACCAGAGGGGTCCCATGGCGCAGGTTAGACCCTTCACAACCGTCTCAGTTTAATAGCTCTGGACCCATATCTCTCATGGTTACGTTTGCAGGGCGATTCCGGGACGATGGCGCTAGTAGCCATCAGCTACGACAAGCAGTATCCTGATCCATTAATCATGAAAACCGGCGACGAGCTAAAGATAGTGAAGCGAATCGATGTGGAATGGCCTGGATGGGTGTTCTGTGAAAGCCACAGTGGGAAGAAAGGATGGGTCCCGGAAAACAGTATCAAGATAGGCGCTGACAGTGCGGTCGCACAACAGAACTACGAAGCAAGCGAAGTGACCGTGATGGAGGGCGAGATAGTCAGAATAGAGAAAGTCGAAAGCGGTTGGGCCTGGGTCACCAACATGACCGATGAAACAGGCTGGGTCCCGTTGAAGAACCTGAAAATCATCGAGTAGTTTCACACTACTTTTTTAAACAGGGGTCGCCCGCTGAGGCGAAGGACCCTTTCTTGCAGCGATCCTACGAACGCTTCAGCTCTGACGTTCTCGACGCTGCCTCCGCGCCCGTCCGGCTGCATGTTCTCAAGCTACTCGTCTCGAAAGGCCCGCTCCCTTACACGGAAATGATGTACGAGGTCAAGCTCGATCCCGTACGGGACGCAGGCAAATTTGTCTACCATCTCAAGACGCTAGGGAAGGCCGGCCTGATTTCGATCGAAAAAGGCACGAAAAAGTACAGCATCACTGATCTTGGGAAGATACTCGTCGAGTTCTCCCGTGACCTAGAGGAGTACATTGCAGTAAAACGTGGGCGGATGTTCGTCCGTACTTCCCGCATGACTATCGAAGAGTTCGACCGCACCAGGATCGCCCGGTCCCTCCTAACAGAGGCGGGAATGCCCCAAACCCTTGCAGACGAGGTCGCTGCAGAAGCTGAAGACAGACTCCTCAAATTCGGGATCATCTACCTAAGCGGCCCACTAGTCCGAGAACTGGTCAACGTTATTCTTATCGAGAGAAAACTGGAGGAGTATCGCCACAAACTCACCCGGTTGGGACTGCCCGTTAACGACGTAACAGTCCTCTTACGCGAGGCTGGTCAGAAACAATTCGACGCGAGCTGGGTCCAACAATCCGCTGGACAAAGAGTCACTGAAGAGTACGTCTTGATGAACAGTCTCCCGAGAGCCACCGTCGACGCTCATCTTTCCGGACAACTACATCTCGAAAATGCATCATCATGGTTCCTGAAACCTAGCATATTCTTCCATGAAGCGAGGCTCTTCCTCCATAAGGGAGCCCCCTCCACTAGTCCTCCCTCGTCGCTTGAAGATGCTCTCGGGTCCCTGCTAAAGATTGTTCGAGCCGCCGAACGTGAAGTCTCGAGCGAACAGGTCTTCGACCACTTCAACATCATCCTTTCACCATTCATCAGGGGACTTCCACGCCAGCGGGTCCAAGAAGCAATCACGCGGTTCATCAATGACCTCAACTGGGATGGACTCTCCAACACAATACCAGCCCGAGTCTCGATAGGCCTCGATCACCAGGTCCCGATTCATCTTCAGAACCTCGAGGCGGTTGGTCCAAGCGGAAAGAGTGAAGGAATCTATGGTGACTTTTCAAGAGAAGCCGAAGAGATTTTCACAACAATAATCGATGCATGCCTAGAAATCGGGCGTCAACAGCCCGTCCTAAATCCATCAATCATCGTACGGACCCACGATCGTAAGATGGAATCCACCGACGAGCTTCTCAACCTCGCATTCGAAAGTTCAGCCAAATATTCGGTTCCCAACTTTCTCATCCAGCCATTCGAGCACAACTATTCGACATCATCCGAAGGACCGATTCTTGCCGAGGACAGAGACTGGACGAAAGGCGCAGGTGCCATTGTGGGAACCGTCCAGCTTAACCTACCCCGAACTGCCTACGAATCCTCAAGAAAGGACGAGCGACTCCTACAAGCAGTCCAGGCTGGAACCTTGGAAGCAGTAAAGGCTCTGCAACTCAAACAACAAGCTATCAACGATAGGGTGTCTGAAGGAGTCTTACCACTCTTAGCATGGCAAGCAAACGGAGCAAACTACTACGACCCACAAAGAGCACACGGAGAGATTGGTTTGCTTGGACTAGCGGAGGCGGTCAAGTATCACACTCAGAATGATATCTGGGAGAAATCAAGCGCAGCTTTTTCCGGGAAGATCGTCGAGGCTGCGCGGCGAGCAGTAGCAGAGGCTGACGCTCGTGATATCAGAATAAGAGTTGGAGTCCATGCCTCACCCGAGGCCGCAGCGCGGTTTGCCTCTATAGATGCCGAGAAGTACGGGTTCTCAACCGTGGTCTATCAAGGGTCCAAGAAATATCCGTACTACAATGACGTACCTGTAATTCCACTTACCCAGAAAGTTCCGATCGCAACTAGGGCGACTATCGAAGGAGAACTCCAGAGAATCTTCGACGGAGGCTCGATACTCCCACTCTTGATAGGACACAAGGCCGACAGATCTTCTCTAATCAGAGCTTCAAAACAGTTGGCAGAGGCGGGGGTCCGATACTTCACGTTCTCCTCGTTCTACTCAAGGTGTCGACGATGCTACAACACGAGCGTAGGAGTTCGGGCGAGATGCGAGAATTGCGGATTCGAACATTTGACAGTCTTGGCGAAGCTGGGCGGAAACATGCGCCCCGTAGACCTGATGTCAGACGCGAGAAAGCGAGACCTAGACCGCATTATTCCATACGATTTTTCGTAAGCGAAGGACCCGAGCCCTGACTCTCGCCCAAACAATAACCCTGAGTAATCTCGAACTGGCGCGGTTTTTCGTTGCCCTCGTTCTCCTCCTTTTTGCGGCTCATGTCTTCGCCTTTCTCTTCGACAAGATCAAGTTGCCGCGAGTCATCGGCGAAATCTTCGGAGGACTAATACTAGGCCCAACAGTCTTCGGTTATCTCTTTCCCGGCACTGAGAACTGGGTGTTCTCAGCCTATCCATCAGAAGGACAACTTCTCTTCCTGATCTCCGAGTTCGGACTGCTCCTGCTCATGTTCGTCTCGGGAGTCGAGATCCATGGGACGTTCAGCAAAGAAGACAAGCGAACCGCGACCGCGTTCCTACTCGGAGCAACGATACTTCCCTTCCTGATAGGACTCGGAATCTCAAGAGTGTACAACTTCAGTTCATACGCGGGTCCGAACAGCAACCCAGTCTCACTATCCCTGATCATCGGCATCGCGGTAGCAGTCACATCGATACCTGTGATTTCGAAGATTTTCATCGACCTCAAAATAATGAACACCCGCTACGCCAGAATCGTTCTGGCAATAGCAACCGTCGAAGACAGCATCCTCTACGCAGGACTTGCAATAGCGACCGGCATCGCAGGAGCTTCGGTCCCATCGACCTATTCGATAGCCACCGTGATCGCGCTGACTGCTGTCTTTCTCCTTACGGGATTGCTGATCGTGCCTCGAGCACTACGATGGTTTAGCGCTTCAAGGGGAAGGATCCTTCTGGAATTGTCTCATTCTAGATTCGCCATCTTCCTACTCTTCCTCTTCGTCGCCGCGGCAGCCTTGCTGAACGTCAACATAGTCTTCGGTGCGTTCTTAGCGGGCATCGCGATCGGAACAGTCCCCCGAGACACGTTCGCCAAAGCAACTGAAAGCATCAAGAAAATTTCCCTAGCACTCTTCACACCAGCCTATTTTGCGATAGTGGGCCTTGAACTCGATCTTATCCATCAATTCGATATCGTCATCTTCCTCGGCTTCCTCCTTCTATCTTCCGGCCTGAAGATCGCTGGCGCGCTTGGAGTTGGCAAGCTCATGAGGAAAAGCTGGTTATCGAGTGCCAATCTTGCCATCGGCTTGAACGCTAGGGGAGGACCGGGAATAGTTCTTGCAACAGTCGCTTTCAGCGCGGGATTGATCTCGGAACCGTTCTTTGTCGCGCTTGTCCTCATAGCAATTGTTACATCGCTGGTGACAGGTTATTGGTTGCGATACACGTTGAGCAGAGGATTGCCCCTTTTGGATGAGGACAAATCATTGCGGCGGAATGGACCAGCTGACTCTTAGAGGGTTCCGAAGACGAGTCCTAACAGTCCCATTCTGAGAACGACGCCGTTCGCGACTTGTTGGAAGTATTTCGCGTGCGGCGACGAATCGACGCTCGGGTCCACCTCGTCAACTCGCGGTAGCGGGTGCATGACAATCGAGTTCTTCTTGAGCTTATTCAGATCCTCTCCGACTAAGCGATAAGAGCCTTTGACTTTCTCATATTCTTGCAGATCCGCGAACCGTTCCTTCTGGACCCGTGTCATGTAGACTACGTCCAATTCTCGCAAATGGTCCTTGAGGGAGGGTGTCTCTGTTACCTCAATCTTCTTCGACACCTCTTCCTCGACTTCTTTCCGCATCTGGAGAATGTCTGGAGAGATCAGAACAAGCTTCACCTTGTAGAGCGATAACGCATATGCTAGCGAGTGAACCGTACGACCATATCTTAGATCGCCGACGAGCCCTATAGTTAGCCCGTCAATCTTTCCAAGTTCCTTCCTAATCGTGTAAAGGTCTAGGAGCGCCTGGGTCGGATGTTCCTCAGCCCCTGACCCTGCATTGATGACCGGGACAGACGCGAATTCTGCAGCCATCCGCGCTGCTCCTTCGAGCGGATGCCTGATCACTAGAATGTCCGCGTATTTTTCTGTCACCCGAACAGTATCCGCCAGGTTCTCCCCCTTCTCGACCGATGTTCCTTTTGTCTCTGCGAATCCGAGCGCTGTCCCGCCCAACCGGGTCATAGCCGACTCGAAGCTCAGCCTAGTCCGGGTGCTCGCTTCGAAAAACAGTGTAGCCATTATCTTGCCGTGAAGCATTTCGGACCCCTTTTTGAGAAGCGGCTCCATCACTTCCGCCATGTCCAAGACGCGATCGATCTCCCTTCGGGAAAAATCGCGGATTGAGACGATGTCACGCCCGGCGAACGAAGGGCTTCCAGACATGGCGATTGCAGCCTCCATCTGAGAAAATGGTTCTATAACACTCTTATCGAAAGACGGGAGCGTAGAGCCTTGCGAGTTGTTGCGGCCACTTCGGACCTGTTTCTGCGTTCGCGCATAGCGGAGCTCGCAAAACAAACCGGAGTAGACCCGTTCTTCGGAACAGCACCTGACGAGCTGAGACGACTCGTTGCCGACAACCGCCCGGAACTAGTCATCATAGATCTATCCACAACAGATTATGATCCATTTACCGTAGCGCGCGAGCTGAAGACGAAGTTCAACACTCGTCTCTTCGGACTATATCCTCACATCAAGACTGAATTGAAGAAGAAGGCTGACGAAATCGGTTTCGAGTATGTCGTGCCGAATTCGAGCTTTCTACCTAGCCTTAGACGGGTCCTGCTCGAGAGGGCTGAGGATGACTGAGCTGGATAGTACGGGACCTTTGGTCAAGCCTCGAAGCAGGACGCGACGAGTACACGCCTTTTGTCGACAATGATAAGCTTCGAGCGTTCGTCATAATCAATCGGATCGCCTATGAGGTGGGACAACGCTACGGGATTGTTGTCCAGCTCAACTTCCCACCGGGACACCTCGAACTACAAATGCAAGATCTGGGACACCAAGACCTCTCGATTCTTGTCCACAGAAGACAAGAGAAATTCTATCCCTTTTCTGAGGAGGATGTCAAGAGAGTCTTCGAACAACTGAAGCCTCTTCGTTTTGAGCCGCTGATGCGCAACCAGGACGGTTTCAAAGCCCAATTCTCGAACGGTCGGATCGACTGCCTGCCGGGTGGAATTCATCTCTGGTGCAAAATTACTCCCGAAGTTCTCCAGGTTCTTGACTGGCTTTTCACAAACGCGTATGGTCTAAAGCCTGCTTGAGTACCGAACTGGAATTGTTTAGAGGGAAAAATTGCTGAGACTATTCTCGAAAAATCCAGCGATTAAGGCGCGCATTCTCGCAGAGAAAAACAGGGGAGTTTGAGCCAGTACGCCGCTAGCCGCTAGTGGCTAGTTCGGAGGCGGCTACTGCGACGGTTGGTTTTGAAATGTTTGGACGTTTACACATACGAAAGAGTGCCTCCTGAACACTCAAGGGGGAAACTGGATGCTTGAGAATTATAGACTTTACTCTCTGGCGCCGGGTGCCTCGGGCGACGGTATATCGAGATCTTCGTTCGGTGAAGTTGATTAGGACAATGGTACGAGCTTCTTTCCTAGTCGTCTTTCGATGTCCATCTTAGCCCGCCTTAGCTGTCTAGCACGTTTCAGGAGCTCGATGAGATAGTCTAAGTCGACAATGGGTCGTAGTGATGGATAGTCCCATGGTGTCTTGTTGATCTCGTCTGGGTAGATCATGTAGCCTTCTGGGTAGTGGGTCATCAGTATCCCAGTAGGGTCAGCTTCTAGGACTTTGGAGAACTCGCGGAGGGTATAGCCTGCTTTCTTGAGCATCTCGAGGGTTTTGTCAAGCTCGTCGCACGCCCGCTCAAGCTCGGCGTACATCTCGCCCCTCTCGCCATCGTTCGGCAACCCTAGGACCCTCGTTTACAAGTGGGCTTGAGCCTGTCGCGCGAATAAGCGTTCTATAACCATAACATGATGACCCGCGAAACAAGGCAGGAAATGGTTGCCTGTTTCAGGCTAGTTGGCCCACACTAGACTGTTGTGGAGTCGTCTCAGGCTCTCTTCTTATCCACCGGGTCTTGCTCTCTGCTTTCGAGCTTTCTCGCGGGCGGGGGAGCTGCTTCCTCCAGAGCGTTAAGAGTTTGAGCTGTGTCTGCTCAATGTCCCGGATCGCTTCCTCATCGCTATCTGGTCTAGCTCTTTCCTGTTCCAATTGTTCCCCCAATATTTTGCTGAACCGCTCAACCACTTTCAGCCACGCATCCTGACTCTTCTCGGCTTCACTCTCCATCGAAACTCTTCCAATCTACAAATCTTTCCATCTCGAAAAGATAATCAATAGAGCAACCCATCTCAGAACTCAGTTTCACAACACCACGAACAAACCCGTGATAGTTTCACCTACAACCATTTTTCACAGTGAAAAAAACCGTTAACTATTCTAGACCTCCCGGGTATCGTTTTCTCCAGCGCCGCCGCACAAGCTTTTCGCTAATCCGCCGTTCAACATTCAGTTACTTTCAGTCCCGACTATTCCGCAGTTAGCACAATTTCTGGAAGACGGAGGACCGCGATCTGCTCAAGAGCTCTCGTAAAGAACGAGCTATCCCGAACGGAAGTCTATCATGCGTACTTGCAACGATTGTAGATTGATCACGGGCAACAATCCCGGCTGTGGCACCAGTCCCATGCGTTTCTGGTAGTCCGTCTGTCCCTGCCATGCGCCACCGTTAACAATCGTCGTCCCCCGGTATGCACCCGAGCCGGGCACATGAACATGGCCCGAGATGAACACGTCCGGGACATGCTCCACTACAAGCCAATCTTCCAATTCTGGTCCAATGGGAGTGTTCTTCCCATACTCCGGTGCCAGATGCCGCGCACGAAGCTGATACTCCATAACCTCCACCGGACGCCGATAATCAAAACCCGGAACCGCGCTAATAATATCCATCAAGCTAGTCCCATGAAAGAGCAGAAAATCAACACCGTCCAAGCGTACTTCAGACGGATCACCCAGAGACACAACCTTCCGACCCTCGTAGACGGGCCCAGCAAAATCCCGTGGGATTCTCGGCTGGGGCAACGCCTGGCGAACAGCATCATGATTCCCAGGAATCAGAATGACTTCCATGTGCTCTGGAATTTCCTCGACAAATTTTGAGGCGAGACGATATTGCTCGTAGATATCCGGGATCTTCAGGTCCACTTCTTGGCGCGGATAGATTCCAATCCCGTCCACGAGATCGCCGCCGATTATTACATGCTTGACCCGGTCCGCGATCTCGCGCTGGCTATGATCACCCACTTGGCCCCGTAGCCAGCCCAAGACTCGCTTGAACTCGTCTTCCATGAAGACTTTACTTCCCACATGGACATCTGATAATAGAACAGCGTAGACCTCCTCCTGTGCCCGGCCCGGACGATGTTCAGGAATCTCCGGCAAGACAATATTCTCAGCCACTAACAGCTTCCCAGAACTCTTCCGAGTCTCCAAGAACAAGACCTGGTCACGAGACAAACGCCGCGCAGTCTGCCACAAAGACGGATTAGCATCAGTCACTAGCACCACCGCCTCCTCATCATAATCGTCGACCGTCAGAAAGATCCGATTATCCCGCTCCCGCTTATCCACCACCATACAGACGAAGCGGCCCCGACCGTTCGCACCAGAAGCCAACGCGTCGGCAATCGTCCCACCGCTCCGAGTGTCGATTCTCTGGCGAAACAATGCGCTCATTTTCTCAAACCGGCTACGGAAGTAGTGGAGAAAATCGTCGAAAACCCCTGTCGTCCCCAACTTTCCGGTCGGATCAAACACGACCTCCAGCCGCGCCTCGTACTCCTGGGCAAAACGCCGCTCCGCTCCGAGGCTTGTCCCTGCCTCGGGTTGCCTGTTCCCAATCAGCTCTAGCTTCTCGACCGCCTTCAACACAAGGTCCGAGCTGATGAACAAGGGCCTAGGCTCAACAGAGCCTGCCACCTTCAACACTTCATCAATAAGCGGCCTCAGGGTCTCTGCGCGGCCGAACTGGACCAGGGTCTTGAACGCGTCCGATTCTATCTGAAAACCTGCTTCCAATATCACTCCTATTGCATCGCGAAGATTTTCAGACATACAGATACTTCCCGATAGGACTGCTCTATTTAGTCTGGAGAGGGACTTATTCTACTATGCCTGTTTCGCGTGCTTACCGTGTGATCGTCAGATCTGAAATGTCCACTGAAATTTCGCACATTCTATTCAACGCGATCGTGACTGCTACCAAATGATTTACAAGTGGCCTTGAGGATCCTGCGACCAGTTGCTCTGCCTCGGACAACCGCCTCTTGGTATCCTTGAACCGGAGGGCTATCGATGACGCTAGTTTGAGGTCTCGTGAGAGGACTGAGCCGACTGCGTCTCGGTACATGGTGTTCACTGACGTCCCAATCTTCTCTAACAATCCCTGTTCTTCTTTCGGGATGGATACACCATCCTGGGTATTCTCAGCGATTGTCACGGAGTAGTCAGCGAAGGTTTCGATATAGCTTGCCAGCAATCGAAAGTCCAAGCAGTCGACCGAGGAGACCTTGATCTTCTCGAGAAGATAAGTATCGGAGATTGCAGCCCTCACAAGCCGGACTAACAGGAAGTACCACCTGTCAACTTCTTCATCTCTCTCCACTACACCCTTCGCCAGTTCTCCGTTGGACGAGACGAATGCCTGAACTGAGTCCAGCTGCATGGGCATGGACAGCATCTCAAGACGACGCAGAATCCGCTCGGGGTTCAATAGCGAGGGTTCGACAAGGCATTGGAGAACTATTTTCTTCGAGTCCTCCTCTAACACTTCCAGCCCCACTAGACGCTTGGTTGTCCGTCTTACTTCATCTCGAATATCGGGAGAGAGTGTCTCTTTTGACTGGACTCTGATAATGTCGTAGCCGAGCAAGTATCTTTCAATAATCTCTCGCCTGACGAACGGCGAGGCATCCAGGACCACTTCCAGGGGGGCTCTCTCTTCGTCGATCTTGGGTGAGAGCAGGAGTCTTCCGTCTTGGCGCTCTTCGTATGAGACGACGGACCCGGCGTCGAGCCCGACCCGTTTGGCCCATGCTTTCGGAATCGTGACAAGATAGGTGCCGTCTGGGGTTCGCTGTAGTTTGCGTAATTCCAACTAGGATGACCGTATAACTTGGTATGGCAACGAAGAATTTTAGGGTTTGGCTGAATCTACTATGATGACGTTGACAACTCTAGAGTTTCAGGCGCGCTTCCGCTGCTCAGATGCTGGTAGCCCAAACGCAGAACCTCTTCCGTGTTAATTCCGTTCAGAGCACTGAGAACGACGTGAGGGACCCCAGGGAAGATTCGTGAGACCAACTTGGTTCCCTCCTGAAGCTGATCATCACTGCAACGATCAATCTTGTTTATGCAGACAACGATTGGCACCTTCGGCGCGATTCGTTTCAGTATGTCGTTCGACGCCGTAATTTTCCTGAACACTATTTCCTCATCCTCGCTAATGTCTACGAAGAGGAGAATCAGATCAGAATCAGTGATCTCGCCTAGAGTGGTGTTGAAAGCCTTGAGGATTGTGGGATGCATATCTTCGATAAAACCGATACTGTCTATCAGAATAAAGCTGAAGGCATCTGCACCGTTTTGAAAGTCTACTCTCCGAGCATAGGTCGACAAGGTCGTGAAAGGCCCAAGCCCAGTGTCCTTGTGCTCAGAAACCACCTTGTTGAAGAAAGTCGTCTTCCCGCTCTGAGTGTAACCTGCTAAAGCGACTATCGGGAATCCACGCTCTCTACGGTGTTCCCTGAGAGTCTTGCTTTTCGCATTTACGTCCTTCAACTCCTTCTCCACATGAGAGATTCTCTTCCTGGCTCCTCTCTCGTAATCAGCATATGGGTATTCCCCCGGACCGCTCCAGCCGACCTGTTCTCCAAGGATGCCCTTCAATCGCAGAAATTCTTTGCCCCAGGAAAAAGTGTACTTGAGTTTTGCAAGTTCGATCTGTAGCTTAGCTTCTTTTGTCATTGCGCGCTGGTCGAAGACTTCTAGGATCAGCAGGTTTCGGTCGATGACTTTGATGTCTGTTCCTCCCAAGACCTTCTGTATCTTGAAGACTTGGGACCCTGGCAGCCGGTTCGCGAAGAGGACTGCTTCTATCTTCTTCTCCTTTGTGAGCTGTTTGAGCTCGTCCAGTTTTCCTGGTCCAATGGTGTATGTGTGATGAATGCTCTTCCGGTGCTGGATTAACCTGTCAACGACATCATAGCCGATGCTTCGCGCCATCGTCTCGACCTCGTCTGCTCTTGACGGCACCGTAGGCACTACGGCCTCGACTACGATAGACCGCACGCTAGCATCACGTCCTGTTTTTACTTGAGTTTTCGGCGTGATTTGAAGACCTTGTATCCCGCGTTGCGACTATTGTACCCTGATTTCTACACCGACGGTCCGTTTGATAAGATCAGCTAAAAGGTCGACCTGCGGCTTCCCACCCTTCCGTGTAGGAATCGACACCACCAAGGGAAGCTCGATCTCCTTCTTGCTCTTTCCCAGCCTGTCCTTTATCCAGTCGAAAACGGGCTCAGTGACGATCACAAGCGACACCAACTGTTTAGCCTTAATCTCATCGAACGTTCTTCGAGCATCTTCCTCGGAGTCGACCGTCCAAGTGTTCTTGACCCCTCCCAGTCTAAAGTAGATGCTTGTCTCCTTGTCAGCAATAACCCCGATCTTGCCCATGTGACTTACCCACTCAGGAAAGAGAACACGTCCCTGCAGTAGGTCGTTAAGTTACGACTATCATGACGGCTAAGCTGGGTGGTAAAGAATCGTATCTCTGCAAGATTGACACTGCGCCAGAGTAAGCGCCTTTACAGTTCGGCGCTGCCATTACACAATGAGCGGTAATTGTTACAGGGTCTGGTGCTGGACCGCACGTCGCTTCCCCCCCTTGACTTACAGCGAGGCTTACCTTCGTAGGGTTGCTGGTTGTTGTGTGAAAGACAACATTGCCAACTTTTGGAGCGCATTTGACAAATTCTCCAATGCTGCCGGAGCTTCCGGTGCCGGCGCTACCCGAGAAAGTGATGGTGACTGGGTTGGCCGACCAGACCGCTTTCGGCGCTGTGAGCGAGGCGAAGCCAACGAGCGTGTAGGCCCCGATCATTATCAAAGATATAGAGAGGCCTATCAGAAGGTGCGGAGTACGTCTTCTGATAAGACTCAACAATGGCAAACGTCTTCCGGCGTGTTTTAATAATTTAAGACTTGGCTTTGCAGGGTCGTTACGGCATTTCTAGCAGATTGAGGATATCCCAGTATCGGTCGCTTAGCTGAGGGTGTGGTTGCGTTGAAGCATAAAAACGGTCCATTCTCAGTTTTATCGAGCCGGTTGATGACAGCTCGTCAAAGCGTCGGCGCCACAATCGTCATCGGCCTCCTAGCATACGAGGTTATTGTTCTATCAATTCTCGCGTTCTTCCCTTACATTCCGGACATGGGGTTCGCGGCCCTCAACATGAGCATCTACACCTTCCTCGCTCCCCTCTCGACAGCATTCCTACCAGGTGTTCTTTATGCATGGGTGGTCAGGCTCGGGACCCGAGAGACACGTCGTCGGTCCGCAAGGTTCAACAAGCTCCTAAGGTTTCTCTCGGAACCCTTTCAGAACACTGTGTCATCAGTAAAGAATGCATCTCTGTCCGAATCTGCCAACAGCCTGAAGACCCTGTCTCGTCCCAGGCTAATGATAGTCGTCAGCCTCGTTGTAAGCATCTTACTTGTCTTCATTCCGTATCGGCCTGATCTAAATCCGACGCGGGCCTTAGTTGGAGTCGACAGCCCTCTCTATGTCAGCTGGATTGGCCAGATGCTTGCCCGGCCTTTGCCGCAAGCATTACAGTACTCTTTCGTTGAGGGGCTGGAGGGGTCCAGGCCCTTCCTGTTGATCCCGTTGTACCTCCTTGCCTCTGCAGGATCGTCACCCTCGCAAATTATCGAGTACCTGCCAATGATCTTTGCTCCAGCGCTGACACTCTCAGCGTACGTATTCGTCCGGTACGGGCATGGCAGTTCAAACGTTGCTGGGCTGACCGGACTATCCACTTCTTTCTCGTTCTATTCAACGGTTGGGTTGTGGGGTGGCTACTATGCTAACTGGCTCGCTTTGATCCTCGTCTATCTCTTCATGACAAGCCTACTGATCTTCTCGAAAGCACCTAGGTCCTTCAGCTATATGGCGATGTACTTTCTCTCAATCGCCCTGTTTCTTACACACCCATGGACATGGGTCCTAGTCGCCGCAGTGGCGCTCGTCTATACAATCACCCTCTGGAGAGAAACCCAGGAATCAATCCATGTAATATCGATCATGGGAATCGTCGCAACCGGAGTGATCCTTGACGTTGCGAAGAGCTGGGTCTTCGCGACCCGCACCGTGGCAGCAGACATAGCGACAAAGAGCCCCGCAGGGCTGGGATCTTTGCTAGGTTTCTGGAACAACCTAGTCGAGGCCTTGCTCTTCACTCACGGGGGACTACTGGCAGATTGGCTTATCTTGGGACTGGGACTATTGGCCGCCTTTCTTCTCAAGTTCAGAGATCCGTTCGAACGGCTACTGCTCCTTTGGGTTGCTGTGCCATCCATACCCTTCCTCGTACTCGACAGCTATAGCCAGGCACGCATTCTCTATGACTTACCAATTCCGGTTCTCACGTCATTCGCAACAGTCATTCTTGTTCCCGTGGTAGGAACGAAGAGCATCCGGTGGCCAGGGCTCGTACTGACTCTGCTCATGACCGTGATTGCGAACTACGCGTTGCAGGGTATACTTCTCATCTAGAACCGATCCTACGCCTACTCTGGTCGTCCACGGAATTCTCCAAGTTCCGCCTGTAGACAATAATAAAGGATGGAGCGGAAGACTCCATTCTTCCCAATGCGGTTAGCGATCCTCCAACAGTCGTACGGCAGATTCGGAGGAGCGGAGCGGCTGGCCCTTAGCCACTACGTGGAGATGAGAAGGGTCGGACGGGATGTCACATTCTACTACACTGGGACAATGTCTCAGGGCTGGAAGGAGAGGCTCGAGAAGGAGCCTATCAGGAATATTCCTACAGCGATTGTGAATCGTCCTAAACGAATGAGACTGTTATTCAAGTTCCTGGAAGAGCTGAAACAGTATGACAAAATTATCGTCCACCACCACATCGAGCCTGTTCTAGCCTTCTACCTCTCCAAAATTCTCGGCGATAGAATAGTCTGGTACTCAGGCTCAGTATTCGAACTGGCATGGGAAGAAATAATCACCGGAGTAGACTATCGACGAATAAGCCCGACAGTGAGGAGGACTGGGGGCGAATATTACGGTGGCCTAATGGCGAAGATGCTGCTCTCAGACCCATTCTATGGACTCACGGCCAGAGTAGCCAAAGTAGTAGACGTTGAGACTGTGCGGGGATATGGGAGAATCATCGCGAATAGTTTCTTCCTCTCCAAATTCCTAGAACGCGTCTACCGTCTAGGAGAGACGCCTAGTGTCGTCTATCCGGCCGCTGATCCGCTCCTAGAACAACTTGCTTCTAAGAGCCAGGCGCAAGAGGAGGACTACATGCTGGTAGTTGGGTCACTAATTCCTCTCAAGAACGTCGAGAGCATGATCCGCGCCGCAGCCCATGTTCGATCCTCGAAGATTATGGTAATTGGCGACGGCCAGGAGAAGAGCAATCTGAAGGATTTGGCGTCCAGGCTGGACGTTCCGATGGAGCTTAGAGGAATGATGAACAGGGAAGAAGACCTGGCCCAAGCGTACGGGGGATGCAAATTCCTCGTACACCTCTCACTTTACGAGCCATTCGGACTAACGCCCGTAGAGGCGGGGTTGTTCTCGAAGCCGTCAATCGTTACAAACCATGGCGGTCCGCCTGAGGTGGTGGTCGACGGAGTCACAGGATACATTGTAGACCCGCTAGACCACCGGTTTATCGGCTCCAAGATGAACGCGCTACTAGACGATAGCACGCTGAGACACGACATGGGCAAGCGCGCCAGAGAGAACATGGTCAAGAAATTTACGCTTGAACGATCAACTTCCAGGCTACTGGAAGAGGTTGAAAAATAAGGAAGTCCGAGTATAACCAGTTATTCGCGGATTTCCACCATGTGACCAGGCTTTGAGATCTAGGAATCTGTATGCTCTGCTTGTCATAGCCATTGTTGTAATGGCAAGCATGGTCGTAGTTCTTAGAGGCAAGATCGATCAAACAACCATTCTAAACGCTTCTAACCTGAACAGCCTCGAATCTTCCTACTACGTTAGACTCAACAATACGATTTGGCAAGACCCGCTTAATGATCCCTCTCAATGGCACGTTAGTTCTTCTCAGTCAAACATAACGTCTCGTCTATCATCAGACGGAGAACTGCATCTGAATGCCAGCATTGCGCCAGAATCATACCCTCAAGCCGTAAACCTGTTCCGATCAGTGAATTTCTCCATAGCACAAGATCCCGTGCTCTTAATCTCTCTAGAAGCAAGCGTAGGAATCCACTACGGGATCAGGATAGCAGGACAGGATAGCTCCGGCAACCCGTTTCAGGCCTGGTCTGAATCATCATACCTGCAACATAGAAGCGGACTCGGCCACAAGGAGAACTTCACAGTAAACGCTGCTGTAGAAGCATACAAGGTCAACGGAATCTTCCCAGCCGCAGGGTCCAGCATAACGAGTCTACAATTCTACATTGAAGCCACGGCTGGCCAAATAGGGCAGTTCGCTCTAGATGTGTACCGGATAGCCGTCGTCTCCCCAAATCAGTACGCCTTCGATTCCGCTAGTCAGGTTCTACGTAGCATGGATGGAATAGCCTTAACCCTGAATGCTACAAACGATCTGGATTACACAGACAGCAACTTCGCTCAGGGATACATAGATTACTACGTCAAGGGAACGCAGGACCTTGTCTACACCGTTTACTTCATGCATGGCCTAACGGTCATCGGGCAGGGGTACGATTATTCAGCCAACTCGCTAACGTACAATATCGCAACTTTTTCGGCGAGCAACATAAGGAGTTATCCTCCATTCCTGACTGGCAACAACACATTCTCGATTATTCTATCTCCGAGTAAAGGATCGTTTCTATCATTCCAACTGGGAGGTTTCTCAGTACGATATCTAAGCCAAGCTCCCCTAATCTCTACGCCAACTAATATTGATCCAGGTATTATTCTCGCCTACTATCTCACTTTTCTCTTTGTGACCCCTGTGGCCATAGTGATCTTGGTATCAAGGTTGTTTGCGCATGAAACTAACCAAGCCAGCTAGCTCGGTCCTTCTCTCAGGACTAGCAATACGACTTGGACTCGCACCGTTGACCGGCCATCCCGGCGACATGGCACTCTTCGTAACGTCTCAGCGGCTGTTCTTCCAAACCGGCACCGTCGACCTGAAATATTTTCCTACACTTCCAGCGGTATATTACATCCAGCTACTGTTCTACGCTCCCTATCAATTACTGAGACTCTCTGGAATGCCCGATTTTCAGTACTATTACCATACAACGTTGATGATCGAGGGCGTGTTCTTGAAACTACCTTCGATATTATGCGATGTGGGCATCTACCTAGTATTGTTGAGCTACACTCGGAAACTCATTCCCGCGACACTTTTCTTCTTGAATCCACTTCCAATCTGTCTGTCGTCGGTGTGGGGGACGTATGATTCTATGATGCTCTTTCCTCTACTGTTAGGACTATACTTCTTCGCGACTCATAATAACAGAACCCCTTCGAGTCTTACTTTTGTCCTCTCTGGGCTCCTGAAGCTCTTCGGGTTTGTTACCTATGTGTTAGTTATTTGTGAATCGATTATCCATCGGCGTTTTCGCGGCGAACTTCCGTTAGAAATTCTTGGCGGCCTAGGCATCACGGTTGCCATACTATTCCCGGTGCTTTTATTTGGAGGCTTTCAGTCCTTTCTTCAAGTGATAGTTTATCGTTTCATTGGGTTGAGTAGCGGGACTGGAGGAACGCATTATGGCCTCCTAGGAGAGGTGTTCAACATTAATCCCAGTGGAATCCTGCCTACGATCCCAGTTGCGGTGGCGTTGACTTGCATCGGATTTTCCTACGAATCCAGTAGAGCGAAAGGGTTGCCGTCACTACTTCTCGTGAAGTGGACACTTGTAGCAGCATTAGTTTTCAACTTGTTTTCTGCTTCAGAACCTCAATGGTTGTTATGGCTCGTTCCCATGGGGATCTTGTATGGTTCACTCACAGGACGCATCGGGCTTCAGTATTTTGCATACCTGTTTGGAACGTTCGCGACATTTCTCACAATCACTCTTTTGCAGGGAACCGCATACATGTTGATCGGAAGCAGCACCGCATTCATTCTTGAATACATTGAAAGCGTTCCTGGTTCCGTTTTTCTCTACGCTGTCATGACTACAACAATGATCCTAATGTTTTGTGGTTACTCTTTTTCCAAAAAACTCAAGTCGTTTAGATTAGAAGTGGTGCCTCTAACTGTGTTACTTTATCTTCAAGCATACTTCTGGATTGTGATTATCGGCGTAGGCAGAATTCTCGGTGTATCTTAATGCTCAAAGAAACTCAGGGAGCAGATGGTTTAGCTCCTGACAAGGAATTCCGGGTCTCCAACTTCGATGACCCGCCCCTCGTGTCAATAATTATCCCTTCAAGAGACTCGGAATGGACGATTGCGGAGTGCTTGAGATCAATAATCTCGCAATCATATAGGCCAATCGAGATCATCGTTGTAGACTGTTTCAGCACTGACTCGACGAGAGAAATCGCCAAGAGTATGGGAGCACTAGTGATCTCCCATCGTAGCGAGAGATCTGTGGCCAAGAACTTGGGAGCGAAATGCGCGAAGGGCAAGTATCTCTACTTCGTAGATGCTGACCACGTACTCGGCTCTAATGTAATCACGACCTGCGTTAAGATGATCGATAATGCCGACGCCGTCCTGGTAAATGATCAGGACATCGTAAGGAATTCCATGATATCGCGCCTCGTCGCATCGAGAAGAAAGCTTCTCTCACACGACCCCCTGAACGTCGCTGCCAGATTCGTTAGAAGAGATTCGTTTGATCGTCTCGGGGGCTTCGATACGGACCTCTTTGCTGGGGAAGATCTCGATTTTCATAGAAGATTTCTCCTGAATGATTTCAAGATGGCGTATTCGGGAGCAACAGAGTGGCATCTGGGTTCTCCCGTCGATTTGAGGGGACTAGTGAATCGGAGCATGTATTACTCGTCGAACTACCTAGGGTATGCTTCAAAGAATCCCCTGATTTCAATCAAGCGGATGAATCCACTCCGGGAAGTTACGGCATGGAAGAAAAGTGATGTTCGGGAGTCTGATCTGCTACCGGTCATTCTCTTTGGATTCTTGTTAAGTGCCTTCTTGATGATTGGCCTCTTGCTGAATGGGAGAGGGCGTGAGAGCACTGGGAAGGAGGCCCATGACTCTTGATTGCAAAGAAAATCAGAGCGACCGCTATTGTCAAGTCCGACTACGATAGGAATGCTACCAATTATGACAAAGTTAGATTCGGAACTCTGGGGGGACAATATGTCAACAAGAGAGAGCAGGAGTTCGTCGCGAGCATAATCAAAGGCTCAAGAGTCTTGGAGTTGGGAACCGCTACGGGACGATTCGCAACTTCTCTTACCCAGCGGGGAGCAAAGTACACAGGCATAGACCTTTCGCAGAACATGCTACGAACAACGTCTGAACACACGAATCATTCTATCTCTCTTGTTCAGATGGACGCATCTCACTTAGGTTTCAGAAACTATTTCGATCATGTTCTATGCATCAGAACCTTCCATTTTCTTCAGAAACCCACTGAGGCATTGCAGGGAATGTTTGGCTCGCTAAAGCCTGGCGGCGAGTGCCTCGTTACATTTGAGACAGACAATCCGCTGAGACGACTGCTACTATTTTTCGGAATAGGAGCGTCGGAGCAATACTATTACCGAACATCTGAGGTTGAAGAACTGTTCGTGAAAGCGGGATTCAGGATTGTTAGAAGGGGCCCTGTTATGCGCGTACCTGTAACTTTCTATCGACGATGCCCAAGCTCGCTCCTCTGGATCCTCCGACGGTTGGAGAAAATCTGGCCCTGGCCGATGCACGATTATGTCTTAGGAGAGAAATAATGAGTACAACAACAGCTCAGGATTTCGACTAGTCGTAGCCCAGTGCCATGGGGAATCGACAGGCAAAGGGACACAAGTCGGTCAGTTCGGATGCCCTCAAGGACACATTCCACCAGTGAAATCTCTCCTCGTATCGACAGGGTGCCTTAGTGCGCCTTGTCAAGCATCCAAAGCGGGCCAAAGAACCTGACAAAGGAATTCGGTAGCGAAGAAGGAGTTGGCCGGTCGATCGAGAGGGAAATATTGGCTAAGGTAGCTAGGCTCAGCCCTGACAAAATCTAGGTCATCGATGAGTCAGTAGACAGAGTCGTAGGCCGATCCGTTGACCTAGAACTCGACCGTGTATATTGGATCAGGTGCGGAGGAGACGTTGAAGGCTGCTCTGAAGATGGAGGCAAAATGTATCTTTATGGCCTGAACTGATTGCCATGTTCTGTAACAAGACTTGAACATCTCCGCCGTTGGTGGACGAGCAGACGAGAGTTGCTACAGGTCCGCCGAACGTTGAATTTTGGTACACTAATGTAAGTGGTGGATGAGGAGATGGATGAGGAGATGGATGAGGAGATGGATGAGGAGATGCACGCACGGCGACTGACGCAAGATAGCCTGTCTGGGCAAGAGATAGCATCAAGACCGAAATGCCGAGAGTCCTAAAACGAATTTTTCATGTTTCAGCCTCTCGGTCGATTGCATCATAGCGTCGTGCCTTCCCACTCGTGTTTGGGGAAGCATTTGTCCCAGAGACTTACCGGCCAACGAGTGAAAGTAGGTCGAAATTGCTCCCGTGAAAATTTCGAGTTTCTCTAACTCAATCTACTATTCGCCTTATCCCAAAGCTTTCTGGGAGTCCCATGATGAACTGTCCAAAGTGCAACTGACCCGCCGAACTCATCATGCTCTTCCAAAATGATATGGAACTGCGAGGATGCTCGCGATGTCATGAACTTTGGGTGAGTCGATCCGCTGAGATTTCTCCTAAGACCAGCTCAGAGGGCAAGACGAAGACAAATCGCTCACTTAAGACCTTATGACCTAAGAGAGTATCTTCGTTGCTTCAGCAACTATCCTGCTTCTCTCGATGTCTATTTCTTGTCCTGTTTTCATGTCTCTGAGCCGGAACTTACCTTCCTTGATCTCTCTCGGACCTACAATTACGACTAGTCGGGCTTTGATGGATGAGGCATACTCCATCTGTTTCTTCAATGGTCGTTCCTTGAGGTCTCTGTCGGTTCTCAGTCCGGCCTCTCGGAGCTTTCCTAGCACCTCTATCGTTTCTTTCCTGACTTCTTCGCCTGTCATTACTACCAGGACTTGCAGGTTCTGGTCTGTGTCTGGGAAGAGTCCTTTTCTTTCCAGGGAGAGCATTAGTCGTTCGAAGCCTCCTGCTACTCCTGTTGCTGGCATGTCCCGTTTTCCGTATATTCGGCAGAGTTTGTCGAATCGGCCTCCGCCGAAGACCGCGCCCACGTCTTCGCCTGCCTGGTCGTAGGCTTCGAACACGGTCCCGTCGTAGTAGCTGATTCCCCGGACAATTCCTAGGTCGATCTGGACCTTGGACATTTTTCCTAGCGAGTCGATGTTGTCGATTGTTCCTCGCAGTTCTTGTTGTCCCTTGCTGATGAGCTCGTTTTTTGGAAGTTTTTTCTCCAGCTCCGACAGTACATCGTCAGGTTTGCCTGAGATGTCTGCGAATCCGAGTACTCGTTCCACTTTGGCCTTGGACAGTCCCGTTCTGGTTAGTTCTCCTTCGACTTTTTCTCGGCCTTTCTTTGCGATGCTGTCAATTATGCGGAGGATTCTCTCCAGTTCTTCCGATGTGCGTATGTCGATGCTTTGCAGGAAGCCTTCCGCGAGTTTCCGATTGCTTACCCGGACCTCGTGCTGTTTCAATCCGACCTTGTCGAGGATGTCCGAGGCGAGTGCGATGATCTCTGCGTCGGCTGTCGGTTCTGCCACTCCATAGATCTCCGCGTCCCATTGCGTATGGTACCGGTACCGGGCGAACTGGGGTTCGTCGTAGCGCCAGACTCCGCCGATGCTGGCGATCTTGATCGGCTCCGGAAGATCGAATCGGTTAGCAACCATCCGCGTCATGCCGACTGTTAGATCGAATCTTAGGCCGAGGTCTCGGTTGGCCTTGTCTTTGAACCAGTAGATCTCCTCCCGGACCCCCGGACCAGATTTCGCCTCCAGGGTCTCTAGATTCTCTATCGGGCTGGGTTCTAGCATCTGGAACCCGTAGCTCCAGAGAACTTCCCGGATCTTGTCCGAGAGCCAGATCCGTCTAGCCATCTCGTCAGGCTCGATATCCTTCAATCCACGCGGAAGAGTATACTGTTTCTCAGACACTACGGGTCCTCTGCTTTCAATGATTCTCTCGCCACTCAAGTTTGAATCGATAAAGCTTCACCTGATAAATGATGATGACAATTACTAGTTCCGCAAATGTCAGAATCAGTGTAAGGATATGGTATGGTGGAGAATCCGGGACGAATCGGGCCAGGACATTGCCTATGTCTGCAACCGGGACAAAGAGATTCAAGATTCCTAGGGTAGCGATGAGAACTGCGTCGAAGATTAGGAGAACGATGAAGAAACGCCGAAACCATTTGAAATAATCCGGATGCACAAGTTTGTAATGTGGTTCTCCGCTCGGCCAGAATGATGGCCATCGCGAGACTGGTTCTTTACAGATAACGCAAGGGGGCATAGTTTCCACCAAAAAGATGGTAGAAAGCTAGGTTCTCTGCTGATAGGATTATTGGCTTTGGAAGGTTTCAGGGTTCAGCGTGTAATAGACAATGTCTGTGCGTCGGTCGATGACTGCTAGGACTAGGTCTTTGCCGTCCTTGTTTGCTTTTGCGGATAGTCTAGCTAGTTTCTCTAGGGTTGATTCTCCTCCTTCGAAGACTATGCTGACGAGTCGTCTCATGGCGCCTTTTCCGAAGCTTTCGAAGTCGTAGCCTGCTTCGCCTTCCCGGACCAGATAGCCTCGGTCCCGAAGGTCGCGGTAGACGAGATATTTTGTCCATATTGTGGGTTTTCCAACGGAGAGCCGTGTCACGAGCTGTTGTAATGATCTTGACTGTTTTGTTTTCTGGTCCTGGACGTTGATTCGTTTTTTCTCGACCAGATAGAACGTCTCGTATGGACTGAGCGTGATCTTGTCGCCTGTTAGTGTTCCGAAGGCTTTCTCGCGGAGATCCATCAGCCTGGACGGGTCCCGGAGATAGACTGTTCCCTTGGACAGGTAAGCCTCAAGCACCTCAACGACAACAGGCGCTGTCGCTTCCTGCGGTTTTGTTTCTGTTTCCAAGGGTATCTAGAAATCCGTGAGTGATCCTATGTGTATAAAGACATTCGAAAAGGAGGAACTCGGAAGGCATCTACCATGGCGAAAGTCTGCCCGCAATGCGGGTTCGCAGAGAATCCCGACCCCCAAGAAACGTGCATAATTTGCAAGGCTGACCTCACCCTTGTCCCTACAGTTCGACCGCGAAGAAAGCCGATCTCACGCAATATAGCACTATTCTGCCTGGGAGTCAGCTTTTTCGGCGTCGGGTTCTATTGGTGGGTTGTTGATCGGATGTTTCCGGCGTTCTTTGTCAGCCTCGTAGGTTTACTCGTGGCAATCTATTTGGGAGGTCTCGGTCGTGACGGCCATCAGCGGCTATGGAGGGTCGAGTATCCCCCTGATGAGACCCCCTAATCAGTTGCCAGTGCAGATTAGACGGGTCCCAGCGTTTTCTGAATCTTCTTCTCAGTCTCTAAGAGTCCCAGAAAGTTCGGGCAGGACCCCGCGGCTATGAAGCCATTCGAGAAAAACATCGTAGTCGTAGCTGGGTTAGCGGGCCAGTAACGCCCGAACGCGTTCGTCACAACTGCGGTTTCACGGGGAGCTGTTCCTCCCATAGCTTGCGAAACTTGTGTGTGCCCCTCCATCTCAGCAATAAGACAATGCAAGGAATGACCAGCATTGGGCCAAAGAGAGATGCCTCTGTCACTTGGACGAAATATGTTTGGGGAAAACGGGTTAGTATCAATTCTGGCCCGAAAATTATGATAAATGGTATCGCGTAATAGAATGACGTTCTCCGGTCCCATCTTCCGAACTCTGGATGTTTCTCACGTATGTGCATGTTATACGTATCCCACATATGCATGGACGTGTTAACGCGGACCAACCGCTTGTTCGTTCCTGTAAATTTGGGCCACGGCAGGTCCTGTCCGCAGATGGGGCATTCCTCCGGGGGCTGCCTTCCTTTGTAACGTAGGGGCATGTCTTCACGGGTTAATCCAACCTTCGTGGTAATAAACGAGTATCAATTCAAGTGCTGCTCGGCAATCCGGTAAGTGTTGGGGAGACTCTGACAGGACTAAATAGAAAAACGAACCGAATAGAGTCTGAGTCCTATGACCGCTAAAAGTCTGGAGCCTGTTAGGTGGCGTGGGGGGCGGCTGTCTGTTATTGATCAGACGCTTCTTCCCGTGAGACTGTCGTATGTCAGGTTGGGGAGTGTTGAACAGGTCTGTCATGCTATCAAGTCGATGAAGGTTCGCGGTGCGCCTTTGATCGGTGTGGTTGGCGCTTTTGGTCTAGTTCTCTCGCTCAAGCACATTCGGACCTGGGACATGGATGAAGCAAGGAAAAAGCTGCGGAAGTATGCTGATATGTTGATTGGGACTCGGCCTACTGGTGTTAATCTTCGTTGGGCTGTCGAACGGGTCTACAACGCGTCAACCAGTGTCGACGCTCCCTCGTCTCTACACCAGCGGTTGGAGGAGGAGGCTGAGAAGATTATGCGTGAGGAGTTGGAGTCTGCTCGGAAGATCGGGGAACACGGTGCACCGCTTTTGGAAGATGGTGACACTGTTCTCACTCACTGTAATGCTGGAGCGCTCGCAACGGTCGGCTATGGGACCGCGCTTGCCGTTGTCCGGACAGCTATCGAGCAGGGAAAGAAGATCAGTGTGATCGCGACTGAGACTCGGCCACTGTTGCAGGGTGCACGATTGACAGCGTTCGAGCTGGCACACGACAAGATTCCTGTCAGGATTATCTGCGACAGCGCGGCCGCCCAAGTACTCTCGCGGGGGATAGTTGACAAGGTTGTGGTTGGAGCGGATCGGATTCTCGGGACTGGACATGTGACGAACAAGATAGGGACCCTACCGATCGCATTGTCCGCCAAACATTACGCGGTCCCGTTCTATGCAGCCGCACCGGTCTCGACTCTAGACCTGCGGACGGGCGCGTCGAGTGTGGTGATCGAGGAGAGGGACCAGCGAGAAATACTCTACTTCAACGGTAAACGCATCGGACCCCGAGCGGTCGAGGCCATGAATCCGGCGTTTGACATTACTCCCCCCGAAGTGGTCACCGGAATAGTCACGGACCGTGGGGTTGCGAGCTCTCCTTTCATGGAGAGTCTCAGGTCGCTTACTTCGAAAAATTCCTAGACCCTACCAAGTCTGTCTCAGCAATCGTTTCATGTCTTCTTTTTGCGGTTCGCAAAACGAACGATTCTTCCGACGAAGAGAGTGACTAGACCAAGAGCGATGAGTATTGCACTCACAAAGTACTGTAAGAGAACGGTTGAGGTCGGTAGTGGCCCGCTGGACGCGGTCGGAAAAGTGATTGGCCAGAGTCCTAAGACGAAGAATACGAGAGCGAGAATCGCCTGCGCAGTTTTTTCGGACGTGGCCAGGTCTAGGCGCCGTTTCCGCTTACTACTTTTTCTACTCTGTTTGGTAGGGTTTAGGCGGGTATCCCGCTAATCTCTTTTTTTGTCAGAACCGTCCCGACTTCGACAGGAATGTTACCCATCGAGTCTATACGCGCCTTCCATGAATCCCCAATAGCCACCAGTGCATAGATTCCCACGACCTCTGCTTTCGCCTTGTGAGCGATCTTAATCATGGCCCGCTGGGTCTCGCCGCTATCGATAATATCGTCGGCGATCAATATACCCTCGCCCTTCTTGAAAGCGTCCTTCGACACGTAGAGGCTCTTCATTATCGCCGGAGGCATAATGTAGACTTCCTCGATGAACTCGCGGACCCCGATCTCCCGCGACTGTTTCGAAATAATCAGTCGTTTACCAAGACGTTGCGCCAGCAACGTCGCGAGGGGAACACCGTCAACTGCTGCGGTCATTACCTTGTTTATTCTCTTCCCGGCGAAGGCGCCGACGGCCTGCTGGACCGCACGTTCCAGCAGCATCGTGTCATTGATTATTTCCGTATTGTCGAAGAATCCTAGATCGTCATATTTTATCCGTTTGTGAATCTCTTTCTCCAGGCCCATGTACTTCTGCAACGTCTTGTTGATCTCTTCCGCGCGTTCTGCGGTTGGCAAAACGTGGCCTTTCACATATCGGCTCAGAACAGTCTCTGGCAGGTGCAGTATTCCGGAGAGTGCTCTATAGGTGTACTCGGTTTTTGCGAGATTCAACAGCTCGATCGTCTGGAGTTTGTACTTGAGATCTAGGATGCGCGAAGTGTCCTTCATCGCTTGTATCGGGCCTGGCCCCTGACACCATGTATAACGTTTTCCATTTTTTTATGACCTACGTTGTTTTGCGCCGGCGGCTGTTGACAACTCCCTTGCTGTCCTGGTATCTTCCAATGTACTTGTGTGTCGCAGGCCTTCCGAGTCTAAACAAAGAGAGCTGAATGAACCTCTCACCCTTCCGGAGCCTGACCGATCTGTCTCCAGCATTATAGAGACTGACCGTGAGCTGGCCGCGAAAACCAGGATCGACCAGCGCTAGGCTGGCGATCATTCCTTCACGAGCGAGGCTGGAGCGGATATGAAGTATTCCCAGAAAATTCTCTGACAACTCGACACGTTCAGCTGTCGCAGCCAGTTTCTGTTGGCCCGGACGCAGGATCAGATTACGGTCGACTCGCAAGTCTACACCAGCAGGGTTCAGCTTCGCGATCCCAGGCAGAATACTCAACTGTCCAGTTTTTATCGCAGCAGCTATTTCCCGATCAGAGAGGGCCATTAGACTCGCCGATTATCACGATAACTCTCGATAAAGATGTGATTGTTGACGGCTAGGTCGAGCGGTAGTCGACTGCCCTACCGGAGCCAGTCCGTCGGATCTCTCGCCGATCCCAAGGTCTGGCAGAAAGGAGTGCGATACTTGAGAAGGAAGGACCCGGTTCTTGCGAAGGTTATCGGGTCGATTGGACCCATCCTATTCAAACTTGACATTGATCATTACGAGGCGATTGTCGGTTCGATCATCTACCAGCAGCTGGCCGGGTCTGCGGCCCGGGCGATTCTCAACCGGTTCAAAGAACTGTACGATGGTAGACTGCCGAGCCCGAGAGAATACCTGTCGACCGACATGGACAAGCTACGAAGCACTGGGCTGTCCCCCCAGAAAATCTCATACATCAAAGATCTCGCGGAGAGACTTCTAGACGGCCGGCTCGATCTAAAACACCTTGAAACATTGTCGGATGAGGAAGCTATGCGCGAGCTCGACGCTGTCCGGGGAATCGGTAGGTGGACTGCAGAGATGTTCCTGCTGTTCAAGCTTGGACGGACTGACGTCTTGCCAGTTGACGATCTTGGCCTGAGAAAGGCCGCGAAGAAAATCTACAGGCTAAGGAAACTGCCGACGAGAAAAAGATTCGAAGAGCTCGCGGTGAAATGGCATCCGTACTCCTCAATATCAACACTCTATCTCTGGCGATCCACAGAGAAGCGCGACATTCCTGCCAAATGGTAACCCAGTATGCTGAGACATCCAAAGGATCCCGGACAAATCCATTTGAAGACCTGATCGAATTCTGGCTCGGGCAAATGCTACGCCAGAAGGGCTGTTCTTGAAACGCTGTCCCGCCTGCAAGTCTCTTTCTCCCGATGACGAGATGACCTGTGGCATGTGTGGAGCAAGTATAGGCGATGTCCCGTTTGAGTCGATGGAGGAAATCGAGAGAGACGAGATCGCAGACCACAAGCAAGAGGAGCTTGCAGAGCACAAAGAACTCGAAAAAGCCAAAATTCGTCTGGTGTTTCGAACCGCGATAGGAATCGTGATAGGTGTTGGCGTCACAGTCAGTGGCATCGCTCTAATACTCTATGAAAACCCTCTAGCCATTTTCGTATTGTTAGTCGGCTGTGCTATAATTGGAGCCGCATTTGGCCTTGGCCCCCGTGCTAGATGAGAAAGATGGTCTGCTGTAGGCAGATAGCCCTCGACCTTAACGTCCTATCCAGCATGGCGTTCTTCTTGACTCCACGCAAAAGGGCATGACACATGACCGAAAAAAGCTCCGCTTAGTGGAAGTGCTAAGCGACCTTAGGAATCATAGGACCGCTGTCAAGGTCATGGCGAGGTTGATGAGTTGCATCTTGTCGGCGCTTTCTTCTCTCCTTGACATGCTCGTCGAATAATAGAACCGCGACGAGGAACACCCCACCCGCGGCAAACAAGTACCAGTACTGTTGCAGAACCGTATAGGTCGTCACGTCCGCGTCAACTCCGATGACCCAGTTTCCAGAGGCATCACCCGCCTCGACCCAGATCAAGTAATGGACCCCAGGGTTCAACCCATTCACAGTGAAGCTGTTGGTACCTGGTGAAACCGTCCCTGCCAGAACACCATTCGCGCAGTAGTACAAATCGGTGCACCCTGTAGGGTACGTCTCCCAATACACCCGGTAGCCGACAATACCCACATCGTCAGTTGCATTCGGCCAACTTACGGTGACACCCGTCATCGAGAGACCCGTCAGATCCAAGCGCGAGGAAACTGGAAAAGACGGCGGTACATTATCTGGTGCCAAGCTAAAGGGTTTCATCAACGGATATCGATCGACCCCAGTTGGACAGGGGCAAGAGTCACTAATGTTGTGAGGATTATCCGCAATTCCGATTTATCCTACCACAGTAGGAGCTTTAGGAAACATCGTCCGTCTCGATATGGGTTGCAGTTGACAGAAACGGGAGCGGAATTCGGCATATCCCGAAGCTGTCTCGCTATCCAGGATTTTCAGTCTGATTTTGTTCTGGTCCTACCTAAGGTTAGGAAAACGTCCATGTGCGTCAATGGCCCCGACGGGGGATTACTTGAGATCCACTCGTTCAGGCGCTCAAGATGATCCTGTGATACAATTACGTCGATAGCCTGTCGGCCTTCAAGCGTGAGCCCGTAAGAGCCGCCCTTCACTTCTAGCCAACCCCTTTTCCTGAGGCGTAGGAAAGCCCATGCGACTTCCTCTGGAGTGGGAATACCATGATTTATCGCATCAGCTGACCCAACGATCTCTTCGAGGGATGCGATTCCTTTGTGCCCGAAGAGCGCAAGACCTATCCACGCCTCCGAGAACTGCCTCTGTTCTGGTAGATTCAACTCACCCGAAAGGGCCGCTCGTACAACCGGACTGATTTTCTCTGCAAATTCATGGTAATGCTCGAACACCAAATTCTCTGGCTTCATTCAACGACTCCCCACATTATGATCCATCGCAAGTAGTTCCTCCCAGCCAAATCCACCTGCTCCATGGCGTAGAAAGGACTACTGATGTAGGGATAGTTAGGATAACCTGGATTGTTGGGAGCGGGGCCTATGGCGATAATCGTACACCCTTCGTCCATGCACCCGTTTATCCAAGCTCGATTCGCAGACATCTTCTGTGAGTACGATAGATCTTCGGGTAATTTAGGCATGGTTTCGTAGCCATTGTCGCTTGCGAACTTACTCACTCTGGCCATATCCTCCCCAATGACAACAATTCGTTCGCCAGAGCCGATTGTGCCTACTTCAGGCGTTACAGGTTCAGTGGTTCCCGTTGTCGGGGTTGGGTCTGTTGTTGTGGGTGTTGTTGTGTCGGATATGACTGGGCCGGTTGTACTACTTGGGCTCGGTGAGCCTGCTCCTCCATTGTCCCCGAAGCCTCCGCCGTTATCGCCGAGGCTGCCATCCCCGGCTGGAGCTCCACCAGGCACGGTCACGTCGAGCGGATCCGGCGGAGGAGGGCTCCATCCACCGCAGATGAACGGATTGTCAGAGAATATTATTATCGAATTCCTATCGTGGTTGTAGAGTCAAAATGCGCTACTCTACCCGTCGCTTTGCGAATGTAGATCGGAAGGCTCCAGATGGTATGGGTGCTCAAACCGGCGCCACCGCCGACGCTTCGCCTCTCAAACCTCACGACTTCGGACGCTCGATGCTTACAGACCGAGATTTTGAAAAGATGGAGTGGCACGACGTTAAAGTTCACGCGATAGCAATGACCAGCGAGTTTCCACGGCGGGTAGAGCTGATGCTGGATTTGGACTACATCTTACAATGGGTCGATCCCAATCCACCTGAAGAATATTACAATTTCTGGCTCGCGCCTGCCACTCTTGTCTTTGAGAACGTTGCCGAACTGAGCGTCCGTCTTCAGACTGAACAGTTGGAATGTCAAATTGACGAATTGAAGAGAGAAGCTCAAATAGCTCCGGGAGGTGCCCGAAGTTGGCGCTGGAATCTTTCTCTTCACCAAGGCGAAATTAGTTTCCTGTCAACTGGCTACAAACAGTATTTCCGACAACGGCCAATTTTACACAAGAAACAGCATTTTACTCAAGATGAGCGGGGCGGGGTCTCTTTCTCTCGCACTACCAATTCATAGCGAGATGTCATGATTCAACAGTCAACACTCGCCTGGTTTGTCTTATTTCACTGGTGAGGACTCGTTAAAGGCAGGGCCTCCCCAAACTTGCAAATTGTTCTGAACGAAACTATTGCCTTCCTATCCAGCACACGTTCTTGTTCTTGTCATACCATGCGTTGACGTATTCGCCGGTGCTGATCTTGTTGCAGACGAAATTGCTGTCGCAGTAGTCACAGATTTCTTCGTTGCCGATGACCCATCCCGTGCCCGGATTCATATCCGTCTTCAGCTCGACCATCTCCTCCGACAAACCCTGAGTGAGCGTGTCGAAAGGGTCCTTTGTGCACTGGTTGCATCCCTGAGTGCAAGGATAGGGTTCGACAGTGTAGAACGGTCCACTGTCCCCGTTGACCGTATCATGATAATCACAGAATGATCCACATGATACATCGCTCGATAGAGAAGCTGTTACTCCTGGAGGTAGGAAGATGTTGTAGGCACCAGCTGTCCCGATGCTCGCAACTGTTCCAGCGCTAATCCAGCCGGTCAGCGTCATCCCGATCTGATCGTTCGATAGCTGGGAGGGCGGGTCCTGTTGGATTATCACTGGAGCTACAATCTTTCCCGTCCCAACATTGTACTGGTTCAGTCCGCCAGAATAGCTCGGATCGGATTCTAGGTGCGAGACAGCCAGTTCCAGGCGTCTGATCCAGTTGGCCGAGGACGGTTTAGCATAGTATGTACCCCAGTAGATGTCCTGCCACGTGTAGCTGTCCTGCCAGAGGGGTCCACCATTGTACTTCACGATCGACGATGCTGCTAGCGGCTGGACGCGATGACCGCATGGCTGCGAGTAATGCCAGATTCCAGAGGGCTGGCGGTCGTATGTGACATTGTAGTCAACGATTGGGATTCTGAGCCGGCTCGTAACTCCGCGAACACCAACGTGTCGGAAATCCGAGACCGGGCGATTACACACAGGGCATGATGAAAGACTCCGGCAAGAATCACACCTTTGCATGATCAACCCCTGGCCGTCTCATGTGGCTTCTAACTCTTCGCCGGCCCCTGTTACCACAGGAGAGTCCGGCTGGTTCAGGCGTCTAGAAATAGCATCTCATCCGATCAGCGATTTCAGAAGAACAATGTCCAAATCTGAATCAATCAGTTTTGTCTTCGCAAACGCCAAAGGCGCACCAGAGCGAATCATCAACCAGCTGAAAAAGATCAGCAACATCGCCTCCATCACACCAGTCACTGGACGCTTCGACCTCGTGATCAAACTGAAGACCAACGAACTCGCTAAAGCATTCAGCACGGTCGAAAAAATCCGCGGCATAAGCGGCATCACATCAACCCAGACAGCCCCCTCAATCGAGAGCATCACCAACCCCAGGAACAGGGAAGACTCGAACGAGCCACCGATCGGATATGCTCTAGTCAAGATCAAAGGCAGAATTCAGAGCGTACTCCAGAAACTCAAGACATTCCCGAACCTGATTGAGGCTCACCTCATCCCAGGAGAATAAGATGTCGTCGCCTCGTTCAACGGCTTCAGCCAGGACGAACTAATGGAGACCTCCGTTGGAAGGCTCAACAACATCAACGGAATAACCGCCAGCGAGACACTCATCTCCTGGACCCCAAGCCACCAAGCATAAACAAAACGGAGAGCCCAAGACAGGCTCCCCCCCATTTTTAGCCAGCCGACATAAGACTAGAGTCCGTCCGATTCTCCACAATGGTAACCTCGA
>JAJPJY010000023.1 GCA_021323995.1 bacterium | reverse complement strand
GAGAAGAGGCCAAGGAGTTCATGTTCATGGAAGATGTCGTCGGAGGAAGACCCATCTTCGCGTTTCCAGGCGCAACGGGCGGATTCCGAATAAGATACGGCCGGTCCCGGAACACCGGCCTCGCCTCTGTCGGTGTCCACCCCGCGACAATGGAGATTCTCGGAGGATTCCTGGCCGTGGGAGTCCAGCTGAGAACTGAGAGGCCCGGAAAGGCTGGAATAGTAACCGCAGTAGACTCTATCGAACCCCCCGTAGTAAAGATGCAGGACGGCTCCGTCGCGAGGATAGAGAGTCCGAATGAAGCCCGGGCGATCAAGAGCCGTATTCAGAGCATTCTCTTCCTCGGCGACCTCATGGTCGGATATGGTGATTTTCTCGAAAACAACCGCACGCTCATTCCCTCCGGATTTGTGGAAGAATGGTGGGCCGAACTACTCAAGCAGAAACTAGCCAGTCTTGAATCTTCCGAGACGACTCCCCCGCTGTCGATACAGTCTGAACGCCTCCAAACACTAGCAAGAAATCCTCTCTCCACAAGACCCTCAGCTAGTGAGGCCCTTGAGATTTCAAAACTACTCGGAGTTCCACTCCACCCATTCTACACCTTCTTCTGGGACTCGATCAAACCAGAAGAACTCCAATACCTGCGAGAAAGAATCCTGGACTCTTCAAAACCATCCGAAGAGACAATACTCCTACCAAACGACACGCAGATCAAGTCTCTCCTAGAGAAGCTCTGTCTGCCTCACAAGGTCGAGGGCGCCTCGATCCGTATCATGGAGGATGAAACACTGATCCTTGGGGCCCTTTTCCGGCGCGAGGACCGGGACTGGATGCTAGGCGTATCGACCATCTTAGAGAAGTTGTCTGTTCTCGCAGGGTTTCCAGTGAAGAGCAAGGCTCCGAACTTTGTAGGAGCTCGCATGGGACGCCCGGAGAAAGCGAAAGAGCGCATCATGACGCCCAAGGTTCATTGTCTCTTCCCAACAGGCCAGTTCGGCGGAACCCGGCGCGACATTGTAGAAGCGTCTCGAAAACTGGCAGTGAGCCTCGACGTTGTGGACCGAATCTGTCCGAATTGTGACACGTGGGAACCGCGTATCAAGTGTCCCGCATGCGGGACTCTAACAGTCGCCCGAACATCCTGTCCTAGATGTGGACTTCCAGGCTCGAGCGTGTGCAAGATTTGTAACATCGAGACAGTTGGTTACAAGAACAGCCCGATCGACCTGAAGCGTGTTCTAGACGATGCTGGAAAACGGCTGGGGCTAGTGATGATTCCAGATGCAGTCAAGGGGACGAAGGGACTTCTAAACAAGACAAAGACTCCCGAGCCGCTTGAGAAAGGACTGCTACGGGCAAGGGCGGACGTTTCTTTGTTCAAAGATGGGACGATACGGTTCGACTCGACCAACGCGATTCTGACACAGTTTCGTCCCGGAGAAGTCGGCCTCTCAATCGAGAAGGCCTACTCCTTAGGCTATGAGAAGGATATGGACGGGAATCGGCTAGAATCGCCCAACCAGCTCTGCACTCTAGAAGTCCAAGACCTGATAGTCCCTGAGACTGGGGCGCAGTACCTTCTGAAGGCTTCCAAATTCCTCGACGACCTCCTCTCCAGCTACTATGGGATAGAAAAATTCTACAACGCCACGAAGAGAGAGGATCTAATTGGCCGACTCGTCGTTGGACTTTCACCGCACACATCTGTCGGCGTCGTGGGCCGGATTGTGGGATTTACAAAAGCGAGCGTCTGTTATGCTCATCCGTTCTGGCACGCTGCGAAACGCCGGGACTGTGACGGTGACGAAGACTCGATATCACTACTCCTTGATGTTCTGTTGAATTTCTCTCGCGACTTCATGCCAGACCGGATCGGAGGACTGATGGACGCGCCACTATTACTATCGCCACTTCTAAACCCGTCAGAGGTAGCTAGGCAGGCGCTGAACATCGAGACAATCGCACGGTTCCCCGTCGAGTTCTACGAAAAAACGTGGCAAGCAGCCCACCCGAGCGAAATAGAGTCTCTCGTTCCCACATTGAACAAGAGTCTTGGCTCTGACCACTGGAGTATCGGATTTACACATCCCACGGAGGACCTGGATCGTGGGAGACTAGTTAGCTCTTACAAGGAATTGCCCACTATGCTGGACAAAGTGAAGGAACAGCTCCAGTTGGCTGATCAGATCATAGCTGTGAATGCCGCGGAGGTTGCTGTCAAAGTCCTCTCAACGCACATTCTCAGGGATCTTGTAGGAAACCTGCGAACCTTCACCTCACAACGGGTCCGCTGTATGAAGTGCGGATCAAAACCTCGCCGGGTCCCACTTGGAGGAGTCTGCCGTCGGTGCGGCGGCAAGCTTATGGCGACAGTGTTTCGGAGCGGAGTCGAAAAGTATCTAGACGTTGCAACGGAAATGGTCGACCGGTACAAGATCCGACCTTACTACCATCAACGGCTGGACTTGATCAAGCTAGAGTTGTCTGAGACTTTCAAGGCCTTACCAGTTGACAAGCAGCAGCAGAAGTTGCTGATCAGCGACTTCGCTTGAGGAATATCGTCTGAGCCCCGCCTATAATCCGCGAGCGTACCTAGCTGGTATGAGGAACGTCAGCAGAGGCCTCGAGTCCCGGACCAAGATTCTAAACGTGATGGAGAAGGGAAAAACGAATGTCCAGGACATTAGTGAAAAGGCCGACCTCGGCACTGCATGCGTCAGTTACCATCTCAAACTGCTCTTGAAACAGAGAATAGTGACAATGTCAAAGTCGGGACGCGCAGGCAGGTGGAGCTTGACCAAATACGGACAAGAAAAACTGTTTACCTGATTCAGACGTTGTGAGAGGCTTACTTCTTCAGATCATCTATGCTTATGTTATTGTTGGAATTGGGACATACTGCTCTGTAGGGGTCCCGGTTCTGTCTTGATCGATTTCCAATCCATTTCTGCTAGTCCGGCTAGTCGTCGGAATTCGTTGACGCTACCTGGTCCGAATCCTGCGAAGTGGTTGTTGAAGAAGATGTAGCCTTGTTTGAACAGGTCTGATTTCTCTTCGAGGGCAGTGTACCAATTCCTCAGGACGTTACTCTGATCTCTCTGCTTCTCGCCAAAGTTTGTGATGTCTCTATCACCTACCATTCGGAGATAGGCGATGTCTGAGGTTGCTTCGGTTGGACTGTTGGCATACTGGTTTTCTGACCATGCGAGTGCGACATTGCTGGCTTCTAGTAGCTTGTAGGTTTCAGGCTTCCACCAGGACTTGTTCCGGAACTCGATCGCGTGCTTGTACTTCTGGTCGATCTGGCCGAGGAAGATTTCGAGCGCGTCCTTGTCCTTCTTCATGTTGAACGAGGGCGGCAGTTGTATGACTAGTGCTCCGAGTTTTTCACGGAGCTCGCTCATTGATTTGTAGAAGCGTTCCAGTTGGGCTTGGCTGTCGCGTAGCTTCAGCTCGTGCGTTATCTTTTTTGGGAATTTCGCGGTGAAGATGAAATTGCCCGTGGTGGCTTTTCGCCAGTTGTTGACCATTAATGGGCTTGGTGTTCGATAGTAGGTGGAGTCGATCTCGACGGCATCGAATACTGTGGAGTAGAGGTGGAGATAGTCGCCGGGCTTAGCGTTCTTAGGGTAGAAGGGTCCGACCCAGTCTTGGTAGGACCATCCGCTACAGCCGATGTGGAGACGCTTTGGGTCCGGATACAACGGTTGACGGTGAATATTCGGTCATGTCTGAGGTTAAAGGATTGTTTTGGGGCCGAAAAGTGTGAAGGAGTTTTTCTTTGCCAATCCACCCCAAGGCGGGTCGAAAAGGGGTGGAAAAAGAAGAGTTAGTGAAAAAGAATAAGACGCATGACAGCTCAGCCCCAGCTTTCGATACTGTAATACTAGATGTGAATCAGATAGTCCGTGATTAGCCGTGTCAACAGTACTGCTGTGACTGAAACGACTATCGTTATGAGTCTAGATACAACCTGGATGTCGAAGGGCCATGTTGGAAGCGATGAGATCTTGTTTTCTAACATGTTTAGTTCTTGGAGGTCCGTGAGCCTTGCCAGTCTTGTGTGAACATCGTCGAGGGTGGCGTTCTGAGTAGGCTGAGGCGGGTTGTGGTTGAGACGTGGGTAGCGCGCGCCTACCTCCAACAGTAGTCGACGTTTTTCTCCTTGCATTCTTACGTGGATGCTGTTCAAAGGTAGGAAGAACAATGCAACTCCGAGAACAAGCACCACTACAAAGAGTACTGAGCTTGGAATGCTTGATGGCAGAAAAGTGCTCAAGAGAAGATACGTAAGCAACAGTCCACCATAGTAGGCTATTGTGAGAGAAAGGGCGAGGTTGCCCATCGGCTTTGCGCCCATCATTCTATCCTCCAAGAATGAGCCTAGTTTTAGGGAAGAGCCTCCCAGCCTATGGAGTCCTATGGCTGCGGTTGCGAACTCCCATGCATAGGTGCAGAACGCGAGCGCGTTCAAGTAGACGACGATGGCGGTCAATGTGATCCCCAACGGACCCGGGGACAGAACGCCCGCAGACGAGTATACTACCAAGAGGAAAGCTCCCAAGGGCGCCGTCAAGAGTAAGACAGGAAGGGTCTGAGTCATTCTGCTGAAAGCCCGATGATAGTCTTCATCTCCTCCGGAGAGCCGTGGTGCAATTGTAGCTTCGGCCGCAACGACTCTCTGACGAATGTACCGGACCATCATAAAGAGGTAGAAGGGGAGCAGAACATTCAGTACCGCCGTGGGAAGCTGACCGACAGAGACGGAGATTGAATTGGTCGTAAGGTACTGGATCAGGTAACCCCCGACGCTACTGGGAAGGATTAGTGACCAGACGAGCGCGGCCAAAGGGTAAGGGAGAGGGATCATGCTGACGAATCGTTCGATCAGAGTCGGCTTCTCGACGGAGCTAGGAGCCAAGAGTGATGAGACTCTCCATCTGGATTTCCTAGTTAAGCCTGCGGCGCTCGCAGGGTTGCAGTTGGGTCCGACTCTTTAGAAAACCCTGCACTTCTGGTGAGTGCGAGCTTAGCGAACTGCTCGCTGAGCTGGTTGAGCGAGTCCGCTACAGGCGGGAGAATCCTGTGATGCCTACTTTACCCGCAGCATGATGCTGCTGCCTTCTACTATGACCTCGTAGCTCCGTTCTGGAATATCGGCTGGCCCCTCGGTAACTTGTCCAGTCCTTAGATCGAAGCGTGAACTGTGCCAAGGACATTCAACCTCGTAATGGTGCAGTCTGCCTTCGTCAAGGGGACCCCCTCTATGGGTACAGAGATTTTCAATCGCAAAATACTTCCCATCAACATTGGCAAGCAACACCTCTTTGCCGCCTAAGTCGAACTTTCGCATAATGCCCGGCGGCATCTCATCCACAGAGGCTACCCTAGTATATCCTTCAACCTTGACTGCTACCATAGCAACCGACGGGTCACGGTTCTCGAGTATTAGCGTTTTCTCCTAGGGAACACTATTCGTATATTCCCGGTTGCGTTAATCCTATCTCAAGGGAGCAAGGCAGAGAGCGCTGACCACGCAACACTAGTATGGAGAGAGTGTGGATGGATAAGCAGTCAACGATTCGAAGCATCAGGTCCAGCTACAAGATAGACCAGGTTGAGAATGGTTGGACTGTCTCCACTGGAGACGGGAACATGTTCGTGTTCGCCAACTCAGAACAATTGGCGGAGTGGTTTTGCATGATTGTCGGAGTTGGTACTCCTAACGGCAAAAAGGCGGAGGAAGACCCACTTGAATCTGAAATCCGTAAGCTCGTCAAGTCCTACAACCTTGTCGCCCAGGACGTGGACAAGCACTTCCTTACGAGCACTGTCCGATCATAGTTAACGAGAATCACTTCGACTCGTTGAATGCTAGACTCGAGATTTCCCTATTCCCAGAAATGATGATTTTGGGGGAAAAGTTCTTCCACTTTTTCCTTTCGCTTAACGGAGCGAGGCTTGGTGCCTAAAGCTAGACATACATAGCAACACGAACTGCCGGGGGGGAGGAGTGATTCGCCAGTTGACATCACCGAGCAAGACTTTCGATTTTATCAAACTGAACGAGTTACCAGAAAAGCCGAGAAAGACCGGAGTTATCGAGTTCCGTGGACCCTACTACACGCCCGTGACATATGGGTATCTTACCGATCTCCTCGACGACTGGGGGGATTATGTTGACGGTTTCAAGTTCGCGGGAGGAAGCATGCGGCTCCTTGACCGTGACAAGACCCGGAAAATGATCCAGCTCTGTCATCAGTACAATGTGTACGTTTCGACTGGGGGATTCGTTGAACGAGTCATTGTCCAAGGACCCGACGCCGTTGACAAGTACCTAGAAGAATGCAAATCATTAGAATTCGACATGGTAGAAGTCTCGAGTGGACTAGCAACTATCAAACTGGAAGACAAAGTCGCAATCGTCAAACAAGTCCAGAAACTCGGCATGAAGGCTAAGCCCGAAGTCTCAATGATGATTGGTGCAGGTGCAGGAACGCACATAGTGGGCTACAAGACCAAGATGCGCAGCTTCGCCGACGTTGCGAAAGAGACGGCGGCGCACCTAGACGCAGGAGCAAACATACTCATGCTGGAATCAGAAGGAATCACAGAAGACCTTCCTCCAAGCAAGTGGCGGAAGGATGTCATCAAGAAGCTGGTCGACAAGTTCGGCTATCATTCTTGGATGTTCGAAGCCTCAGACCCGCCCGTCTTCAAATGGTACCTGAAGACCTTCGGCAAAGAAGTTAACCTCTTCATAGACCATAGCCAAATCGTCGAGTTCAACGCATGGCGGCTCGGACTTTGGGGAGACAGCGACATTTGGAAAGGCAAACGGCTTAGCTATCCAGGACCAGCATAACCCATAACACAAAGGCTCAGGACAAGGTAAACCATGGCAGACTTCCAGAAGGTTGCATTGACTTCGGAGATTCCTAAGGGTGGAATGAAGAAGATAATGCTGGGCTCGCAACAGGTTCTCCTAGCGAATGTTAACGGCAAGTTCTACGCGATCGGAGACGTCTGTACACACATGGGCGGTCCACTAGACAAGGGCAAGCTAGCAGGCGACGAGGTCGAATGCCCGTGGCATGGATCCCACTTCGATGTGACCACTGGTCAGGTGAAGAGGGGGCCAGCTGGGAGACCCGAGCCTGTTTATGAGATCAAGATCGAGGGCAACGAGGTCCAGATAAGGCCAAAACAATAGATACTCTGCTGAGAGCCTTTCCGCATTATCAGGATCGGCCCCAATCCAGTCGGCTGCTAAGGCTTAACGGATTTGCGGGACTCGACAAACGCCCGGGATTCAAAGATAAACCAAGAGTAGATCCCAACGACAGCCGAGAAAGCTGTAACCGATGCAAAGAAGAAACCCATCAGAACGCTTTGAGGAACGAGAGTAGAAGCCTCTCCGAACATTATGGTAGCGACGGAGATGAGAATCGAGATGAGTGTCGTGGCTACCAATGGCTTGAGTATGCGGGACTGTCCGGTGAACTGTAGTGCAGAAAGTCCTAAGAGCCCTAACAGGAACCCCTGCACAGTCACAAGAGTACCCACTATATCGAATACTGCCTGCTGTGTTAGCAGGGGCAAGGATACGATATAGGCTGGGACAAGTAGGAACAAGTCGAACGTGACGACCGAAAATAGTATCACGATGTGATGAACGGTTAGACTGGACGCTCTCGGCTCAAGTGGTGAGCCTTCGGTGATCACCTGCTTCTCTGCGAGAATAGGCTTCGACCCACGTCGGAAAGGACCTAACAAATATAGAAGTTCCACGAGGAGCGATTCCCCTGCGACCACGATTCCTGTTATCTGACCAAGTTGTGAGGATGGAAGCAATAGTTTCACGTACGCGATTACGTATAGGAGGATTGCCGTAAGGATGATCATGCCTAGAACCTGCGTAGTCCTAGCCGCACGCTTAGTCCTGGTCGACAGTATTCGTCGTCACTTACAAACTGAAAGCGGTAGTCAGGTCAGGACTTAACGATTAGGGCTTTGGGATAGTAAGGAGTGAGAGTGCTTTTCCCACGTCCCTGACCTTCTCGATGCTCCAAACCATGTCCAGTATTTTTCTCGACTGACTCTTCCTCAAATATTTGTTTGTGAGCCTCTCAAACTTTTGTTCGACCTCCTTGTCATTCATAGGGTTCTTCGGGTGGCCCTTGTGATAGTCGACCTGTTTGGATACAACCTTTCCCGACGATAACTTGACAGTCACCCTGTTCGCCACAGCCTCTGGATACTTTGCACTCAGCTCCTTGTCCTCGACTACCGTGATTTTCTTGAGAAAGTCTAGAACGTTCGGGTCTCGATACTTCTTCTCGGCGTAAGTTGAATTGTCGATCTTGCCGTCCAATAGCGCCATTGCGACGATGTAGGGAAGGCTGTGGTCTGCCGTCTCCTTCGTCATAGGACTCCACTTTTCCGGGTCCCTCCCGAGAATCGTATAGCCGGCCTCGTGCGAAGCAATCTCGACCGAGACAATGTCGTCCGGGTTCTCAATCTCCTTCCTGGCTTCCAGTGCAGCCCATATCGAAGTCTGTGAATGGATCTCTGCTGGAAAGAATTTCAAATAGGTCTCGGCGATCTTGAAAGATCCATTCCTTCCACCGAAATCGCTGAAGTTGATTTGGAATGGTCCAGATACTTGTTTGAAGAACCCCATTTCTCCCTCGAAGATTGGAGAAGGTCCCGTCATGCCTTCCCGAGCTAGTAAAGCGGAGAAGACGCCGTTTCTGGCAGCGTTGGCGAATGAGCATCCTTTCCACATCGACAACTCTCCCGCCCGTACCTGCCGCATCGTAATGTGAGAATTCAGAGCCAGGTTCACCGCCTCAGTCATTTCTTCATCACCCAACCCCATGAGCTTGCTTGCCGCCAATGCTGTCGATGCAAGCCCGTAGCAGACATGGTCCCACCCTCTGTGCCGAATGTCCGCGGCGTCGCAGAGCCTGCACTGGATCTCGTACGCTAAGACGATCGAGAGGAGGAGGTCCTTTCCACTTGCGTGTTCCGATTCCGCGACTGAGAAACAGGGTCCGATGTTGTCGCTGGGATGTGCCGGTTCCTTCGCCAAGTATGTATCGTTGTAGTCGAAATATCGCACCATTATTCCATTGACGAAAGCAGCTAGATCAGGAGTAGTCTTCCTTCGCGTTCCGAAGAGTGTTGAACCTTTCTCATCTCTAGTTTGCTCTGCTACCTTCCGCGAGATCTTTACAGGCTCTGAGTAATATGCGCCAATTCCACAGCCTAAACTATCGATGATTCTCTTCTTAGTCTCATGAACTACCTCCTCGGAGACATCCTGATAATTCACGGATTGAACGTATTCAGCTAGCTCTTGGGCGAGATTCAACTTGTATTCCGTCGCGGATTCCAACCCGGTCTAATTCAATCTTTGACCTAACGGCCACGGGTCGGCAATCCGTTGCGATTGTTTTACCCTGCCTCATAATGCGTGCACCATTTCGTCTGGACATAGGAAAAGGGTAAATTCTAACCGCATTCACGGTGAGTCTAGAGACCGCTACCAGTGTCGGTGAACATAGGAAAAATTCTAGGCATCCCAATTAGGATTCACTGGACGCTCTGGTTTGTCTTCCTACTCATTGCTTGGTCACTCGCCGTAGGGTATCTGCCTGCAACATATCCCCAGCTTTCAGTTACAATGGACTGGATAGTCGGCACAGTCTCAGCCCTTCTGCTGTTTATTTCCGTCCTAGTCCACGAACTCTCACATTCGTACATCGCAAAGAAAAACGGACTGCCGATAGCTAGAATCACTCTGTTCTTCTTCGGCGGAGTCTCTGAGATGAGCCAGGAGCCTCAAGACGCCGGCTTAGAGGTAAGAATGGCGGCCGCGGGCCCCTTGACCAGTTTCGCGATAGCAGGAGTACTCGGGGGTCTTTGGTATATCGGAGGTTTGGTTGGTTTTCCGATTGCCGTTATTGCTGTTCTCGGCTACAATGCGCTAATCAACGGTGCATTGGGAGCGTTCAACCTAATCCCGGCCTTCCCGCTAGACGGTGGCCGGGTCTTGCGTGGAAGCCTCTGGAGGAGTTCAAAGAACCTCCTGACGGCAACCAAGAACGCTACGCGCGTCAGCGAGATCCTCTCGCTGCTGATGATCGCCGCAGGACTATTGCTTGTAGTCGCTACAGCTGATTTTGTCAATGGCATCTGGATAATCTTCCTGGGCTGGTTCATCCGGTCCGGGGCTGAGACAAGCCTTCAGCAGACTCAGATGACTGAGGCGTTGCATGGTATCACTGTGGGTGATATCATGACCAAGAACCCTCTCACCGTCAACCCAAGCATTACTGTACAACAACTGGTCAACGAGTTCTTCCTCGTTCATCCACATGGGGGATATCCTGTTGTTCAAAATGACAAGCTTCAGGGAGTGGTTACCATGAGCTCCGTGCGATCTATTTCTAAGGAGAGGAGGGACTTTGAGACAGTCGGCCAAGCAATGGTCCCCTTCCAGAGAATAGTGACAATAGGTCAAATGGCCTCTGCGGCTGATGCGATGCAGAAGATGGCTCAGAAACAGATTGGCAGGCTAATCGTGACCGACGGGGATACTGTTCTCGGAATCATAACTCGTGGAGACTTGATGAAGAGGACCAAGATGAGCCAGGACCTCGGGGTCCAAAGCGCAATCGGCCGATAGCGCGCGCAACTAGATTTCTGCCTCGATGAGCTTCTTCAACAGTGACCTGTGGCAAAGGTTCGGGTCCTTGCACGAGCAGAGAAGTGTGATAGGACCCGCGCGCGCAAAGCCTGCTATTTCTCTGACAAGCATTTGTTGAAGTTCTCCTTTCATGTCGCCGTAGTATCGCTTTTCATACTGGGCCCTAGTGACCTTGCCTGTCTTCCACTCTTTGATTAGTTCCCTGTTTGTTCCTACGCCCTTGATCCATAAATCGACTGATGTTTTTCGAACTCCGCGAGGCCATATGGTCATCACTAGAATCCGTTTGCCGTCACTAGACGATGGCTTGTCGTAGACTGTCTTTTCTATCTGAATGTTCGACATTGCTCGTCGCTACTTGTGGATGTGTCTCCGCGGGTCCTTGTCGAAATTTGTTTTGCACATATTTGAACAGAAGTATACACTCTTCCCTTCGTACATTGACGTGAACCTTGACTTCTTCTCGTCAACCATCATTCCACAGACTGGGTCTTTCTGCAATTATCCACCTCCTAGATCTTTGTGCTGAACCTTCGCAATAACAGCGAGTTTGAAACTACAGTTACGGAGCTAATGGCCATCGCTGCGCCGGCTAGAAGGGGAAGAACTTGGTATATTCCAGCCCCCAGAAGCGGAACTAGAATACCCGCTGCAATCGGAATCAGGGCGACGTTGTAGAAGAAGGCCCAGAGGAGATTCTCCTTGATTTTTCGCACGGTTGCCTTGCTGAGCTCCAAGGCTCTGGGAACGTCGGTCATATCGTCTTTGATGAGGATTATGCCTCCGGTCTCCTTTGCTACGTCTGTCCCGCTACCTATCGCGATACCTACATCTGCCGCGGCCAGAGCCGGCGCATCGTTTATTCCGTCGCCGACCATTGCGACCTTCTTTCCGTCTGCCTGAAGCTTCTTCACCGCCTCCTCTTTCTGGTCTGGGCGGACATTCGCGATGATAGTGTCGATGCCGAGTATCCTCCCGATTGCTTTGGCAGTTCTCTCGTTGTCTCCTGTGAGCATGACTACTCCTAGCCCGTTCTTCTTCAACACGGCAACAGTTCGTGCCGCGGACTCTTTTACAGTATCAGCGAGGCTGATGAGGGCGACTGGCTCACGGTCGACCGCCAGGAGAGTGACTGTTTTTCCCTGAGCCTGTAAGTCTTCGATTCTCGGTAAGTACGTCTCTATGGGGATTGAAAACTTGAGCATGAGCTCCGGATTGCCTATGAGCACCTCCCGTCCTTGTACAGTTGCTTTTGCTCCTAGTCCGGGGAGAGCTTCGAAGTCTGAAGGATCAGAGAGGAAGATTCCTTTGCTTTGAGCCAATTCTATGACTGCCTGGGCGAGCGGGTGTTCGCTTCCCTTCTCCGCGGCCCCAGCGTAGTCAAGTATCTGAACTTCAGACAACTTTCCTATTGGAATGATGTCAGTCACGGACGGTCGACCCATTGTGAGTGTTCCTGTCTTGTCGAAGACTATGGTATTGACCTTGCCAGCTTCCTCTAGCTGGTCTCCTCCTTTGATCAGGATTCCGAATTCTGCCCCCTTACCCGTCCCGACTAACAGGGCTGCTGGAGTGGCGATTCCCAATGCGCATGGGCATGCGATGATTACGACCGATACAAACGCGAGAAGGGAAAAGGCGAGGCCGATTTTTGCGATGAAATACCAGAAGAGAGCGGAGCTTGTCGCTATCAGTATGACTGATGGGACGAAGTATTCGGCGACCCTGTCGGCTAGGCGTTGCAGGGGAGCTTTTCCGATCTGGGCTTCTTCGACCAGCTTGGCAATTTGGGACAATACCGTGTCCTGTCCAACTTTTGATGCTTGAACCTTCAACAGTCGAGTCTTGTTCACGGTGGCGCCTATGACCTCGTCGCCAGTGTGCCGGTCTCTGGGAATGCTCTCGCCAGTGATCATGGATTCGTCAATTGCAGAACTTCCTTCGATTATTTTTCCATCGACGGGGACCCTCTCCCCCGGACGGACTAGCATAGTGTCGCCGACCTCGACCTGTTCGACTGGAATTCTAGTCTCTATTCCATTTCTCATCACACTCGCGACTGTTGGCTGGAGACTGAGCAGCCTACGAACCGCCTCCGAGGCCCTTCCTTTCGTGATGTATTCGAGAAGGTTCCCAGTCTGGATCAGAGTGATAATTATGGCCGAGGTTTCAAAATAGGTGGCGCTACTCGGAAAGAATCCTGGGGCGAACGTCACGATGGTGCTGTAGAGCCATGCCGCTGTCGTTCCGAGACCGATCAACAGGTCCATGTTTCCAGTCCGCGACCTAAGCGCGTCGTAGCTTCCACGGTAGAAACGTGAACCCACCACAAACTGTACTGGCAACGACAAGACAAACATCACGAGATTATTGACGCCGCGATCAGGAATAATCGGGAGATAGGTTAGAGCGGCGATCGGAATTGCGAGTATGGCTCCTAGAGCGACCATCCGCTTTAGGCTGGCAACTGCCTTCTCGGGAGCTTGAAACTGTACCAGGCAGGCTTCGCTGCAGAAATAGTAGTTTGTCCCATGACGCGTCGTGGTGAGAGAGTGCTCTCCTTCTTCGACGTACATTCCACAAATGGGGTCCTTTGCCAGATAGGCGAGCCTCCTCCGTCTAGTACGCGTCTGGGACGGCTTAAATTCGCGCTTTGCAAGCTCCGCCTATCAGAAGATATCCCGCTTAGGATTACGGGAATGCGCTGTTATTGCTAGCTCATCTTTCTCGAAATATCTGAGAACCAAAAGTAGACCGCCGCTATCAAGATCGCGGGAACAGCATATGCCAGCAGAATCGCGACCGAAAGGTCTAGGGTTGGCACTACTGCTGTGCCCGGGCCGACAAACTGGAGAATTGTACTTGCTGTCTGTGGGAGAAGTGGGACCGCGTATTGAATCGGGAGAGAGTTCGCAGGCGACGTTGGAAGATAGATCTGTATTGTCTTGTAGATTCCCTTCCCTGTTAGCATGTAGATGAGTCCCATGTAGGCGCCGATTATGATGCTAGAGAAGAAGACCGCCGAGGAGAAGATGTAGGCTAGAGAAGATCGTCGGACGAGCTCGCCGAGCATGAATGCTATGGAGTAGAATATGAGGGAGGAGAAAGCCTGCACGAAGAAGAGGCCCGGAATGATCTCCAGGCCCATCTGCGTGCCGAAGAAAGTGAAGGCAGATGCAACGCTGAGAACAATGCTGAAGCCAAGTATGGCAAGAAACAGTGCAAATCCACCGAGAAACTTTCCGGCAAAATAGTCGTTCCTCTCGACAGGCTTAGAGAGGAGAAGCTCTGCAGTCCCTTGCTCGTATTCCTCGGACATCGCGCCAGCGGCAATCAGTATGGCTGTAAAGTTGAGGAACAGGGGCTGGACTGCGAATACTCCAGCGATCCAGATGTAGGGATAAGCTGAGCTTGGAATGAAGGAGGGACCTGCTGTCGAGAGCGCATAGTATGGTAGCGTATCAAGCAGTACTGTGAAGGCGATGAGAGCGAGAACCTTCCTTCGCG
>JAJPJY010000165.1 GCA_021323995.1 bacterium | reverse complement strand
ATTCAACTTGCTGCCTCTCCCTTCTTTCTCTTCCACGTCGGCCAAAGCCTTGCAAATGTTACAGCTGGCGTCTTGATAGCACTGGTACTCGTACTGCCGCTTGCTCTGCTAGTAGGGCTGCGGTCCCAGCTGGACCAGGCGCTCACGCCCATTATCATGCTGGTAGGTGCTCTTCCGGATCTTGCTATCCTTACTCTGCTTGTGACTGTGATCGGCAAGGGCAATGTTGCCGCGGTGACTATCTCAGCATTTAGCGCGTTCTTTCCAATTTACTTCACCGTGAGACAGGGTGTAAAGGACATTCCCGCCGAATACTTCCATGTCGCATCCGTCTTCAAGGCTGGAAGGGTTCAGACCTTCACAAAAATGGTTGTGCCCTCAATTACTCCAAGTCTGTTGACCGGGCTTCGACTATCATTCGAGTTCAGTTGGAATGTTCTACTTGCTGTTGAGATCATTGCAAGTGTTGCTGGAATCGGCTCCTTCATCTCCACCAGTCTCGGAGGGGCTACTCATTCCCTGACCTATGGGCTTGCTGCAATCTTGACTGTGGGAATGATCACTATCGCGATGGACAGGGCATTTTTTGGGCGATTCGAGAACCACATGAAGAGGTGGCACTAGATTCTTGCATGTTGAACTCTCAAACGTCACTAAGGTCTACGAGGACCCGCCGGAAACAGTAACAGCACTGAAGGACATATCCTTCCACGTCAAAGAGGGCGAGTTTCTCTGCATCGTAGGTCCGAGCGGGTGCGGAAAATCTACCTTGCTTCGCATGATCGCCGGCCTCGACCGTCCTTCTTCTGGCCAAATCCGGTTTAGGGGAGATCTCCTCACCTCCCCACACTCAAAGATCAGCATGGTGTTCCAGAGCTTCGCCCTCCTTCCCTGGAGAACCGTCGTTCAAAACGTTGAGTTCGGCCTAGAAGTTCAGGGAAAACCGAAGAGCGAACGCGAGGCTAAGGCAATGAGCCTCTTGGAAATGGTTGGACTTCAAGGTAGCGAGAATCTCTATCCCAAACAGCTCTCGGGTGGAATGAAGCAACGGGTCGGGATCGCAAGGGCGTTGGCGATTGATCCAGAAGTGGTGTTGATGGACGAGGCGTTTAGCGCGATCGACGAGTTCACTGCAGGGGCCCTTCGTGCTGAGGTCTCTGACATCCACAAGGAAACAGGGAAAACGTTCCTATTGGTTACGCACAACCTTCCTGAGGCGATAGAGCTGGCGGATAGAATACTTGTTTTGTCGTCTCGACCCGCGAGAGTCAAGAGTATCGTCGGGGTAGATCTTGAGAGGCCACGAGCATCTACTGATTCAGAGTTCATAACAATTCACAAAGACATCTTCGCCCTCCTCCAGGCTGAGCTAGAGAACAGTCTGATGCGCCACAGGTTGAGCGAACTCCCAGAGTTCAGGAAACTCCGAGACATTGAAGATCGGTGACCTGACATGAAATTCATCGCTGTACTGGTGGGAGTAACGCTCCTCATAGCTGGCATACTGGCATATTCTACCATCCCAAATATTCACACGATTCCCGTTCAGTCGTATCTAGCGATAGCAGGTCCTGAACCGATTGTTGTCAACCCGAATTCCCAGTCTGAAACTCCGCAAAATGTCACCGTACTGTCCGGTAAGGACAATGAAATGATCCTGAACCTTACCGTCTCCACAGGATCCGGAAGTCCGTCCTCGATCCAGTTCAAACTCTTCACAGAGCCCGAGCTTGGGAACTGCATGCGCGAAACGAACCCGACCGGGTGTATAGTTGATGCGAGCGTTTCTAATGAGACGATTTCAATACCGGTTAATGCGTCGACAACTTACTACTTTGGCTTTGACAACAAGGATTCGAGTAGCCCGAAAACGGTTTTGCTTTCAGCCTCGTTGCTTGCGACTTCGGTAGACAAAGTGGTGACAAGAGATGGAGAGCTGAATTTCGCCGCATTAGCCGTAGGAGGGTTTGGCCTAATTGTCGCCCTCTACGGAGTTGCTGCCAAGACCGTCATTCCCTGGGAGTAGGGCAGCGTCCTCTGGCGCTAGCCTGCGCCTCGAGTCTTGCGATGTGTGTTGTCGTGTTGAGGTGTTTTCGTTCCGCTTCCTCTGGTTAATCACTAACCCAGTGACTATCACTCCGAGGATTAGGGTTGCAGTGACTGCCGTTGCAAATGACGGTTCCACGATCACTCGGTAGGTAGCTGTGAGAATCGTGTCTTTGTCAACCGAGACCCAGCGTGGGTTTGCTGTGTTTCCATCGCTCCAAGCCGCGAAGGTGTCCGATAACCCTAGTTGAATGGTTGTTGTTCCGAGGGCGACAGGTAGCTGGGTCTCGACTTGAATCTCATGAGGGCCTTGGTGAACGGGAATTCTCAATTCATTAGACCCATCTGACATTGAGTCTGTTCCATCAACATTGACCGTCATGTCTGGTGCTGGAGTGTCGACTTGAAGCAACAGTAGTGGGGAGCTTGTTCGGTCGACAACAACTGTATAGGTTGTGGAGTTTGTGCTGGTCACGATGAGCTTGACAAAGTTCGACGGGTCCGAGAACGTGTTGTTGCTGACGCATGGGGATGCGCATGGGCCAAATCCGGCGTCGCTAAGGTCGCCTCCAGGATGGGCGTCAACCAGCACGAGATTGCCGTGACCGGCGGCGATGCTATCGTTCAACTCGTAAACCAAGACTCCCGCTCCAGGATAGTCTGAAGGAAATGGGAGGTACTGATCGTACTGTCCAAGCTTTGATCGTAATTCGACGAGATAATACGACAGGGTCCCGTCGGTGTTTACAGCTATCGGAATCTTGACAGCCTGTATTCCCGCAGTTGGCTGCTCGAGGTTGTGAAGGACTACTGTTGTCATGTTGCCCGGATATACCAGCAGTAAGCTTGAGTTGGAGATCCAGCCAAGTTTGATCTTTGACCAAGCCGAATGTTGGGCGGGGTATGTTCCTGGCGGGGGCTGGAGGGGGTTGCCATTGTTTGGATTCCACTCTCCCAGAGCCATAATGTCCCAGTAACCGATGAAATTGTTTGCTGGATCTATCTGCTGAGTAGTATCATAGAGATCAGGAAGACCGAGGAGGTGTCCAGCTTCGTGGCAGTACACTCCTAACGGGTCGGACTCCGATACTACGCTGGTGGAGATCTGGAACGAGTTCAGCGGGGTTGGAGCAAATGTGTAGCCGGGTAAAGTAAACGAGTGAATATCGGTGGAAACATGTGTCATGGCCTCGTCTCCGCCTGCATGTACGATCAGCGCGTACTTGTAATTGTGAAAGTTCACACCAGCGTTGTAGGCTGCCTGCAGTGAGTCAGCTACTAGTTGGTCGTCGGTTGAGGGAGTGCTTGCGCTGTAGAATTCCATACTATGAGGCAACGAATACCATTGCGAGGTAGCTGGACTGATACTGGTTGCGAACGAGGCGAGTCCGTAAGAGTCCTCAGCGTAGTAATTGTTTAGACCTGCGAGTAAGCTGGTCGTCTTTGAGGGCGAGGTGCTGTTAGATTTGTCGGTGAACTGGATCAGAAGTACCAGCGTTGGCTGGATGCCTGTGACTGCAGGATTCTGGACGGTCGATGCTGGAGATGTAAGTATTGTCCGAGTATGTTGAGGGATTCCCCCGACAACACATGCTGGCGATACTAGAGCGAGGGCTAGGATGGCGAGAAGAATGAGACGAGGCGAGTCTGCCACCGGTTGGCGATTCCTATTGTCGGTGCTCGCCTGAAGGCAAAAGTCGGGTGTAACTGGGTAAAGTTCAGTGCAGTTTCATTGGCCGGTCTGGTCCGGTTGGAAATCCTTTGGAAGAGACGGTTAGGCTTGATTACTTGGGCATCTAACCATGTCTTCTGGAAGGGTCCGGGTAGCCTTAAATACGAAGTCGGGGAAATCCGACTTCTTCAAGGAAGGATAGTCCCCGAGTTTTCTAACATGAGCCATCGAGGGGTGGGAATTGTCGGGTATGGTGTCTACATACCTTGGGAGAGGATTGAGACCGAGAAGATTGTCCGGGAGCGCGAGCGGAAGCGCGGAAAAGAGCTTGAGAAAGTTCTCGAAAAAGTAAGGCATGGATTGCTTCTTAGAGAGAAAGCTCTCGCTGGACATACTGAGGACACGATTACTATTGCGACGGAGGCGGCTGAGAACGCTGTCCGGATGGCAGGGATTTCCCCGGACGAGATTGGTAGCGTAACCGCGGGTTCTGAGTCGAAACCGTATGCCGTTGGTACTATTGCTCGGCACGTCGCCTCGTTCATCGGGATTGGCGAGAACGTTGTGGTGGCTGATCTTGAGGGGGCGTGTAATTCTGGGATGCAGGGATTGGACTTTATCGATTCTTCGATCCGTAGTGGCCGGATAAAGTATGGATTGGCGATAGGGGCGGATGTTGCGCAGGCGGAGCGTGGTGATCCGTTGGAGTATTCTTGTGGAGCGGGTGCAGGCGCGTTTGTTCTCGGTAGGACGGATCTAATTGCTACGATAGAGGATATTGCAGGCTATTCGAGCCTGTTCATGGACTTTTGGAGGCGGGACGGGGCGCAGGTGCCGAAGCATTTTGGCCGGACGACCGTCGAGGCCTACAAGTCGCATATTATCGGGGCTATAGCCAATCTCTTCCGGAAACATCCGGAGCTGACGTTGAAGGAGTTTGACGCGATAACATTCCACCAGCCGTCGGGTTATTTGCCGATGAAGACTTGTCAGGCGTTGATGGAGGATACGATCCCGTACGTGGAGGACAAGTCGATTGCGGAACGGATGAGGTTGACCGAGGCCGACGTTGAGCGGAAGGTAAAACCTTGGCTGAGAGTGCTCGATACCGGTAACACCTATGCGGCTTCGACGCTGATCAGCCTCGCTTCCGTATTGGACCATGCGAAGCCTGGAGACCAGGTATTAGCCGTGTCCTATGGCTCTGGGGCCTATGCTAATGCGAACTGGTTTGAGGTCCAGGACGGTATTGAGGAGAAGAGGGGACGGACGCCGACCGTGGACGACTATATCCGCAGGAGGAATACTATCGAGATTGAGACTTACAAGGACCTGATACGGGCACGGTTGTCCAGGATAAAGCAGCGGCTTGAGATTCCACGATTGGTCGGGGAGGTTGACAGGGCGAACGGGAAGATGTTCACGTTGAGCCTCTGCTCCGGCTGTGAACGGATCTACTATCCCGCACGTGCAACATGTCTGGACTCAGAGTGCACAGGGACGATGGTCAAACGAGAGTATCCACTGGTGGCCCGGCTGAAATCGGTGGAGAAGCTGCCATTGAAACGCCGGTTCATGCCGAACTTTACACTCTTGACCCAGAACAAAGTCCTCTTCGTAGACGCGAAACTGTCGGACCTAAAGCCAGGGACGAAATTGGAGGGCGTGATCCGGCGATTGGACTATGAGGGCAAGGACGGGCTGATAATGTACGGCGTCGCCTACAGGCCAATCTTCCAGGAAGCAATAGCGGTCGTAGCCAAGCCAAAGCCGATAGCCGTGGCACCTACACAATACGCCTAGACCGTGGCATATCTAACACTGCGGCTTCCTAGGGACGGCTCCGGATGGGACCAGCGCAGGGTCTCGCGAGACATGAGTAGGCTCCGGGGGGGGGGGTAAGTAGAAATTCAGGATACTGGTTTAGCGAGCTGTTTTAGGATGGTATTTCAGAGGCAGTTTTTGGATGCTGATTTTGATAAGTGTCTCCTAGGCTGTATCCGCTAACTGTTCGGCAGGCCGATTCCGGATATGGTTTCAGCTCCAAGAATATGATATAGCTATTCGACAAGATATCCTGCAGTGTCGGTTCCAATGTACTGATTACCAATCGCCTTATTGTGTCACTGGTTCGTCCGTTGAAGTTGGTCCAATGAGTCTTCCTCAGACTCCATGCTTGAAGGGCAAACGAGCAGATTATGGACCAGTGATAACTGTTCAACACCTCGTCAAAAGGTACGGAGAGTTTTACGCTGTCAATGACGTTTCCTTCTCAATACAAGAGGGAGAGGTCTTCGGCATCATCGGCCCCAACGGGGCCGGTAAGACCACCACCGTGGAATGCATCTCAGGGCTCCGAGTTCCAGATTCAGGATCGATCAACATCTACGGGCTCTCTCCCCACAAGGACAGAAACAGGATAAGAGAGTTCCTCGGCGTCCAACTACAGCAGAGCTCAATGCCTCCTCGCCTCAAGGTTGGCGAGGCAGTGAAGCTCTTCGCCTCATTCTATCCAAACCCACTAAATTCTGATAGCCTGCTCGAGACATTAGGAATCAAGAACGTCAAGAACTCAGCGTACAAGAAACTGTCCGGTGGTCAGAAGCAGAGACTGTCCATAGCGCTCGCCTTGGTGGGAAACCCCAAGATTGCCATTCTGGATGAACTGACCACTGGGCTCGACCCGGAAGCGAGGCGCGAGACGTGGGCACTCATAGAGAGCATCAGGGACCGTGGCGCAACCGTGATACTCGTGACGCACTTCATGGACGAAGCTGAGAGACTGTGCGACCGCCTCGCCCTCATCAACCACGGCAAGCTCATAGTGCT
>JAJPJY010000050.1 GCA_021323995.1 bacterium | reverse complement strand
GTGCCTCGCGCACGCTATACTGGTTAGGGTCTTTCGACGACGGTTCCGTGTCTATCTCGTACCACTGGCAGGGTCTAATGGCAAAATCATTCTGGTACTTGATCGCCAATCTTAGCTTCTCTTCGTAGGTCGCCGAGGCGCCGAGCTTCTTCAGAGTGTCTCGGGCCGCCCTCTCCAAGAGATCAGAGTCTTTGCAGTAGACTTTGAGGACGACTCGTTCTTCGGCTAACAGTTTCTTCTTCTCGATCGTTACCTTCTCAATAGTAGGATGCGGCTTTTCCGCTTCCAGTGTTTTCTTGAGATCTTGAGGATCCTGGTCTTGTTTCGGCAGAAGGTAGAAGTACGGACTGTAGTTGGTGTCGACGATTAGGACTCTCTTTCCTTCATGAGTAATTCCCCAGAGCCAGATAGCGGGCTTGTTGTCATACTTCTCGTGATTGAGGTCCAGTAGCCAGAAGGTTAGCCTCATGAGGTTCTCGAGTGTTTAGACAGCTAATAGTTTAAATTCGCGCGTTAGGTTGGCATGGTTTCTCGGGATAGTCTAGTATGGCAGAGAAGCCTAAGCAGCAGGTTGATCGATGGGGGATCGCCCACATCTATTCCAGCTTTAACAATACGATGGTTCACATTACCGATCTGACTGGCGCTGAGACAGTATCTCGTAGCGCTGGAGGCCAGCATGTCAAGGCCGATAGACTGCAAGGGACCCCATATGCTGCTATGCAAGCAGCAGCGGCCGCTGCGAAGGTTGCCAAGGACAAAGGCATCACAAGTCTCCACATTCGTGTTCGGGCGCCAGGCGGGCATAAAGCGCGGACTCCGGGTCCGGGTGCACAGGCTGCAATTCGAATGCTGGCTCGTCAAGGTTTCAGAATCGGCCGGATTGAAGACGTGACTCCGGTTCCGCATGACGGTACTCGCAGGCCTGGTGGCCGGCGCGGTCGTCGCGTCTAGACTGGGGTCTCTCTCACGTCGTATGCCGTTCAGATTCGGAAGACACTGGACAAGCATCAAAAGTGGCGGGGGGAAGAGTGCCTCAACCTCATCGCCTCTGAGAACCTGACCAGCCACACTGTCCGCCAGCTATTGTCAGGGGACATGGGTCACCGGTATCGGGCCGATGACCGGTTCTACAAGGGAACCCGTTACATGGACGAGCTGGAAGCGACGGGCGAGAAACTGGCCTGCGAAGTGTTTGGTGCCGATTGGGCCACTCTTCGGCCACTCTCCGGGCATATGGCTGACATGACAATGGTCTCAACTTTGACTAAACCTGGCGGTTCCATCTTGACCGTGAACCCGGCTGACGGTGGCTATCCTGGGCTGAGTGATCAGGCCGGTTATCCTACTTTCGTCAATGTCCGGAACCTCTACTTTCCCTTCGATTCGGAGCGGATGAATATCGACGTTGACAAGGCGCGGGGCTTGATCGAGGATGAGAAGCCCTCTCTTGTCGTGTTCGGCCAGTCATTCTTCCTCTTTCCACATCCCGTTAAAGAACTGGCTAGCGCTTGCAGCTCCGCCGGTTCGAGAGTCGCGTTCGACGGCTCACATGTTCTCGGATTGATCGCCGGAGGAAAGTTCCAGAAGCCGCTAGAGGAGGGTGCGGAGTTGTTGCTCGGGTCCACGCACAAGAGCCTCTTTGGTCCCCAGGGCGGGATCATCGTTGGCATGAGTGGTGCTGAGGCTGACGTGAAGGGACGACAATTTCCAGGTTTGGTTGATAATGCTCACTGGAACAGAGTAGCCGCGCTTGCCTGGGCGCTGGATGAGGCGCGGCGAGTTGGGGAAAAATACGCGACTCAGGTCATTGCAAATTCGAAGGCGTTGGCCAAGGGTCTGAATGAAGGCGGAGTCCCTGTAAAGTGTGAGGACTACGGATTTACAGAGTCACATCAGGTCTTTCTCGACATTCAGGACCAGAAGGAGATCGAGAGCCTGACGCAGCGTTTGGAGGATGCGAATATCATTGTCGACCACGGGATAAGAATTGGGACTTGCGAAGCCACAAGACGCGGCATGAAAGCGAAAGATATGGAACATGTGGCAGAGCTCATCGTTCGCGTCTACAAAGGCGAAGAGCCGGCGAAGGCGCGAAGGGAAGCGACAAGGATTCGACGTCAGTTTAACCGGATACTATACACGTAGTCGTCTCACGTCTCAGATTCTTCGCTTTATCATCGTCTATCGAAGACTTGGACTCTCTTTGGCGATCTCCAAAAACCGCTCATAGTTTTCGTTCCTTCCAGATTTTTCCTGTTCTAAGACTTCCCTGATCTTTGGATAATCTTTTTCGCCCTGAAATTGCGTGATGAAGATGTCCGAGTCGCGAATCTTGCCCAGCACGTCCTGCCAGGTTTCCAGAACGGGAAGAAGCTTCGAAGTTTCCGGGGTGTCATCCATCTCTAGGGTAAAACGTAGTCGTCGTGAGTCTTCTCTCAGCTTGTGAAGTTCGTCAAGGTTCTTCGGTTCCTGTTTGACGACACGAAGCCCCTTTTTCAGCCGCTTCGTAAGTGTGCGAGCGGTCTTCTTGAATCGGTACTGTATCTGTGGACCTGAGAGGTCGTTAGTGTGAACTGGAAGCGCTCTCTCGTCTTTGAGCGAGGAGGCAAATCGTTTCGCCCTATCGATGGACGATTCTCTCTTTGCATTCAGCTGTTTCGCTAGTTTTGCATATTTTGGGTCGTCTCCATGATGCGGTAGTTTCGAGAGAACGATATCGATGTCTCGGACTTTCGCGTTAAGCTTGAGTAGCCGTTCATAATTTTCCAGATATTTCTTGGACTCTTTCTGTCCTCGTATCTTCTTGGGGAGAATGTTGGCGGTTGTGAGGAGTCTCCGTATTGAGGTGCGCAGATCGTGTACGTTCTCTTCATTGGGATCTTTCAAGTAGGCTCTGACTTTGTCCGAGACTATCTTCTCGGATTTGGACAGGCTCTCAGTGTATGAGCGGGGAGTAATCAACGCCTATCTTCGTCTATAATCCCGAGGCGCCGATATAGCGAGACTGTCTCCGGTGACTCTGTGGGGCAGTTAGGAGGCGGTTCCTGCTCAACGGTCGCAATTCTCATCCGTCAACAGGGAACCGGGTCGATATAGCATATATACTAAGTAGTGGGAATTGACCACATGGCGAAGGCGACCGAACCGTATGCCGGTCTGATCCAGGGACTGCATCACATTACCCTAGTCACATCTAACGAGGAGGTCAACCGGAGATTCTACACAGAAGTTCTTCGGCTGCGCAGAGTCAAGCTGACCGTAAACCAAGACGACATACATCATCGCCACCTTTTCTACGCTGACGAGAAAGGAACAACGGGCAGTGCGATAACATTCTTCGAATGGCCTCATATGCGTCCTGGAAGAGTCGGGCTAGGCTCTCCGCACCATCTCTCCTACACGACACCCAAGTTCGACTCCCTTCCCAAATGGCACTCATGGCTACGACAAAACAAAGTCTCGGTCGACGGTCCGTTTGTCCGTGACAGTCGAACATCGATCTACCTAAGAGACCCGGACGGCGTCACCGTCGAGATAACAGCACCGAACGAAGGCGAAGTCTCCCAGGAGTATGCACAAGAATCCTTCCGAAGCCCGCCAAGGGTCCGCGAGATAACGGGCGATATGAAGCTCACAACCTTCCACCACGCCAGCCCATTAACGCATGATCCGGAAATTACAGGGAAGTTCTTCGACAAGTTCCTAGGCCTCACGGACAAGTTCGTAATTCCAAACCCTGATCAGAAAGGGGCTAATATTCTAGGGATTGGAAGTCAAGTGCGTCCTGGCTTCCTACGCTACCTTGCAACCCCTAGACCGCCGGAAGGATATGTTGGCGAGGGAAGCATTCACCATATCGCTATGGCTGTTGACGACGATGAGGCTCAACAGAAGATATTGAAACGGCTAAAAGAATTAGGAGTCGAAAACTCGGGGATAATCGATCGGTTCTGGTTCCACTCGCTCTACTTCCACGATCCAGACGGAAACCTGTTGGAGATTGCAACAAGGAATCCTGGATACTCGGCGGACGAGTCGCCTGAGACGCTGGGGACGAGGCTTGTCCTTCCAAAATGGCTCGAGCCACGAAGGTCGGAAATCGAGTCAGCATTGAAACTTACAGATGCCGACAACAGAGCGAAGTGGCCACCTAACTTTCCAGCCCTTCATTTTCCACCCGAAGCCATAGCAAAGTAAGAGCAGCAAACGCGATAGTAAACGGGCAGCGGAGACTCGCCATTGCGCGACCGCTCCAGGGACCGGTTGTCGTGTCAGCTTATTATTCGACCTGTTTTCACATGCGAGTATGCCCTTGCCTAAGCCGGGTGATACAGTCAAGGTGACGTTGTTGAACCGCGAGACGATTGAGGGGGTCGTTGAGTGGATTGATGGTAATGGTCTCTGGGTTAAGGGTGCTCAGAGGTCGAGGTGGGTCCCGCTTGAGGCACTCTCTATGCCTCATGACTTGCACGAGGTCGGGGGCAAACAAGAACAGGCTGCGGACTAGACGCTACAGTATGCCTAATCGCTAGGAGTCCGAGCGGACCCGTGAGCTTCATCTTCAACTTCGCCTGGGCATTATTCATCATCTTCGAGACTGTTGTCCTGCGATTGCCCTGGCCGCTTAAGCATTTTTTGTTGAAGCAGTTTCCTGACGAGTTTGTTGCGCAACGTGCAGTTGTTCGATCATATGCTAGGTTTGAGCGGACAGAATAGGTTCGGCTGAACTATGACTGTTCTTCATGGTCAGAAGGACCGGGTGCTGGTGCAACTGTGGGACCCTGGCCTTGAAGATCGAGGATATTCTTCAGTTCTTTTCTCATAAGAGCCGGATCGTGGTTGAGGTTGAAATAATCTGCGAAAGTCACGGTCGTCCGGAGTGTCTTCGACCGTCCCAGTTTCTCGTAGCTGATCAGATCCATCTCCTTCAACTGCTTGACATGCTGGTATGCGAGCTTTCCTCGGACAGCTATTACCCGGGATTGAGGAATGGGCTGTCTAAGCGCGATAAACGATAGAGTTCGCAGTGGACCTGGGGTAAGAAGTGGCCTATTGGAGAGTTTTCTGACATGCTTTGCAACTTCCGGCTTCAACTGCATCACGAACCGTCCATCGGGCAGCTCTAGGATCTGGATAGGGCTCTCGGATTTTTCGTACCTCTCTTTTATCGAGCGGACAATGCCCTTGATCTTTTCTTCCGACCTGGCCCCAATAACGGATCCTATCGTCTTGACGTCGAGGGGTCTGCCTGATACGTAGAGTGCGGCCTCGCAAAGCTGTTGTTGCAGACCTGCCATCTTAGGGACTGGTTCAGTCTGTGGTTGTGCTTCCAACGTTCTTCATCTCTATCTCAATGTCTCCGAATTCCTCGAGTTGGTTGAGTCCGACTTTTCCCTCGAATGCGAGGAAGAGTAGCATTATGAACATTCGAACCGCCTGAACCGCGTCCCCATCTGCTAACAGTTTGAGAAATGACAGTCTACCGGTTCTTGTCCCGGCCTTCAGCAGCTGACCATAGAAGGCCTTGATCTCCTCCTCTATTTTGACAAGCCAGTCGTCGGCCTGTTCAAAGACCGCCGGGGTCCTGGTGACTAACTGAGAGGTTCCGACGGGGACGAGCTTCTCCGCTTTCAACACCTCTAGAATCCCCTTGAGGACTTCCTCAAGTGATGTTGTTGTTGACTGGTACCGGATTGGGAAGGCTAGTGGTGGGGGGACATAGTCTGTCGGTTTCTCTGGCGGGGGCCTGGGAGGCTCTTCCATCTTCAAGAGGAGTTCTGACTTCATCCGTAGTAGGATGGCGCTTGTGAGTAGTGCGGTGCCTGAGACTGAGAAGTCGATGTAGCCTCGGCCTCGCATCTCCTTCATCAAACCTGTCAATAGGTCCTCGAGGTGGACGTCCCATGGTTTGACACGATGGAGGTGAAGAATGTCGAAGAGCACTGCATAGGGCTGTTTGAGCCAGTACGTGTCCTGGGGCGTTGTCAATTGTCTACGCCTCCCTTGCCTGGCAATGAGATGACTTTGCTCTGGTTGCCTTCTATGAATACCCCGAAGACCCGGTCAGCTCGCGCGATAGTCGTGTCCTTTAGCGAGATTACTATGAACTGGGACTCGCCGCTCTTGGACTTGACCAGGGTCGCGAGCCGCTTTGTATTCAGCACGTCCAGGTGGGCGTCTATCTCGTCCATGATATAGAACGGCATTGGATGAATCTGTTGCAGAGCGAGAAGGTAGCAGACAGTCGATACTGATTTCTCACCACCGCTCGCCGCGGCCATTGTCATCTCGGTTTTTCCAGGGAATTGGAGGAACACGTCCAGCCCGCCTTCGAACGGATTGTCAGGACTGTCCAATGCCATTCTTCCATTTCCACCCTCGGTAATATCGTGGAATATCTGTTGGAATGTCTGGTTGACCCGGCTGAACGCGTTCATGAATGCGTCTAGCCTCTGTTTTTCCAGCTGGTCCATGAAATTCAGGATCCCAAGCTTGTCCCTCTCGAGAGAGCTAATCCTAACAGACAACTGCTTGTAGTTGTCCTTGATCGACTCGTACTGCTGATCAGCCAACTGGTTTACAGCGCCAATCTCCCCAAGCTCTTTTTCCAGTCCTAGCTTGATCTTTGAGGCGTCCTCTATCGCTTCAGGAGTTGTTTCCAATGTCTTCTCGAAACCGAGGTTCCGTAATTGAGACGTCAACATTGCCAGTTGTGTATCTAATTCTCTCAGCGTTGCTTTGAGCTCGGAGACGTTCGCGTTGAGCGGATCCATCTGATCGATTAGCTTGTTCAGCGACTTCCCGATCTCAGAGAACCTTTCCTCGTACTTTCGGCGTTCCTCGCCGACCGACTTGAGACTCTCGACTAGGCGGGCTTTTTCCTCCGTCAGCTTCTTCATCTCTTCTTGGAGCTGTTCGGACCTTTTTCCAGCCTCCTCGACCTTCGCTTCTTCGCGTCTGATCTCCGACTCTAAGGCGCGAGCTTGTATCCTCAATTGATCATACCCAGGCTTTAGAGTGTCAAGGGTCGATTGGCTCGATGCTAGCTTGTTCTCCAGCTCCAGCTTCTCCCGAAGCAGTACTTCCGCTTGTCCGACCGCTTCGTCTCTCTCCCGCTCAGATTGGAGAATCGCGCCTCTCCTCTGTTCCACCTTCAGCTTCGCTAGCTCTTCTTCACGTACGGCGAGCCGCCGTTTCATCTCACTCTGCTTAGCAGCCATCTCCTCCAGCAGTTCTCGTTCCCGTTGCATCGAGTTTTCCAGGCTTTCGATCCGTCTCTTCGTCTGCTGTAACGATAATCGGGTTCGCTCGAGGCTCTTCTGCGCCATGTCCACATCGCGGCCTAGCGCCTCACGGGTTTTGCTGGTCGAGACCCGGTCCTCTTTCAGCTTCACAATCTCGGATTCCAGCCGATCCAGTTCTGACCTGGACCTTTGGACAATTGACTCTAATGATTTGACCGTCTTCTCCAGCCCTTCTAGAACGTTGGATCGAGGGATCAGCGTTGAAGCATCAAACGGTGCTCGATAGTACCCGCTTTCTAGACCGCCTCCAGGCTCGTAGAGATCCCCGCTCGTAACAACGCACCTCTGCCCTTTGGCAGCGCTCAGGAATGCCGCCCTCTGATTCGTGGCCAGCATCGTGTCGCCAAAGACGAACTCGACGGCTGGACCAATACCCTTGTCTGGTTTGATTACTCGTGAGAGAGGACCTACAATTCCAGGAGTTTCCTCGAACTCGTCGTTCTCAGATAGAAGCTCCAGATCGGCTAATGGAATTATCTTCGCACGTCCGAGCTTGGTTCGTTTCAAGCTCTCTACGCATTTTATCGCCACTTCCAGATCCTCGACGACTAGTGCCCGCGTCCAACCAGCGCTAGCCGCTTCTATCGCCTTGCTGTACTCATCATTATACTTGACAAGGTCCGACAGGCGTCCTATGACGCCGTTGAGGGCTCCTTCGTCCGCCATCTCCTCCAGTCTGCGGAGCGCTTTCTCCTCAGCCTGGAGAGT
>JAJPJY010000008.1 GCA_021323995.1 bacterium | reverse complement strand
GTTCTGGCCGATAAACCGGAAGAGAATGACATGGGCTCCCCGGACACGGCCGGGTCCTCATCCTCGAAACAACAGCATACCCCTCGTCATGGTCCTTCGCGAGATTCTCGGACATGCGAAGACAGCGCGAGAAGCAATCCGCATCATTAGCACCGGCAGGGTCAAAATAGATGGCGTGATTCGAAGAGACCATCGATTCGGCGTAGGCCTCATGGACGTGCTACAGGTCGAGGGCGCGGCAGAAGTCTTTCGCATTCTACCGAAACCCAATGTTGGACTGACACCGATGCCGATCGAACAGAAGGAAGCGGGATTCAAACTCTGCAAAATAATCGGAAAGAAGAACATTCCCGGCGGGAAGACGCAGCTTAACCTTCACGACGGACGTAACGTGATAATCCAGACAAGAGACCCGAGACAGAAAACCGGCGAGGACTACACTGTCGGGGGCGCGATGCAAATAGGCTTTCCGGGACAGAAGATCATAAGCGCCGTCCCGTTCCAAGCGGGAGCTCTCGGACTCGTCGTGGACGGGCGAAACCAGGGTCTTATGGGCAGAATCGAGTCGATAACACCAGGAACGCATGCTCGCGACAAGTCGGTTAGGATCGAGACTGCGAGCGGGTCGTTCGAGACTCCTGCAGCGTACGTCATACCTGTCGGGACGAACGCGCCACTCGTCGGAGTGGGGAAGTAGAGTAAGATGTCGGGTCAACAACTTGAGGGCGTCGCGGTCAATCCGTTGCGTGTTGTTCGGATAGAGAAGGTCACGGTGAACATTGCGACTGGTAAGTCCGGGGAGCCTTTGGAGAAGGCGAAGAAGGTTCTAAACCAGCTGACCGCTATGACGCCCGCTACTAAGCGTGCAAAGAAGGCGATCAAGGATTTCGGGGTAAGAAAGGGAGAGCCCATTGCCGCCGTTGTGACTTTGAGAGGAAAAGGTGCTGGGGACTTTTTGAAGAGAGCCTTGGATGCTATTAGTAACAAGGTCAAAGAATCCAGCTTTGACGATTACGGCAACTTCTCATTTGGGATCAAGGAGCACATCGAGATTCCCGGAACAAGATACGTTCCCGAACTAGGCATCTTCGGAGCTACCGTGCATGTAACGCTTGGACGTCCCGGTTATAGGATAAGGTCACGTGGAATTCGGCCCGCTAAGATAGGCGCTAACCATTATGTTTCGCATGAGGACGCGATAAGGTTCATGCAGAACAACTTCGGAACAAACGTAGCTAGCTGAGACAACCTTGGCGAAGATCAAGCTGAAGAAGGCGAGAAAGTACGGCAAAGGCGCGCGTCCTTGCAAGCGGTGCGGACAATACGGCCCTATTGTCCGTAAGTATGGACTAAACTATTGCCGTCAATGCTTCCGAGAAGTAGCAGTTGGGCTGGGCTTCAAAAAATACATGTGATATGAAATGGAACCGATATCTAACATGTTCTCATCGATCCTCAACAACGAGCGAAGACACAAGCACGAGTGCATAGTCTATCCGGCGTCGAAGCTGATGGGCCAGGTATTACGAGTCATGCAGAAGTATGGCTACGTTGGAGAGTTCGAGTTCGTCGACGATGGTAGAGGAGGAAAATTCAAGATCCAGCTGCTCGGACGAGTCAACGACTGCGGAAGCGTCCGGCCAAGATTCTCATCCAGACTAGACGAATTCGAAAAATGGGGGAAGCGATACCTCCCGTCCCGCGACGTGGGGATACTCATTCTCACCACCCCGAAAGGCGTACTCGCGCACAAGGATGCGCGCGAGTCGGGCGCTGGCGGACAACTCTTAGGGTACGTGTTCTAGACAAGGTCGACGAGAATGGCTAGAACCGAGACTCTCGCGAGAACCATTACTATACCCGACCAGGTCAATGTACAGGTCGAGGGCCGCACCATACGTGTGAAGGGACCTCTGGGATCACTCGTCGAAGATCTATCACATCTACCCATCACTATGCAGGTCGATCAGAACCAGGTCAGACTGGAGACACGGTGGCCGAGAAAGCGGGAAGTAGGAATGCTGGGCACCGCTGCGGCACATGTGAGAAATATGATCAAGGGAGTCACGCACGGCTACCGGTACGAGCTCCGGACTGTCTATGCTCACTTCCCTGTCACGGTTAAGGTGGACGAGAAGGCTAAGGTGTTGAGGATAGAGAACTTCACGGGCGAAAAAACGCCGAGATATGCTAGAATACTGGACGGAGCAAAAGTCTTGGTGAAAGGCGAAGACCTTTCCGTGGAGGGAGTCGATCTGAAATCAGTCAGCCAGACCGCGGCCAATATTCAAGATAGCACACGAATCAAAGAGAAAGATCTACGCGTGTTTCTAGACGGAATCTACATATCCGGCAAGGGCCCCGCGCAGCCCGAAGTTACTAGGAAGTGAAGAGACTGACCAGTTCCAAGCCAGAGTTCGAACGCCAAGAAAGCTGGCGATACAAGAGGATAACTGTCAACTGGCGCCGGCCAAGAGGCGTTACGAGCAAGATGAGGAAAGAGGAGAGCGGATTCCCTAGGAAGGTCAAGGTCGGATACGGGTCAAAATCGTCCACCCGCGGTCTCCACCCGAGAGGGCTCATCGAACGGCTCATCTCTAGAGAAGCAGATCTCGAACATCTCGATCCCAAACTCTACATTGTCAGAATTTCAAGCCGGGTCGGAGAGAGAAAACGGCTCGGAATAATCGCCAAGGCGAAAGAGCATAATCTTCACGTCGCGAACCCTGGCAAGGAAGAAACTAGGTCAGTCGCGGAAGCGCCTGCAGCGGGTACAGCCTCGGCGGCTAAGGAGTCTCCAGAGGAGGAGTATGATACAGAGGCTAACGCGGAAGCCGTTGGCGAACCGTCGGTAGACGAGGAGGCTTCTTAATGAGTCTCAGAGGACAGAGGAGACTGGCCGCGGACCTCTTAGGCGGCGGCCTCAACCGCGTCTGGATTGATCCCGAAGAGAACGACCGGGTCCAGTCCGCAATTACCCGGGACGAGATCAAGAAGCTGATACGAGAAGGACGAATCAGACTCTTACCAAAAACCGGTGTCAGCCGCGGACGAGTCCGCGCTAGGTCCGGGCGGCGCAAGAAAGCTGGCAGCCGAAAGGGCAGCCAGAAGCCTGGGAAAGAGGCATGGGTCTTGAAGATCCGCGCCATTCGCCGACATCTGAGGTGGCTGCGAGACAAGCGACAACTGGCCCCGGGAGGCTACAAGACTCTCCAAGCCATGGCCAAGGGAGGCGCGTTCCGTAGCGGGTCACATGTAGATGAGTATGTAAAGGCCCATCAAATGCTGAGGAAGAGATAATCGCATGGCGGACGGTCCACGCTACACAGTTCCATTCCGAAGGCGACGAGAGGGAAGAACGGACTACAAACTCCGCCGAGCCTTGGTCAGGTCCGGAAAGCCCCGCGCGGTCGTCCGACTCACGAACAAGTACGTCCTGGTCCAAGTATCCGAGGCGGAAGCCCGGGGCGACGTTGTCAAGGCGTCCGCATCGTCGAAGGAGCTTTCAAAGCTGGGATGGAAGGGAGGCGCTGGAAACCTGCCAGCAGCCTACTTGACCGGTCTACTCGCAGCCCGACGAGCAGTCGCACACGGAGTCAAAGAGGCCGTGCTAGATATTGGCCTACGCGGACCGACGAAAGGCTCGAAGATATTCGCCGCGTTGAAAGGATTAGCCGACTCGGGGTTAGCCGTGCCGCATTCAGATGGTCCTATTCCTCCAATGGAACGGATCAATGGCTCGCACATTTCCGGATACGCGAAATCGCTCGCGGGACAACAAGAGTTGTACCGGAAACGTTTCAGTGCCTATCTCGGCCGTGGTTTGAAACCTGAGGATTTGGCGGGCCACTTCGAACAGGTTAGAAAGAGCGTGATGGCATTGCCGATGGAGGCTTCGAGTTGAGCCAGCGTCCGGGCCAAGAGGTCGGCTGGGTACCGAAGACCAAGCTCGGCCGGCAGGTGCAGCAAGGCGAGATTATCTCCATGGAGGAGATTTTTACTCAAGGTTTGAGGATCAAGGAGCCGGAGATTGTCGACACGTTGCTGCCGAATATTCAGCAAGAGGTTCTCGGGATCGGGTTTGTGCAGAAACAGACTGATGCGGGCGAACGATCCAGGTTCCGGGCCATAGTGGCCGTCGGGAACGGGGACGGTTACATCGGACTCGGCGAGGGTAAGGCTCGCCAAGTGCGGACAGCTATCGACAAGGGGACTGTTCAAGCTAAACTGAATGTTATTCCTATCCGGCGGGGTTGTGGATCCTGGGAGTGTCGGTGTGGGACGATGCATACTGTTCCTTTCAATGTTATTGGTAAGACTGGGAGTGTCCGGGTCGAGTTGTTGCCTGGGCCGCGGGGCTTGGGACTGGTTGCGGGGGAGATTCCGAAACAGGTCTTGCGACTGGCCGGGGTCCGGGATTGCTGGACTCGAACATTTGGATCAACGTCGACGCTGACCTCGTCAGCACTGGCTGTTTTCGACGCGTTGACCCGGACGTACAGTGTTGTTACGCAAGGCGACTGGGTGAACTAGTTGTCAGAGGCTAAGGGTCCGTTGATCGCGGTCCGTCTGCGGGGGACTGCGGGGGATGCTCCGGATGTTATGAAGACGATGGAGTCGCTGATGCTTCAGCGGACCTTCCAAGCACGATTATTGGATAATACGCCGTCGAATCTTGGAATGCTGCGGAGTGTCAAGGCGCTCGTGGCCTGGGGAGAGGTAAGCCCCGAGATTCTGGGCGATGTTCTTGTCAAGCGGGGAGAGCGGGACGGGGCTGATGGTGTGGATGATCAGTTTGTGAGGCTTTTGGGAAAGACGAGTTTTGAAGAGCTGGCGAAGGCGGTTGTGGCCGGCGAGGTCGGGATCAAGGCATTGTACAAGGCCGGGCTGAAACCACGCTTCCGTTTTCATCCGCCACGGGGCGGGTTCAAGAGGAGTCTGCGTCGTGCGGCGACGGACGGTGGCGAGCTGGGCTACCGGGGCGCTGACATTAACGTGCTTGTCAAGAAAATGATCTAGCGGGCTGGTCTAGCTCAAATACTCGGATTGTTTCTAGTCTGTTTCTGTTGAAAATATTTGGCTCCTAAGAGAGACGCGCCTCGCCGTCGGGGCCGCTCGGGCTGGTGGTTTGACGTGTTCGACGAGATGGACCGTATGGACCGGCTGATGGATGATATGATGCGGAAGGCGGTGGAGATGCCGAAGGCCGGGGAGGGTGTCTCGCCCTTCGTCTACGGGTTCTCCATGTCAGTCGGCTCGGCTGGGAAGCCGGTTATCCGAGAGTTCGGCAACGTGGAGCCGAGTGCTTCCGGACCATTGTTGAAGGAGGAGCGGGAGCCGTTGGTCGATGTTATGGACGAGGGCAGCGAGGTGGTGGTGGTTACTGAGCTGCCGGGTGTCGAGAAAGAAGAGATCAAGCTGGATGCTACGGACCGATCATTGAAGATTAGTGTCGACTCGGCCAAACGACGATACCTGAAAGAAATGGACCTCGGACACCTTATCGATCCACGAACAGCGAAGGCCACGTACAAGAACGGAGTTCTGGAGGTCCGGTTCTCGAAGAGTGACGAGAAGAAGCCAACCCGGACAATACCAGTAGAATAGCCCCTTTCCAAATACTCGCAGTTTCGTGTCGCGGGAAAATTTTTGTTTTCGATCACTCCAAGCGTGATCCCTATCGTCGATAGGGCCCTTTCACGCTTACCAAACGGGCTAACGAAGGCTGTATCGGGCCCAACTTCCCGAGTCTATAGTTGGGGATTGTTCTGGGCGAATTCTGGACGTTGACGGTGGCTAGGAAACCTCTTTTGTGTCGCGGGGAGACACGCTCCAGAGATTTTCGGGGAGGGGTCTCGCCAGTTGGAACCGTTCTGGGCTTGGATTCCTTCTAATCTTCTGGATCGGGCGAGTCGTCTGTTTTCGTCATGTAGGTTAATGCGTGGGGGTGAACACGCAGAATGCGGCT
>JAJPJY010000057.1 GCA_021323995.1 bacterium | reverse complement strand
GCCTTCACGTATCCCTTTTACCATGACGTGTTCTCTGACTTCTGGCGGATGGTGTCAAGCTCTTTCTCGGCGTCGGTCCAAGCGCGTGTCTCCACGTTCTGGAAGAATCGGTTGAGAACATCTTCTGGGATAGAGTTGTCTGGTTTTACCGGCGCCGTTTGCCTTCGTCCTCCTCTGACACGTCGACAATGCCTGTCTCTGTGACTTTGAAGATTCTCTCGCCCTCAGGTAAGTATGGGCTGGACACAAGTCTAGCGATCCTGATGGGACCGCTTGCAGCTTTTCTCAGAAACACGCGAGTATGGCTTGTATGCGCAACGATGTGGCCGCCAACGGCGTCAACCTGGTTGGCGAAGAACTGGTCGGGCTTGGCCATAACCTGGTTAGTCACGATGGCGACGGCATTGAACCCTCTCGCGAGTCGTATGAGACGGTGCATATGATTGTTCAATCGCTGCTGCCGCTCTGCCAGCATCTCCCGGCCCAAGTATTCGCTCCGAAAGTGAGAGGTTAACGAGTCGATTATTATTACACGGATATTATTGTCCTTGATTATCTGATCTGCCTTCTCCAATAATAGCATCTGGTGGTCCGAGTTGTACGCCTCTGAATAGATGATCCTGGATGCCGCGTCAGTCGGCTCTAGACCTGCGGATTTTGCCATGCGCACAATCCATTCAGGACGGAAAGTCTGTTCCGTGTCCAGGTAGAGCGCACCGCCGTTCAAGCCGCCCTTGTCGACCGGTAGCTGTACATTGACGGCTAGCTGATGGCAGAGTATCGATTTGCCTACGCCGTATTCGCCATAGACCTCTGTTATGGTCTGGCTCTCGAGACCGCCTCCGATGAGCTCGTCGAATGTTTTGCTCCCGGTTGTAAGTCTGAGGGCGTTGGACTTCATCTTCATCAGCTCGTCTGCTCTGATGAATGATAGTGAGATGCTGTCCCGGGCCAACCCGATGATCTTTGCGGCCTGCTTTTCTCCTATCCCTGCAGGGACCAGTTCTCTAATCGTCGCCGTGGCCAGGCTCTCGATTGTGTGGAAGCCGAGCTCTTTGAGCTTGTCAGCGGTAGAAGGACCTACGCCAGGCAGATCCTCCACGACCTCGTATTTTGGTACGGCTTGCTGGCTCACCAAGTCTCACTCGGAATTATAGGTCAGTCCATACTCCACATTACTATTTAATCACAGACGAGCTGTCTGGTCCGATTTAGCGGATAGATCGACGCGAATCTAATCCTGTGCCAATGTTCCGGGTTAGATGTTTCACCGGTTACAGCACGCTTATGGTGATTGCAGAGATGGGGCTCTTGCGTTGAGGATTATTGGGGGTTGAGGAGGAAGCCCAACCCAAGAAGAGTGGAAGCAGGCGGTACGTAGAGACAATGTTGGGCTGGCCCAGTGAAGAGTCCGTGGGAGGGACACTGTACGAGACGACTCTCTTCACCTCAATTCTCGAGTATGCAATAGTCCTATTCTTCGGAGTCTGGCTGATCACGGAGTACTTCTACAACATCTACGAACAGCAGTACTTTGGATCCTTCGACCCCGTATTCCTAGTCGTCGTCCTAATGATCGCATCCGGCTACGGTTTCATGAGATTGATAACCTCGATCAGGACACAGATTCGGCCAGCTAAGAAAAAGACGAGACCGGAGGACGACTACTAATGGCTAAGGTAAACCTGATCACGATCATCTCCATCGTCATTAACCTCTTCCTGACCTTCTGGCTCGTAAACCAGTACATGAGCGACGTATACTTCCAGGGCTACGTCAACGGGACTATCGGCCAATACTACCCGTTCATTGTTCTGACTCTCGGCGTAGGAGGCGGCTCCGGACTAGGATACCTATTCCTCAAACGAAAACACGGAGACGCGGGCCTCATCGGCAAGATCCAGAAATCAAAATCTTTCAAACCATCAGGCCCTCTAGCCTCGACCTCCCAGGCAGCCGCGTCGAAGCAGAGCCTACCGACCGGAGCACCTCCGGCACCAGTGTCCAAGCACACTGTGTACGCGGTCCCTCCGCTTCCAAAGAGCTCTACCCCGAGCAGTTCGCGAAGCCCGTCAAGTACTACCTGGGCCTCAGCGGGCACTACCAAGTCGTCTCTCGAATCGATCCTATCACCAAGACAGGAATCCGCTCCGAAGCCGAGCACGTCAACTTTCCAGCCTCCTAGACAGGAACCGCCGAGACCAACACCATCGCCTTTCGCCTCCGCCACCGAAATCCAGCCTCCTCAACCGCTTCGATCGATCGGTGAGACTCCTACAAGACCGACCTCCAACTGGGCTCCGCAACCACCCCCGGCAGCCGAGAGGAGACCCGAGTCCGGCCCAGTCTTCCAGAAACCAGGCTTGGACCTGAATGCTAGACAAGATCAACCTTTCACAGGATTTTCCAGCCAGCCTCAGACCCCGCAAACATCTCCCGTCCCACCAAAATGGGCCCCCCCGGAAGACAAGACTGGAACGAGCCAGTGGTCTGAAGGCGGCGTAAAGTCTATTCCTCCACTACCGACGAAATGGACCCCACCGACGGGACAAACTCCCCCGCAAGAAAGACCAGCACCTTCAACCGGATTCCCTCGACCCCCGACTCCAATGCCAGGCAGGGGCCCAGTCTCTACACCCCAGAGTGGACCCAGACCATTTGTTGTTCCGGGTCCGGGGGCTCCGAATAGACCCGGCGAGCAACGCCCAATGGGCCCTCCACGTCCGATTGCCGCTCCGCAACAGTTCCGTCCAGATCCTAACCGTCCTCCCCCCGGCATGGGACCTCAACCTCGCCCTCAAACGGCACCTCGACCGGCAGCCCCTCTAGGTGGTCCAATGCCAATGCCTCAACCTTGGACCCCCGGTCAAAGCCCTGAGAGAAAGGACTCCTCTGGCCTAGGAGGCGGAAGTTCACAACCTTCCAACCTCAATCCGGGCGACGCGTCTCAGACAAGACAAAGCTCGGACCAGAGAAATCCATCGGAGGGAACAGGAGGTGGAGGAGAGATGGACTGGGACACCGCGCTCGACACGATTCTCAAGACTCTACGAAAAGACCGCGTAGGAGATTCGAAATAGAGACCTTGACAATCTCAAGCCAGTTACACCCTAGACTATGTTTGCGCCAGCGACTTCCACAATGTCCGCCTGCTGCGGGGAGAGTGGGCTAGTTTGAGAAAGCTCCTAATCAAGCTCGTCGCGATCGAGACAATCTTAGTAGGATGGCTATCATACTGGCTCTTTCTCGTCTACGCCAACAACCCGGGGGTCACTGCTGAATTAGTCTCCAGCCTCCAGAGATTCCCTCAACTCTCGTTCAGCACAATCGACATTGCCGTAATGGTCATTATCGCAGCACTAGCCGTCACTTTAGCTTTCAAGTTCCAGAAAGGGCTAAGGCCCGGAATAAGACTCGAGAGGGCCCTCCAGATGCTGGAGAACCTAATGAAGCGGAATCTTGTATTGGAAGCACAAGTTGCCGAACTCAAAATCGAAAAAACCCATACTCCACCAACCATCACAACCGCCCCCACCCTGCCTGTTCCAACTCCGGAGCCGAAACAGGGCTCTTGGGAGAAGGCCTTCCGGACACCGCTAGAAGCGGGACCACCGATCATCTCGAAAGTCGGAACAGCAGGCGATGATACCCCATTCGCTCACGAGACAGGAATCCCACCCCCACGCATTGAATCGAGACCCCAACCGAGTCCAGCAATGAACAAACCTCCGATCCTCATCAACGACAGAGGCACAGCAATCTCCCCGCCACCAGTCATAGCAGAGAAGCCCCTCGACAAGACTACCTACCCAACTCCCCAAAAACCCTCAGCATCAAGCTGGGAGGATAGCCCCCAGCTCATAAGCGAGACAAGAGGAATTCTCACTCCTTCACCATCCACAAGGAAAGTACCTACAATTTCCGACTCCGGAGGACTAAGACAGCCATACATTCCCGCCCCAGTATCGAAAGCGGCACCCCCCAACATCATAGTTGGTCCAATGTCCACTCCCAGCCCATCTCCCATTCCGCAGAAGATCAGCCAGTCGCCAATTCCCAGAATAACGGCTAGACCGACTAACCGATCTACACAGCTCAAAACCTCTGCAGCCGTAGCCAGCCCAGCGCCTCCAGTCATAGAAGCGCCGCAAGTCGAAGATGCGCTTCCAACACTTGTGCCTACACCCATCTCGCTCCCACCCAACCCTCCCAAACCCGATGAAGGTTTGCCAACAACTGAGTCTACAGCGCCGAAACCGAGCGACGCAGATGAAACGACAGATGAGAAAACCAGCAGCAAACCAGTTCAGACGACGAGAAAGAAGCTCTCTCTAGGCGGGAACTAGACCAGGGCCAAAGACAAGACGAGTCGGTTCGTTTAGTCTCCGGCTAGAAATCGTCATTCCTTCGTCTTGGTCGATTCAAACCAACCCTTCAACGCACTCTGGTCTGACCTTGAGAGTCTCTGGAGCGTTTCCAGACTTTTCTGAAGAGTCAAGGGTTTGAATTCGAATCCCATCTTCGTCAGCATCGGCAACACTCCCTTCGCAAGTGAAGGAGCCACAATTATCGGACGCAACTTTCGCCCAGCCGGCACTTGAATGTACTTCAGATATTCCGCGAGTTGCTTGACGGAAGCGACTCCGGCCGGGTCTTTCTTGATCTCGATAACAACAGTGTTTCCTCTAGAGTCAACAGCGCACACATCGACGAAACCGGGAGCGACCTTCTTCTCGAAGTCGACGACCTGCAGTCCAGGCTCAATCAGACCCGGTTCTGCCAGTATCGCCTTTTGCATATCCTCCTCACTAGCGTGCAATAGAAACTCTGCCTCGTCATTCAATTGAAAGGTCCCGAGAAACTCGACCCGGCTGACTATCATTGTGAGAGTTTCAAGGGGACTTGGACGAACAGCCTTGATGATCAAGGACTGGTTTTCGATCCGGGTCTGGAAGACGCATCCTGACGGCTGCCAGTTGACCGGCTGATAATTGCTCCGGCGATGAACGAGTACGCAACCGTCTTCCTTCAGAATAACAAGTCTTTCGCCTTCTCCGAGATCGCTGCTCGTCCGGCCAGAATAGGCTATGCGACAAGAAACGACCATTATCACCATTGTACGAGCGTCGAGACTCTTCACTAGTTGCAGCCGAGCCTCTTCAAGCTCGGGAGAGACAAGGACTGGCATCAGAGAACGCCCGCAAGATTCAATTCAGTTGCTGCAATATATCAGGATGCTTTGGGCGAGAGCGAGGATCACAAGATTGCGGAGTGGTACAACAATCTCTCTAGCTCTTACGACGAACTCTACGGCCAAGAGCAGTCCGTTAAACATAGGGCTGTCAAAGACTTCATCCGAAATGACAGATTCAAGATCCTGCTCGATGTTGGATGCGGCTCAGGCGCTCTGCTCCAGTATACAGAACAATACTACGAGAACGCTGTGGGCATCGACCTTTCCATTCGCATGCTCCACGCTGCCAAGAAAAAGATGCTTCGAAAAACCGACCTGGTCTTGGCATCGTCGAGTTCACTTCCAATCAAGGACGAGACGGTTGACTGCCTGATCTCAATATCCACTCTCAAGACTGATTCGACTCTACCACAATTCCTTGCCGAGATGAAAAGAGTCGGCGGCCGGCAAAGCGTGCAAGCCATTAGCATATTTCACCAGCCACACAGCAAGATTCCGCGCCTTCTGGCTAGTACAGCCGGCTCATCGAAAATCTCCGAGCGAGAGACAATCTACTTCCTCAGATCCGGAAAGCAGCGATGAACTCTTTGTACGTCCCTTGCATAGTTTAAGAACTAGACCTAGGTTATCTAGTTCCAGACAAGGATGCCAGGATGCTCACACCAGTGGCGGGGAAAAGGACAGATGGCCCGCTGCATGAGATGCGGTAAGCTCAAATCCGATTTTAGGAAAGAGAAACACGAGCAGAAGATGCTTCAACGAGAGGAAGCAGAACTAGCACAGAGCTAATCCAATAGTTGCCCCGACACTATTTGACAAAGAGTTTTTATGGACTTCAACCTCCCGACCCGTCGAAAGGGGACTAGTTGGAACCCTCTAGAAAACCGCTCAACCTCCTAGTGCGGAAACTAAACGGGGACGTCGCGGTAAAACTGAAGAACGATACGGAGTATCGCGGCAAAATGATCGACTGCGACAGCCACATGAACATAATACTAGACGGAGCTAGAGAATTTCGCGGCGGAGACCCTGCGACAAACTTTGGTAGTTTAATCGTTAGAGGAAGCAATGTCCTCTACATCTGCGTGAATCAACCGACCTAGGAAGTCTCTGGTCAATTCTTGGACGTCGGATTCCGACGCGAAGGCAAAACCGTCGGCAATGCGCTTCTCAAATATCTCGCAACAGGGCCACCAATGAGACCTCCGGCCACCACCTGAGCCGTATCGAACGGAACCTCGTATAAGCCAGCATAGAATCCGTATCCCAGAATGAGCCAGTTTGTCAGGAAATATCCTCCAACCATAACTATACTGGCGGCTACCCATGAGAGTTTCAAGCTCCAGCCAGAATTCATTGTTGCAATGTAACCCGCGAGGAAGCCTTCGCTGCCTTTGATGATCAGAGTGAAGGGAGCGAAGGGACTCGGAATCGAGGCGTCCGACAATGCCGAGCCCACCCCTCCTGCAAATGCGCCAATTCCCGGACCGAAAGTCCAAGCAAACGTGAAGACCATAACATCACCAAGATCGAACTCTTGTCCATTGAAAGCTGAAATCTGAATAGCGGCAAGTCTTGTTACAACAAATACGAGAGCCGTGGACACGGCCAGAAAGACAATAGTTGACACCATATCCGAACGTTTGACAACTCTAGCTTGACCAGATGATGGTTGAACGCTTGTCGTCAGCGGCTCCCTCTTGATTTGTGAGCGACGAGATGTTCTGTCGTTATCTCCGGGTTCTTCGTCGTAAGTGCCGCTCGAATTAAGCCGAAGTATGGGGGGGATGGACGTCCAGGCCGCGACTTGAACTCTGCATGGAATTGTGTCGCGAAGTGAAACTTGTTTCTTGGCATTTCCAAAATCTCCATTCTCCGGTTGGAATCACTCTTCCCGGAGAATCGAAGTCCACCCGAGCTCAACTGGCTAATGTAGTTTGGATTCACTTCGTAGCGGTGTCTATGTCTCTCCCAGACACTTTGGTTATGATAGAGGGACTGAGCGAGGCTCCCCTCCTCAATAAATATCTCGTGAGCGCCCAGTCTCATGGTACCTCCCTTCTCAAGGACATTGTTCTGTTCAGGCATCAGATCAATGACGTGGTTGCTCGATTGCGGATTCAGCTCTGAACTTGCCGCGTCCTCAATACCGAGGCTTCGCGCATATTCGACGACGCCGAGTTGAAATCCGAAACAGATTCCTAAGAACGGAATGTCGTGGGTCCGACAGTATTCTATTGCCTTTATCTTTCCCTCAGATCCGCGCGATCCAAAACCTCCCGGAACCAAGACACCGTCGAAGCTGGACAATACCCTGACCCTTGCCGGATCCTTTTCAAAGTCGTCAGTCTCAATGAACTCCAAATCAACCTTAGTGTCTAAAGCAGCGCCCGCGTCTCGAAGGGCATCATTGACACTGACGTAACAATCGGCCAGTTCCGCGTACTTTCCACAGATGGCAATTGTGGCCTCGCCGTGAGGGTTCAGATGGCTGTTCAGCATCTTCTTCCAAGTACTCCAATCGGGAGTGTTCTTGGAAAGCTGGAACCGGTTGACAAGATATGTACCAAGGCCTTGCTCGTCAAGGAGAAGAGGCGACTCATAGATGCTTGAGATGTCTTGTGAGGTGAAGACCGCTGATTCTTCCACGTTGCAGAAGAGTGCTATCTTCTTTCGGGGCTCGGATCTAAGGGGTATTTTGCTTCGTGCGATGATTACGTCTGGCTGGACGCCGATTCTGCGCAGCTCTTGTACGCTGTGCTGGGTTGGCTTTGTCTTCTGCTCTCCAACGACGTCAAGCATGGGCACGAGCGTAACGTGGACGTTTACAACGTTGCTGATTCCCTGGTCTAGCCGGAACTGTCTGGCCGCCTCAAGGTATGGCAATGATTCTATGTCACCAACGGTTCCGCCGATCTCCACAATCACAACATCGACAGTTTCTTTCGAAATGTTGAGGATTCGATCCTTGATCTCGTCTGTGATGTGGGGGATTATCTGGACACACTTTCCGAGAAAGTCTCCCTTTCTCTCACGTTCGATGACTGAAGAGTAGACTTGGCCGGTTGTGATATTGTGGCTCTTTGGAAGGTTGATGTCAAGGAATCTTTCGTAGGTCCCAATATCCATGTCAGTCTCGCCGCCGTCTTCGGTGACGAAGACTTCGCCGTGGATGTAGGGGTTCATCGTGCCCGCGTCGTAGTTGAGATAGGGATCTATCTTGACAGCGGTGACTCGGAATCCCCTTGCTTGTAGAATCCTTCCGATTGATGCTGCGATTACTCCCTTTCCGATCCCGGACATTACTCCGCCGGTGACAAAAACGAACTTTGCCAAAGAGTAACAGAGGTAGGGTTTAGTGCCTATTCAAAAGATTGTCGGCTAGCAGCAGCGTCGGCATATCACGCGGGTTATCGTGAATGAGGAATAGTCCGGCGGATGCTTACGCCCGATGAATCAGAGGTTTCTCCTTAACACGTAAGGAGTTCGCTTGTGGAAGTTTGAGACCTGCTTTCTGCCAATCATCGAGAAACCGTTTCAGCCCGATGTCTGTGAGTGGATGCTTAATCATCTTGTCTAGTACATCAGGAGGCATCGTAGCAACATGGGCACCCAGTTTTGCAGCCTGAACAACATGTACGGGATGCCTTATGCTGGCAACGAGCACTTGAGTTTCGAAACCATAGTTCCTGTAGATTGGAAGTATTTCTTCGATAATCTTCATTCCGTCATGTCCTGCATCGTCCAGTCGGCCTATGAATGGACTAGCGTAGTCAGCTCCCGCCTTCGCCGCCAGGAGCGCTTGGTTGGGCGAGAATATCAGAGTAACGTTGGTCTTGATTCCCTCTCGGTG
>JAJPJY010000024.1 GCA_021323995.1 bacterium | reverse complement strand
TAGTCGACAGCCAAGTCTTCAGCCTAGTCGAGGCTACCGCTCACCGCGTTAGCGGACTCCCGCATAGGTCGATTTCGGGTAACAGGAGACGACCAGCTTCCCAGTCCCCCACCACCGCCCGAAACAATCGACCCAGGCTAGTCGATATAAGAATAAGCGCCTATCATCGAGAGGAATCAAACCACTCTAGGCCAAGTTGTCTCCGCGCCGATCTGCTCGCCCCGAGAACGAAACGGAAACTAGGGAAGATTCTCTAGACCTTTGGCCGTTAGCTTGTTGTCTCGAGTCAAGTAACCGTTGCTCTGAAGCATGCGTGTTTGTTCCGCCACTGATTTCTTGTCCATCGAGAGCATTTTAGCTACATTCTTGGGGTTTTTCTGGCCCTGGCGATAGCTGGAGAGGATCATGTATTGCGCCTTACTCATGTCCTTAGGAAGATCTGGCATTCCAATTTGTCGGACATTGGCGAAATTCATCTGGCCCTGTAGCGAACGGAGAATCTGAGACGTGTCGACCTTGGGCTGCGAGTATGTCGCCATCTTCAACGAGCCCATGACCCGTTGAAGTACGCCGTAAACTGCGACCCCAGTAATTCCGGCCGTTCCGAATGGAAGAACACCTACCGGTAGTGTGGTTCCAATCGAGTTCTGAAGCGAGGTGTACAACGCACTGTCTTTTCCCAAGAAGTTAGGCAGATTTTGGAGGAGCGAGTTTAGCGGGGAGTAGGAACCGGACAGAAACAGTAACGGCAAAACGGCTCCAATCAGAGAGATGAGTATTCTGACCGAAGTTCGCATCACGCCCATATGAGATAGCCGATTCTATCCGTGGATGGGCGCGCTTAAATGTCATTCGGTTTTTGACAACTCATTGGCCTGTCCGCAGTCGGATCGATCCCAAAAGCGCGTCCCCTGATCAGGCTTGGTGTTTTAACAGCCCTCCCAGAGTCGAGTTTTGGAAAACATGTCTGAGTCGCCCTTCCAGTATCATCGGGGCCTACCCCGTCCGCTATACTATTGAGGACGGGGTGCCTTATTCCCAGACAGGTTTTCTCAGGATGGTGCGGTTATGACAAAGTCCGGTGGCCCGATAGCAGCGCTAGAGCTCTTGAATATCGAGTAATATCGCCTCAAAACCACTTCTCAAGCCCGCGGGCTAGCCCCTAGCGGAGTGCTTTTACGTGGACACTATTCACGCATCAGACATGGCCGACGAAGAAACAGAGCTTGAGGAAGAAGCGGAAATTGGCGAAGAACAGTCGCCAGAGAAGGAACAAGTCACCTCTAGCCGGACTCTAGTGGATATACCAGTGATTCCGTTTGAACCACCGACACCCGGAAGCGGCCAGGACATTGGAGCGAAACAAGGAAAACTCCGAAGCGCCATTCTCGAACGTGTTACGCAGAGTGAATTAAGCAAGTTCAAGGAGGCCTTGAAGGGCCGCCTCGTTACAATCACGTTGGGCTTCTTTCTCTGGAAAGGATCTACAAAGACTACAAACACACGAGCCGTTAAAGATCTCGACAACTTGATGAAAATAATATTTGACGTTCTGGGTAAAGGCCAACAAGGCCTGGGTTTATTGGAAGAGGACAGCTACATCTGCGAAGTCTACGCGAAAAAAGAGCTCGTCGAGGACTCTAGCGAAGAGGGACTCAGGATAATAATTGAAGAATTCGAAGATGAAGAAATGCTCCGCACACTCAAAGAGTTCTTCGCGAAAAAGAATAAGACACTTGCCTAAAGAGGCGGAGCCGTCTCTTTCGTCTCGTTCTTCGCGAGTCTAGCCCATTTCAGAAATTCTGCCTCCGGTTTCTCTTCTTCGTAGAGAGCTTTTCTTCGACACTCCAGCGGCCTTGCCTCCTCTCCTAACAGCTCTGCTGCCGTAAGCAGTTCATGCTTCGCTTTCTTAGCAGAATCCCTCACTGGCCCCAGAAACTTGTGCCAGCCCTCGTCCCGGAGTAGATGATGATCAATAACGACGGTTGGAATGGCACCTACAATCTTTTCCATGTTAACTAGAGCCTTCTGGAAGATGTCTTCACCAACCCGGAATCCTCGAAGATAGGTAGGTGGTCCGCCCATAATCAGAACGTCCGGTCTCTCGTTCAGAATTATTTCGACAGTCTCGGGCGCTATGGGCCCTTGAACGTCGGGCGCGAAGACAACCTTCTCACCAGATCTCTCAACGGTGCATAGGAGGACCCAGCCGAGGCTAGATTCATCCTCGCCATGTGGAACTGGTTGCGAGAAACGCACAGCGGTCTTTCCAAACTGGAAGGATTGGCCATCGGCCGCTTCGAGCCTCTCTGCCCACTTCTCGGCGGCCTGTTTGAACATCCAGCCACGACGTCGCTGAGCAGTATTGATCTTCTTCCTGAAGTCCTTGACAAGAACTGTCTTTCCACTGTAAATTGTCTCGGATAATTCAGGAGTACTTCCCAGCCAGACCGGATCAATGAAATTCGGAGTATGATGATCATTGTGATAGTGAGAAATGGTCACAATTGTCGACTTGGATGCAGCAGCAGTGATCCGTCCTCGCGCCTCATTGAGGGCCTTGTACTCCCTGGGATGGGGCATAAGACGAAACCTAGGACCCAGGGCCACTCCAGCATCCAACAGCACCGCCAGATCCCGTGTGCGCACAAGAGTGCACATTGAACGGACGCCGAGGCTCTCGAATGCAAGCGGCGTAACTGTGACTCCAGCCAAGAGTCTTGATCGTTGAGGCTCTAGCCAAGTAAGGCTTTATTCGTTCGCTTCAGCAACCACTGCCGGGTCCGATGACTTCTCTGGCCCAGCGGACACGTCCCATGGGACTGGATGAAGTGGATCTTGAGACCCGAAAGAATCGGGCAAGAATGAGCGAGGACCCATCCACGACCCAACGAATCCCGCAATTCATTTGAGACGACAAAGAGGCGGATCAATATTGGAACAACAGGCTCAGACTTTACAGTCGGCGTCGAGCAGGCGATGGCTTGTCCTGGGCTCAGTCCTAACATCTCGAGTAGTGTACACGATAAACTGGTTCAACATTGCACCCCTAATAGGCACAACCGGCTTAATCACTCTCAGTCTGAACCTCAGTCCACTGGCGCAGGGGATTCTGGTCTCGTCTTTTCTACTCGGGGCCGGCGTCTTCCAGGTGCCTGCGGGACTATTGTCTGCACGTTGGGGGCCGAAAAACACCTCTCAACTTGGGATGCTGATTCTTTCTTCGTCAGGCATAGCTGAAGGGTTGTCCCCTAACTTTCCAATCCTTCTCGTCTCAAGATTTTTGCTAGGCATAGGTGCAGCTTTGTTTTTTGCACCGGCGATCGGAATTCTGACTCCCCTGTTCCGGGAAGAAGAGGAAGGCCTCGTTCTGGGCCTCTACAACAGCTGCTTCAACATTGGAGGTGCAATTGGCCTGTTCGGCTGGATATTCGTCACGGACCTATTGGGCTGGCAGGCAGGATTAGTCTTTGGAGGACTAATCGGATTAGTTTCAGTAGCCATCGGACAGATCGTCATTCCACGCGACAAAAGAGCCGTTGGATCCACTGTGCGGTCTATGCGACCGGTTTTCAAAAACCGGAACGTTTGGCTCATCGGATTCGGGGTCTTAGGCCTGTGGGGTGCCATTTTCTCCTCCTCCAATTTTCTAGAGCACTACACAATAGACACTTTCGGAATTTCCGCTTCCGTCGCGGGCCTGATGGCTTCTCTGATTATGTTTGCGAGTATTTTCGGCGGACCCATAGGCGGTCGGTTATCGGACCGGTTCAGAATGCGGAAGATCTTCATTCTCGTTCCAGGAATCATAGTCTCGATTGGCATTGTTCTCTTTGGCATTTCTCAACCGATAGAACTGTGGTTTCTGATCCCACTCGTCGGTTTCATGGACTCGATCGTCTTCTCCACAATGTATGCTAGCATGAGCCAGTATCCCGAGATACGCCACGAATACGCTCCTCTTGGCATTAGCATCATCAACTCAGTGCAGATCCTCGGTAGCTATCCGATCCCCATAATTTTCACATTCCTCCTAAGCGTTTACGGGAACAACTATTCTCCGGGCTGGTTCTTTATGGGAGGCATCTCTCTAGCATTCATGATGCTGATCTTCTGGATCAAAGAGCCTTTCAGGGCGAACTCGAAACCCTCAGGCTAGTTTGTACAATTCATCGTGTGGGACAGCGACTAGGGCAGAGGTTCGCCCTTTGAAGGTGTACTTGCGCTCCTGACCAATGGGACGCATTCTTCCAATCGCGGTTACGCTTACCCGAATCTTTCGCAACGCGCTAACCGTTCTAGCAATAGATCTTGGGTCGATCACTGCGAGTAGACAACCAGAACTCATCAGTTTCAACGGGTCCAGTTGCAGTTTCGAACAGATGATCATCGTCTCTGGGGCGACTGGGATCTTGTCTGCCCAGAGCTCGACCCCTAGATAAGACGCCTCACCGAGTTCCCAGCATCCGTTGATTATGCCACCCTCTGTCGGGTCATGCATTACTCTGACACCGGGAATCTTTGACATGGTAAGGGCCTCAGGTACAACACTGATCTTCCTCGAGAAACCGCGAGCCTTCTGCAATGTCTGAGCCGAGACACTTTTCAATCGTTTGGAATAGTCTGAGGCGATTATCGCAGTCCCTTCTATCCCTGCGGTCTTCGTCAATAGAATCACGTCTCCAACACGCGCATCCTCGGCCCGTAGAAGCCTCCCTTTTTTCTCGCCGATCATGAATCCCGCAACTATTGGCCTGTGCAGCCCTTTCGTCGCCTCAGTGTGGCCGCTGGCTACAGTTACGCCTAGGTCACGCGATGCTCGATCTATTCCTTTCATGATATCGGATAATACCTGTTCCTTGGAGCCGGGCGGAAGCAGAATTGTGCAGAGATACCAGACTGGCTTGGCCCCTGCGGTTGCGATGTCGTTGGCATTAATGTAAACGGAATGTTCTCCTATGCGACTGCTGGTCCCGGTTACTGGGTCGGTCGTGAGGATTAGAATCGGATTATTTTTGATCGCGGCGGTATCTCTGCCAATCCCTGGCCCAAGAAGAAGTCTGGGATTTCGCTTGCCGATGCGGGAGTAGACTATCCGGGTGAGGGTCTCAGCCGGGACCTTTCCAACTGCGAATTTCTTTGCCGGCAACTGCTCTTATGATGTCCCACCGTTTGGAGGTATCTAAAGACTGAAGCTGTGGGATTGAAGAGATGGGCGAGAAGTAATTCCTGAGAAGGAAACAGGAGATTGAATCCCGTAGACGCAGCTAGCCTAGCCCTTTAGAGCTTTGAAGACTTCTTCGGCCTTCGATGTGCTGACGAGTTTGACAGTAATGGGATCCCTTGAGCCTTCCAGTCTAATTCTCAGGACTGCAATGCCGACTCTCCACCATGCGATTACTAGAGATGCGACTGTGATGACTAATCCCGTCAAGAGCCCGAAGTCGTAGGGGAATATTGACAGGGGGAGGCGTTGTGCCATCGGGAACCACCAGATGAGGAAACTGCCGGCTGCACCAAGAATGGCGAAAGTCAACGGCGGAATGAGGCTCCTAGTGATTAGCTCGAGAGTGTTGATGTTGGATGTAGGCACGTTCATGAAGTTCTCGCCAAGCGCGAACCTCTTGCCCACCAAGAGCCGGGATTCAGTGACGTAGACTTGGTAGTTGACCCCAGCGCAATGGGCTAGAATGCTCTCCGGGCCAACAAGCCGCTGAAGGTTTGACAAGTCCTCTGGAGAAGAGTCTACAATTTTCCGTTTTACCATCGTGTAACTCTCACCCCATACGCTCCCGAAACAGATCGTCGCCCGACCCATTCGAACCTAGAATTCATTCTACCGATGACTGTCCACACGACTCTCTGCTACTACCGTCTCAGCTCTTTGGTTTTAGAAGTCTCTCGACTACTCGACCTTTTGGTCTGACCTCCGCAAAAACCTGACCCTGAAACCGGGAGACGTGTACGCGTCCGGTTAGCCACGCGTCTGGGGAAAGACCTGCTTTCAAACAGCACTGCGACAGGAATTCTTCATTGTCGAAATCCTCGTCGACCGCCACTTGCGGCAAGAGCAAGCCGTGGCTACCCATTCCCTCCACAATCAACCCGTCACGGCCGACTACAATATTCTCTCTCAGATCTAGCGGATTCTTGACCCAGATAGGTTCCATGGGTGAGAGAACCGTAGCTTCCAATGTTATCCGATTCTCAAATTCGTTTAGGTTTACTGGCTCGAATCGCAGATCCTCTGTCGCTGCTTCAACCGCGGCAATCCTGACCTGTTCAATAAGAGGGCGAGTGGGAAATGGAATCCCGATGCAACCTCTCAAGTTGTTTCCCTTGAGAGGATCTAGGAGGGTAACAAAGACTCCTCTCTGTTCTTTCAAGCCAGAACTGACTTCGGCCGGGGTTTGATAGCTCAGACCTGAGAAGTGCGCGTTTATTGATGAACGCGCCGTTTTTACTAGGACTTCCCCCTCTTCACCAGTCAGTATCATGTCTCCAGTACTTCCACTTTTTTCCGTGTGTTTTGGAGTGTTTGTCGTATGTTTTTCCAGTGGCTTCCCACCCAGTACGTCCTTCCGCAATTTGCCGCGGTACACTTCCAGAACCGGTCATATAGTTTCAAGCTTGCGGGCGGTACTGATCCGGAGGCTTCGTCTTTCGATACCTCGCGAAGTGGCGACCCACATTTCGGACACCTTGTCGCGGCCATGTCTATTTCCACAGAGACTCCTAGGCTCTTTGCGAGCTGTGCGAGATTGTCCTCCTCGTTTTTTCCAAGAATCAAGACGGAAGATAGGCCCTTTTTCCTGGCACGGTCATGAAGTTCCTGGTCTCGTGTTAGGAGAATTGCCCCGTCTTTTTGCGTCTGGTCGAGAAGGGTGTTGTCGTCCATCATTGAATCGTATTTTGTATCGTATCCAAGCATTCTCAGCCAGCGGGCGAGTCCCCCAAGCATTCCGTCTACTACAAACCTCATTCGAAAAACCTGCTCCGTAGTACGGCTCCAGAACCCTCTTTATCCCACAGCTCCCCGTCGTCGTAGACTACGGTCCCGCCTACAATGGTCGATACAACGCCGCCCTTCGTGGGGAAACCGTCGAAGGGTGAAAACTTCGCCTTGGACAGGAACTTGCTCGAGTCTATTCTGGACTTCTTCTTCCTGTCAACTAACACAAGATCGCCGTCGAATCCGGGCCAGAGTTTAGCCTTTGATCGCAGACCAAATATTCTAGCCGGGTTCTCCGCCATCATCCTAGTCAAGATTGAAAAATTCAGGATCCCTTTGTCTACCAGCGTCAGCATTAATGATAATGTAGTCTCTAGTCCTGGAACACCGGGCGGGCTGTCCTCAGGACGCTGTTTCTTCTCTCCAATAAGGTGGGGAGCATGGTCGCTTGCGACAATGTCACAAGAGCCGGCGTGTGTTGCGGATAGGAGAGCGCGCCGGTTACGCTCCGACCGCAATGGCGGGACCATCCATGCTTTCCAGCCGAGTTTTTTCAACGACTTCGTCGACAATAGAAGATGATGTGGAGTAACCTCGCTAGTCGTCCGCGGCGACCCTGCCCGAATTTCTCCAAGACTCGATGCAAGAGTTAGATGGCAGAAGTGAACCCTGCACCTAGTTCTTTTCTGGATCGAGGCAATCCGATGAACGGCTCTGGTTTCTAAGATCGGCGGTCGTGCCTTTGCAAGCTGTTGAATGTTATTGACCCGCGCTTTCTTTTGAGACGGCTCCATCTCTTCAGCATGGACCGTGACAGGGACTCCGATCCTGCCAGCACTTATCATCATCTTTTGAATTTCTGCGTTGTCGTTCACGTCGAACGGAGCGATCGGTTTTGGCATGTAGAGTTTGAGAGAGAATGCCCCTGCCCCAGCCAGCTCGGCTATGACCTTATTCTCGGATGTCGCGGCAGCGTGAAAACCGACGTTAACACGAACCTTTCTCTCCGCCCGCTTCTGTTTCTCGACTAGGTGTTGAACCGAATCGGTCGGCGGGACTGTATTTGGCATGTCCAGGACAGTTGTGAATCCCCCTGCCGCAGCTGCGGCTGTACCGCTCGCGAAGTCTTCCTTGTAGGAGAGTCGCATGTCGCGCAGATGAACATGAACATCGATCATCCCGGGCAGAGCATAGAGTCCAGAAGCGTTGATTACTTCACCGTCCTGAGCGTCAATCCTACGTGCGATACGTTTGATCGTGCCGTTTTCAATGAGGACAGAGCCGCGAGTGAACCCTTCTCCGGTCCAGATGTTTGCGTCTTTGACCAGAAGGTTCTGGTCTGCAGAGGTGTACGGGCGGTCAGTTCTCTTCTTCTGTGCCAAGGTCCTTTGCGCAGTCCTGGCAGAGGAAGATGCCATCCTTTTGGGCGAGAGCATCGGACCACATTTCGCATTCGTCACAGTATCCGGATAATCCTGCTCGTGTCGGCCGGGGTCTCTCGATTCCAACCCGAGTCTTTTCTGAAGCAAGGTCGATTATTGCCGGGGTCACTTCAAGGATGTCCTTCATTGTCAAGACACCTGCCAGCTTTCCGTTTTCAATGACAGCGAGCCTCCTTACTTTGCGCTGGTTCATGAGCTTCGCTGCATCAGTTACGCTCGCCTTGGACTGGACTGTAATCACTGGCTTCGACATTGAGTCCGCCACGGTGACTTTTGAAGGCATGAGATTCTTGGCAGCGATTCTCTGAACAATGTCCCGCTCGGTAACTATTCCAACAGTCTCGCCCTTTTTGCCAGCGACGAGAACACATCCGATGTCGTGTTTAGCCATGAGCTTCGCTACGTCAGCGACGGTGTCTGATTCTTTCACTGAGACAACTGGCCGAGACATAATGTCCCTTACAACTACTACTTCCGGCTCTGTCTCGTGAACCGACAATGTCAGAACGGCGAAGGTCTGTCTTCTATAAAATCTTCATCCGGACTGGACGCTCCGCCGTCGCAAAACGTTATCAGCACCGGAACCCTCTACTCCTGTCTTAGCCTTGTCTAGTGCGGGGTCAAACTTGGCGGTTCAGACCTCAAAGGATGTTAAGACTGGCCGTCTCGCTCTACCTCCGACCTCTGTCGTCTACTGGTTGCGCCTTGGATTTGGCGCGCTCTCTGGAGCCGTCTACAATCTTATCGGTTTCAACCAGGGAGGAGTGGCCCTCGGAACTTTGGCACTCATAAGTGTCGGAATCGGAATATACGCGGTATCAATTCTGGTCGTCAAGAATGTTTTAGGCTATGGGCCTGAAGAACTGAAGGGCCCGAACAAGCATGTGACTATTGGATTGGGCTCTTATGTTATCTGGATGGTCTTTACGACGATTCTGCTAAATACGGTGTTAAACCCTCATCCCTCGCCTTCTTAGGCTCGTCAGTTTTTCCGGTAGACAACGGCGGACCCGCCTGGTTGGCCGGGGGAACAGCGTTCATCGTTGGTAGAACATTTACGTAGTCTTCGAGTGCTTTGAAGTATCCCCGATCATATTCTCCGTGGATCTCGTTGGAGGCGAACTCGCCGAAATCTTTTCGGAGCTGGGTGACTGATTCTTCCGTCCGGTTGGACAACGCCTTAGGGAGATAGATGTACTTGTCATCATTGCTTCTGTAGGTCAAGAGAAGCCCTTCTAGCGCCTTCACGTATCCCTTGTACCATGGCGTGTTCTCTGATTTCTGGCGGATCGTGTCAAGCTCTTTCTCGGCGTCAGTCCATGCGCGCGTCTCAACGTTCTGGAAGAATCGGTTGACAGCATCTCCCGGGACAGGGTTGTCTGGTTTTACCGGCGCCGTTTGACCTCATCCTCCTCTGACACATCGACAATGCCTGTCTCTGTGACTTTGAAGATTCTCTCGCCTTCAGGCAGATATGGGCTGGAGACGAGTCTGGCGATCCTGATGGGACCGCTGGCAGCTCGTCTCAGAAACACGCGAGTATGGCTTGTATGTGCAACGATGTGGCCGCCGACGGCGTCAACCTGGTTGGCGAAGAACTGGTCTGGCTTGGCCATGACCTGGTTTGTTACGATGGCGACGGCGTTGAATCCTCTCGCGAGTCGTATGAGACGGTGCATATGATTGTTCAATCGCTGCTGCCGCTCTGCCAGCATCTCCCGGCCCAAGTA
>JAJPJY010000174.1 GCA_021323995.1 bacterium | reverse complement strand
GTATCGGCCACGGAGCCTCCGAAAAACAGTTGCAAGAAAACCTTGACTGACAGTACTTTCTGCCGAACCTCTCTTTTGTGCCGCAGGCAAAAAATGGTTTTGAGATCTAGACAAGTCGATTTTCTGTCTGGAACGTTTCTAGGCAAGAATATCGATTCTGGCGGGTAGAATGGGCAAACAATCGTTTTGCGAACCGCCTTATTGGATCGATCCAACATGAGGAAGCCGCATTATCGAACACCCCTCCCCCTTTTACAATCGGGGCTTATTCCGGGAGACTTGAGAGAACTACTTTCCTTTTTTCTTAGGAGCGAGCTTACTGCTCCATGCGAGCGAACGTGAGACCCATGATCGGATAGTCTCGGGATCATCCTTCCATGCTCTAGGCATTACAACGTAGTCTTTCATCGGCCTGCCCTTCATCGGTTCCAGGTTCGAGGCGCCTTTGTTCTTGAGAAGCTCCTCCTTGTCCGGGTCAGAGAGCCGCACGAACAGATCGTCTCCAAAAAGCCCGAAGAACATGTTCCCATTAACGAAAGCAGAGATGTTACCAAACATGGGTCGGATTGTGACCAGGGGCTTGTCCGGGACGAGCGACTTGAAGAGGTCAATGGACGCCGGGTCCGGACGCGGAGTCTTCATGGAACTCGGTCCATCACAGGTCGCGTTTTAACCATGCGATTGACGAGTCTGCGCCCAGTCTCGTTCCCCCGGTCGCTAGCGAAGGGCCACCACGCTCGCTGGAAAATTTCACTTAAGTGTCATCATCGTCGGACGTGAACACAGCGGCAACGCCTCTATGCTCATGAGCATCCTTGTTCCTTCTCATATTGTCTACTATTAGCCGACTGCCCACAAGCCCGATCGCGATGAAACCCAAGTAGAATGGCAGGGCGAAGCCTGCTGTGACGAGGGGCCTCAGATAATTGTTGAAGTCCAGGCCCACAATTGTCGTGGGAAGATAGGCCGCGCCGCTGTAAGGCGGAACTACGCCATAGCCACCGAGAAGAGCTGTCTCTGCTGAATGGTACATCAATAGGAAGCTCAGGTAGACCTCGATGAGGGCAGAGAGACTGAAATAGACTGTTATCTCTCGCCACCAGGCCGTTGGGTTTAGAGCAACCATTCCGAGAGCCACAAAGGTGAGGATCAGCAGAATGCGAGTGAAAGGCCCCAGGAATCCTGCGAACGGAACGGTCGAGGAAAATCCGATCGCGTTCGCATCAAAATAGAAAGGGGACACCTTAATTGTCAGCAGGTTGTTGCCTGCTCCACTCAAAGTCCACCAAGGGTCACTCGATGCGGCCAGAACTAGCGCGACGACTGCGCTAGTCAAGATGAAGGGGTCAGTTCTCTTCAGGATATCCATAGCATGCCGATACCCAGTTAGGGTGAAACTAGACAAGCACTCGCGTTCTGATAAAGGCCGCGGAATTCAACGCACAAAACAAGCCTTGTGTGGAGAATCGCGTGGTACGCGAGCGAGGAACAGGTCCAGAGCTGGCGGACAGGACCCGGTATTCGAGGTCTAGGCAGCGAAGTAAGATTGAACTCAAAGTGCTAGGAGTGAAGGAACATGCTTGATCCTGAGAAGGTCCTAGTTTCACAGTCTGCGCTGCTAGTGATTGATGCTCAAGACTCGTTCAAAGTCAGCCCACGCTGGAACCGTCGTGACAATCACTCCTTCGAGAAGAATGTCAGCGCCCTTATCGAAGCATACCGCAGCGCGCATCTCCCCGTCGTGTTCTTCTTGCACACGGACCGGGACGAAGGATTCGAGAGGGGCAGCAGTCACTTCAAGCTCATGGACTTCATCAAGCCCCGTCAGGACGAGCCTGTAATGGTCAAGAACACGCGCAACTGCTTCACTAGCACAACGCTACAACCGTACCTGATCGAGAAGGGCGTGCGAAGAGTAGGAATTACAGGAATACAAATGGAACAATGTTGTGAAACAACCGCGAGGGTGGCGGCGGACCTAGGCTACGCTGTAGACTTTGTGACCGAAGCCACAATGACTTTTCCGATTCCAAACTGGGACAAACCCGGTGAAGAGCTTGGGGTGGACGCCATTCGCGAGCGCACAGAATACGCGCTTCGCCGCCGCTTCGCACGCATCACTACCGTCGATCGTCTGACAAACGAACTGAAAAACATCCAGCGATGAAGTAGAGTTTTGTCTAATGACAAGACAAGCGCCAGTCATCCCACTATCTGACGCGAGAAATCGATTGCCTCATTCCGGTATTCTCTTTTTCCAACAACTCTGTGGCATCAGTGTCGATCGCTTGTGGTGTTGTCTGGTGCGCGGGCTTTCTTGATCCTTTCAATCATACTCTTGCCCCTTCGCCGAATCCCTGAGAGGGCGAAGGGAATGATCCAGATGTAGAACCGCCAAGGCTCTCCGTTGGCCCTATTTGTCCAGAAAATCCCTAAGGTTGAGATGAAGAATATTAGTGCAGCTATCGCCATGGTAATGCCTTCGATTTTGAATTCTCTTATCGAGTCTTTCGGGACCAACTTCCTATCCTCGTCAGCAAGAGCAAAGGTGAAGCTTGCCAAGATGGCCAGCATTACTCCAAGATCTACCGCGTAGAATTGAGAAGCGGGATCTCTGATCCCACTGGAGCCAAGCTGCAGGACATTGAAGAGGAATGGTTCCAGCGAAACCGTGAAGAGCAAGGCAACATTCAGCGAGATCGTCCGTGGTCGCTCAAAAGGGAGAACCGACATTATCTTCGTGTAACGCATCCAGACAACAATCAAGATCAGGAAGCTGTAGCCGAAGACTATGATATCGTTCAGAAGGTCCCCACTCGTCTTGAGGTTGTTGATATTGCCGACGAGCGTAATCGCTCCTACCGAGAGAGCTAGCCCGAAGATGAGGTCAGAAAGTGATTCGATTCTAGGTTTGGGGCGCGGCCCGGTTTGCGTTTGAGACGTCGAAGAGTTACCGGCGGACATTGACTTTAGACCTGAAAAACGTCTCATCTTATTAGGAACTAGCACCTAGCCGCGATGGAAGACATATGGCAAAACAGGTAAACTGTGACTGCGGCTTCATGGTACGAACTCAGTCAGACGATGAGATGGTCAGACACGTTCAGCTCCACGCAAAGGAGATCCACCAGATGGACGTACCGCGCGACAAAGCGCTCGAAATGGCTCGTCCAGTAGAATCTACAGTAACAGTCTAGCGTCTCTAGCATCTTCAACTCTCAGAGGCAAATGTAGCGGAAGCCATGTTTGCCAGCTCAAGACCACTACTGAACAGGTTTGTCACGTGGCAGTCAGATTCCTATGTCTCGATTTGACTATCCACAACACGCTTGTCACCACTTGCTTCCCGATGCCTTGCGTAAGCATAGATTATCAGACTGAGACCTACAAGCGCTAGCGGGATACCTATGAGGTAAACGCCCGACGAGAGAAAGACGAAGAAGACAGAGAAACCGATAAGATAAGCTCCTACCATGAGGACCCGCTCTCCACGGCTCAGCTTGAGCACCTCAGTCACCAATTGGGTGCGATAGCGTAAAAGGAGCGTCGCGATTATCACGAAGGACATTGCGGCAATGAAGAACAAGTATGTCAATTCTGACAGATAGTTTCCGAAAGTGAGGAACAAGCCTATCTCGTCTCCAACCAAACCAGCGCCGAGACCGTAGAGCAAAGCGTAGAGTCGATACAGCCGTTCGTTCCTCCAGGCAATCCCCATCCAGCCCGCAGCACTCATCAGTGCAAGGCCATACCAGAAGTGATGAAAGTGGATTCCGGCTTGCATCACAACAGTTGTAGGGAAGAGTGTAGCGAAGAGTCTCGCGCCAAAGAAGCTCGCCATGAACGCGAGTGTTGCGATGAAGGTAAGACCGTGCCGGAATGGACCAGTAAGCAGGCTGCGAGACATGAATGGATGGTTTGTTTCATTGATATTTTCGGGTTGTGGACTCGGCCGACCTAACTAGAGTTCTAGTGTGCTCAGTATCTACACTAGAATACTTTCAGATATTCCAGAAACCTTCGGTTAGACCAAGAGACTTGAAATGAGCTATTGTCTGGTCTCTAGACGGCCTTGCATAATCGATCTTCGTCTTGTCCCGGTAGAATGGAATACTGAGCTTTAGTGTCTGTTCTATAGTCAGAGCCTCCCCGCCCGTCACAGGATTCGACTTCTTCCAGTCATCGAGATGCTGACGCGAGCTGAAGAACACCATATTGTTCGAGCAGGTCAATAGAATGTTCTCCCACCACTTCGCCGCGGGAAGTGAGAGATAGACCAGTGGATTGTCACTTGGACGAGAAGAGACCCTTGTTTGATCTTTCAAATGAATTGTGATTGCTTCCGCACAGTGGTGACAGTAGGAATCGATCCGTTGTTCCTTCCGCAACATTACATGGAAAGCGACAGCGTCCCATGCACAATTCGCAAAGTATTCTTTTCGACCATTTGTAATCGTGACTCTAAATGGTGTAGCGACGCTTGAAAACGGCCATGCCATCAGAATCCTCTGGGTCCCCGGGACTAGAGCAATGTGTCGAGCCGATTCGAGATCCCGCAGAGTCTGGAGGGCCGTGGGTCTATCTAGCTTGAACTTCAGCATGATCTGTTCGAGGACAGGGGTTGACGTGTGTTCTTCGAAATAGTCGAAAACGTACTTTCTGACATCTCGGCTCAGATCTGCATGTGTCCCAGGTTGTGACAACTCGTTCGAACTTCTCGGCCAACCCTTCGTGCAGCTTAAGAGGGTTTATGGAACTAAGAAGCATTTGAATGCAAAGGCGCTAAATAGCCATCCCCGCAAACTTCGACTCGTACAGCTTTGTCCAAGGTTGAAGTTAGGGCGTCTAGGCTCTGGCGAGCTCTCGAGATTATCGGCGGCGTTATAGTAATTGGGGCCGCACTTGTCGCATTGGCTGATCCGCAATTCGTAGTTAACGCATTCGTCATAGTCATCGCCGCAGGACTCGTCATTGGAGGACTATTCAGAATAAGCGTCGGTGCCTTTGCAACAGTTCTACCGTCCACACTCCGGGCCCTCAACACGGCTGGAGGAGTAATAGCGCTGGTCCTAGGCATTGTCGCCTTGTTGGATCTTCAGGCCGCGGTCATGACCCTGATCACTATTCTCGCCCTTGCGCTGCTGCTGGTTGGGGCCTTCGAGATCGGCGTCGGCGTCGCAAGACACCCGCCCGCGTGGCTACGGGCGTCAATCTTGGCGCTTGGAGTGCTCACGATCATTCTCGCGGGAACTGTGATTCTGAATCCTTCAATCGGCCAGGGGATCATAGGCGCACTTCTAGCGTTGGCCCTGCTGCTTCTTGGTCTCCGAAACTTGGTGCACGGAATCACAGGCCACCACCCTATTGCGAGAGCAATAGATACAGCCGTTACCGCGGCATAGTCAGAATTCGAGACTCCACGTTCAATCACTGTCGGAAGATGTTGGGGTCGAGTTGCTGGTAGACCGTCTGGTAGCTCTGAATTAGAGCGAGGTTCAATGTGAGAACGTTCACGTAGGGATAGCCGAAGATCCAGAAGGTACCTTCAATGTGTTGGTTGATGAGTGTGTTGAGCTGGTCCCGTGTGATGTTCGTGGCGCTCGAGATTCTCGCCACTTGTGACTGTGCATCTTGAAGTGTAATGTCGGGGTCTACGCCGGACGCGGACAGTGACGAGTTTCTCGACTGGAAGAAAAATGGCCTCGAGAAGTTCTGCGCGATAAGATAGGATCCAATCTTGCTCGTGCCCAAGTGGGCGATGGAGCCGTCAGCCTGACCTGGAAAGAGGACTTGGGCGAATCCTGTAACGAGTAGTGGGAAGAGGAGGCCGCAGAGTATCATTGAGATGACCGCTAATCTGATCGCGGGTAATGAGGTCTGTCTGATCTCTCTCTTGAGACTCATTTCTACGCTCCGATTGATAGTAGTGCTATGTCGATCAGTTTGATGCCTATGAACGGGACGATTATTCCGCCGACTCCGTAGATGAGCGCGTTCTTGATGAAGAGCGCCATTGTGCTGGTAGGCTTGAATCGGATCCCCCTCATAGCGAGAGGGATCAGAAGAGGGATAATGATTGCGTTGAAGATGAGCGCTGATAGAACTGCAGTGTTCAGTCCGAGCCCGAGAATGTTCAGAGCCTTCAGTTCTGGAAGCGTTGTAGCGAACATGACAGGAACAATGGCGAAATACTTTGCAACATCGTTGGCGATGCTGAAAGTCGTCACCGCACCCCGAGTCATAAGCAACTGTTTTCCGAGCATGACCACTTCGATGATCTTGGCTGGGTTCGATTCCAGGTCGACCATGTTAGCGGCCTCCTTGGCCGCTTCGGTTCCGGAGTTCATCGCAAGCCCTACGTCGGCGACAGCCAGTGCAGGTGCATCATTGGTACCGTCGCCGATCATCGCGACGACGCGGGTTTCGGCCTGTTCCCTCATGACTATGTCGTACTTGTCCTCGGGCTTTGCCTCTGGTCTGTACTCGTCGATTCCGACCTCGTTTGCTATGCTCTTCGCTGTCAGAGGCTGGTCGCCGGTCAACATGACAGGCCGGATCCCCATGACCTTGACCGACTGAATCTTCTCTTTGATGCCCGGTTTCAGGACATCTTTGAGCCTGATGATCCCGATTGCTTCTCTGTTTCTTGTCAAAGCTAGAGGCGTGTCTCCCTGGCTCGAGATCTTGTTTATCAGAGAGTCGAAGTTTGATGGGATAGAGCGCGCAATCTTCTTGATTGCATCGGGAGCGCCCTTGATTATCTCGGTCTCGTCTTCCGCGATTACAGATCCGGCTTCCACATGAGCCTCAAACTTTCTCCGCAGTCTACCTCGTTCCCTGCTGGACTTGTCTCCTTTCGGTAGCATGAACCCGGTGCCCTGAGATATCTTCACGCCACTTGTTCGAGTGCTCGCCGAGAACTCGTAGACCTCAGAAACTCCAAGGGCATTCAATTCTCTAGGAATGAAGCCGTCCTCGTACGCGAGCCGTATCAGGCTGCGGCCTTCCGGTGTATCATCATGCCAGGAGGAGAGAAAGGCGGACTCCCCCACCTCTCTCTCAGTGTGACCTGCAAATGGAATGAACTCTGTAGCTTGCCGATTACCCACGGTAATCGTCCCTGTCTTGTCAAGGATGATCACGTCAGTATCACCCGCCCTCTCAACGGCTCTTCCGGATTTCGCTACGATTTTTCTCTGGTAAAGCCGGGATATTCCTGAAAGCCCAATTGAGGGTAATAGCGCGCCGATCGTTGTAGGGAGGAGACAAACATAGAGTGCTATGAGCACGGAAAGGTCCGCGGCAAGATTGAGAGTAATCGACAGACCGAGGAGTGCCACGATGATTATTGTGAAGATGGCGGTCAGACCAATCAGAACCATTGTGACAGCCACCTCGTTAGGGGTCCGAGGCCTCTTCGACGATTCAACCAACCTGATCATCTCGCTGATGTAAGTATCCTCCGGGTTCACCGTGACGCGAGCGGTGAGGGTGTCGCTGATCACCCTGGAGCCCCCGATCACTTCGTCTCCCGGTGCCTTCCTGACAGGCGTCGATTCGCCGGTGAGCAGGGACTCATCGACCATCGCGATGCCCTCAAGCACCTCCGCATCGATGGGAACGACGTCATTCTTCTCGAGTAGAACCAAATCGCCTTTACGAAGAGTAGTTGATGGAGACACTACGATCCTCCTAATGTCTCCCTCCATCACTATCTTCTTGCTCTGGACTTCCGATTCTAGGCTTCGCAGACTGTTCGCAGTATTCTTCGCCTGAGATTCCGCCAGTGCGTCAGCTAGAGTGCTGAACCAGACAGTGATCAGGAGTATCAAAGCAACCTCGACGTAGTAGAATCTCAGGCTCAAGCTAGCAACGGGATAGAACGCGGGAGGATAGACCGCCATGGCTGCGACAACGAAGAACGTTAGTTCAACGATGAACATGACAGGATTCGAGAGGAGGGATCTAGGGGCCAGTCTGACCAATGAATCGAGAAGCGTTTTAGTCGACGTGAGATTACTTCCGAGATGCGATACGGGCGTTCGGGGTTCTTTCGTCGTCATTCTCTCAGAACCCATTCACGCGCTTCTGGAAGAATTCTAGAATCGGTCCGAGTGCCAGAAAGGGGAAGAATGTGAGGACTACAAGCAGCAGTATGCTTCCTACTAGGACGATGGTGAACGTGACGCTGTCTGTTTTCAACCCGATCTCGCTCGTTCGTTTACGGTTGATCATGGAGCCTGCAAGGGCGAGTAGTACGCCGATGGGGAGGAAACGGCCGAGAAACATGACAAGTCCCGCGGATATGTTGAAGAATGGTGTGTTTCCGGTCGCGCCTAGAAAGTCGGAGCCGTTGTTGGCGGCCGCGCTGGTGAATTCGTAAAAGATCTGGGTAAACCCGGTTGATGCTGCGGGACAGTTGACACAGACTCCTATCGCAGACGCTGCGCCCGTTGCGTAGGCGAGGACCGTCGGGACCAGAATGATAACGGGATGAACCAGGAACGCGATCATTACGAGCTTGACATCTCGCGCGCTGATCTTCATCCCCAAATATTCCGGGGTCCTTCCTGACATGAGGCCGACGATGAAGACTGTGATGATGATGTACATCACCATGTACATGACTCCAACTCCCTTACCGCCTGGAGTTGACTGAATCAGCATTCCCATGAACGCGGAGAGAATCACCAGAGGATGATTGCCGAAGAGACTCGAGTTTACTGACCCAGTCGTAACGGCTGTTGTCACAACCGTCCAGAAACTAGTGAAGAAGCCCCCGAATCTTACTTCCATGCCGGGACCGAGGCTGTAGTTTGGTATGAACGCGATCAGAAGGTCGATCGCGAAGAGGGCATAAGCTCCCCATAGTATAGGACGTGCTTCCTTTCTCTTCCCAAGCATGTGTCCATAGACGAAGCAGAGAGATGTAGGAATTAGGAGCATGAGGAAGATCTGGAAGACGTCGCTGGCTGGATTCGGGTTTTGGAATGGATAGGCTGAGTTTGCACCAAAGAATCCTCCACCATTGGTCCCAAGCTGCATTATGCTGACGAGCGATGCGACTGGCCCAACAAGGACTGTCTGGGTCGAGCCCTCGACAGTGTGCAAGATTTGATAGCCGTCGAGTGTCTGAGGAACTCCAAGCCCTACAAAGATCAAGGCTGCGACAAAACAGAGCGGAAACAATAGTCGCGTGAGGGAGCGTACGAAGTCAGTGTAGAAGTTTCCCATGTCCTTGGAACCGGCGACGAAGCCGCGGATCAGGGCGGCTGCCACGCAGATGCCTGTTGCGGCGCTAGTGAATTGTAAGAACTGAACGGCGGTCATCTGAGAGAGATAAGAGAGGCCCGGAATCGGTTGCCCCGCCGAATTTGTAGACAGCGTGGAACAGTTCGGCAATTGGGTGCAGACTCCTTCACCATTGTAATGCTGGAGGTTAGTGTTAGTGGCGAAGCTGATTACCTGCATGAATGCGAGGTCGAGACCGAGACCGGGAAATCCCTGAGGATTGAGCGGAAGCCCGCCCTGGAATACGAAAACGATGAATGCGAGAGCCATCTGGAAAATGTTGATGATCACGGCTGAGAGAAAATATTCTCTCCAGCCCATTCCATGACTCGGGTCTACTCCGAGCAGCCGGTAGATCCCTTTCTCGATCGGATCTAGGAACCGGTCAAGTCTGCTCGGAGCGTATGTGAATATCTTGACGATGTGAGGGGTGAGGAGTCTAGCAGCTAGAATTGCGGATGACAGAATAAGAATGATTGTCAGGAAGTCTGCAGGCTGGATCAAATGTCAATGGCTTCCATAGGCTAACCGTGGAATGTGTCATGGGTTCTTAGAACTAGTCTTTCTGGCTAACAGCGGTTGACGTGTGTTGCGGTGTGCGAAGGAGTTCTTCCGTGAACCTAGCGCCTTTGTGAGTCTTTAGGACGATCGAGCTGACGGTGCTCTTGACACCGCGTATCTTCATGATCTTATTCTTCAGTACATCTCGGAACTCTTCGATATCATCCGCCTGAACAAGAGTGACAATATCGAACTCCCCAGTTACCTCGTATAGCTCCTCGATATTCTCCAGCTTGGTCAGCGCCTGGACCACCTCGTCCATGTGGGGTGACTCGACGAATATGTCGACGAAGGCCAAGAGGGGAGCCATTTGTTCATCAGCGAGCTAGAGACCGGCGAGCCGGAACTCCGGCGATTTATAGATTACTCGGTCCCAACCCGTCCATTCTAGGAATCGCAAAATAGCTGGAACAACTAACTAGTACCCTACAGAGCAGGTAACGCATCATTGCAAGTCTACAAGAGTATACTGGACGCTATCGGAAACACTCCACTTGTCAGGTTGAATTCCGTCTCCAAAGGAGTGAACGCTGAGATTCTGGCAAAGATGGAGAACCTGAACCCTGGTGGCAGTGTCAAAGACAGGATCGGAGTAGCAATGATCCAGGACGCTGAGAACAAAGGTCTCCTCAAGCCCGGCGGAACAATCATCGAACCGACCTCCGGAAACACCGGGACCGGCTTGGCAATGGTCGCGTGCATCAAAGGCTACAAGATGATCTTCACCATGCCGGACAAGATGAGCGAGGAAAAGAGAAGCCTACTCCGAGCCTACGGTGCAAAAGTGGTTGTTACACCAACAAACGTAAGCACCGGCTCGCCGAGTCACTACATCAAAGTCGCCGAACGACTGGCCCGAGAGACTCCCAACTCGTACATGCCTAACCAGTACGTGAACAATGCAAACCCTCTAGCTCACTATCAGACGACTGGACCAGAGATCTGGCGTCAGACAGGTGGGAAGCTGGACGTGTTTGTCTGCGGGATGGGAACAGGAGGCACCATCACAGGAACAGGACGATTCTTGAAAGAAAAGAAGCCGAGCATAAGAGTGGTAGGCGCGGATCCAGAAGGGTCAATTTACTATCCCCGGTTTCATGGTGACAGAGAACAGCCTCACCAGTACAAGGTGGAAGGCATCGGAGAGGATTTCATGCCCAAAACAATGGACATGACAATAGTCGATGACGTAATCCAGGTCTCGGACAAAGACGCTTTTCACACTTCTCGCCGCCTCGCTCGAGAAGAAGGAATACTCGTCGGAGGATCAGGAGGCACAGCAGTATACGCCGCACTACAAATCGCCAAAAACATGAAGCGTGGCGAAACCATCGTGACGCTCCTACCAGATAGCGGTCGCAACTATCTGACCAAAGTCTTCTCTGATGAATGGATGAAACAGAACGGGTTCCTCTAGTAGAGGCGATACCAGGTGAGAGACAGGGATGTGATGAACCTCCTTGACCAGCTAGAACTGTACACGTTACGCGTAGGCGGAAAACAAGTGTCCCAAAAGGAGTACTGGCTATTCGTCTACGATAGTATGAAGAGCGGGCTCCTTATGACAAAGAGTCTCGAGAAACATCTGCGCTACAAACTAAAAGAGCTCGGCGTCAGCCCGCAAGATACACGGCCGGTTTCCTAGGGGCGATAAGAAGATATCAGGCGTCCGTCAAAGCGCCTACCATCATGACAGTGCAGGTCGAGGAGAGGGACTTGAGGCAGTGTGAGGCAGTTTGTCCCAAACACGGCGTACGGTGCAAGCTTACCAATTACGAACAGAACGCGTTTCCAATGCACGCTCACATCACCGACCAGAAGACCTGCGTCTGGAAGAAATAAGGCCCGAACACTCAAAACATCTCGTCAGTCGTCTCCAGGTATCGCGATATTCTTCTCCGTCAGTCTACCTACTGGGTAGAGCATCACTCCAGCGAGAAGCAGAATGAAGCCTGCGAAGACCACCATCGACCAATATTGGGCTAGGCCTAGAACAACTCCCAGTAGAAGTGCAATGAAACCAATGTTGGTTAGTGGCTTCTCCCAAAAATCAGATGTGACGTTTTCTACAACCGGGGCTTTCAGAGTCTCTGTGTCCCGACGCATGGCTATAATCGAGCTTATTCCAAGAACGAAAATCCCAGCGAGAGCGATAATTTTCTGTGACAGGCTGATACCTTGAAAATAATAGGGGAGTTGCGAGTGGAAGATCTCAGTGGACATGTTGTTCAGACTGGCGACCCCAGCGTTTACTCCGAACACCGCGATCCATCCAAAACTCATCGTCTTCCTGAGTCTACCGAAGGAGGGATTGCTCTGAGTCCCAAGTCTCTGATACTGAAAGATTACGAACCATATTCCACCAACCAGGAGCAGTAGGGGAAGGAGTTGCAGTAGAGTCGAGTATGCCGGGTCTGTCGGTAGTTTGATGATTTCTATAAAGCTGAGAAGGAATCCTCCAGCGAACCATGATAGAACAGCGAGTACAGAGACTAATCGTGTCATAATGCTTGTCTCGCCCTTCCGGATACGATAGACCATCAACTTCTTGGGCTTAAGTCTGAGCGTTGAGGATGAGTTAGAGCTACGCGCCAGGCTAGGTTTGGCGCGAGAAACTCAGACGATTGTCGGAATTTGCCTCGCGAGTACCTTAGAGACTTATAGGAAAACTAGGGAATGACCCGCTTCGATTTTCTGAGGAGAAGAGTTACTCCTGCAATGACTGCGACGATTATTACTCCGATGATGCTATAGAAGACGGCTGGTGCAAGCCCGAGGATTGTATTCGGTGCTGGTGCGACTGGTGATACGGTAGCTACATGTGCTGTAAGAGTTGTAGTGCGCATCGTTGTTCCCGAAGTACCCGTGATTGTGACTGTGAAATCGCCAGCAGTGGTGCCGGTGCAAGATAGAGTGCTCGTGCTTGACGATTGAATGCTTGGAGGATTGAGGTTGCATGAAAGGCCTGCAGGAGTCGCGGTTACTGCAAGCGTAACCGTGCTCGCGAAACCGTAGTTGGCCGCGATACTAACCGTGGCTGTCCCCGAACCGCCGTTGTTCATATTGAGAGATGAGACGCTGGTCGACAGCGTAAAGTCTGGAGCCGCGTACGTGAATGTGGCCGTGGCACTGTGGGTAAGCGGGCCACTAGTTCCTGTCACAGTAAGAACATGAATTCCGGCGGCACCATCACTACATGATACTGTAGCAGTTCCATAGCCCGTAATTGTGCCAGGCGCTATGACCTCGCAGGTAAAGCCTGAGGGTGCTGTGTCAGTGAGGGTTACAACGCCCGAGAAACCATTCACCGCAGTAACTGTGATGGTAGATGTTGCGGATTGGCCGGCGTTGGTAGTTGCCGGCGAAGAGGCTGTAATTGTGAAATCTACGAAGCTGAGTGTCGCTGTTGCAGTGTGGACGAGTGAACCACTGGTGCCTTTTACTGTGAGACTGTAAGTTCCTGCGACTGTGGCTGAGCATGAGACAGTAGGAATACCCGAGCCGGTGACAGTATCTGGGGTGATGGCCCCACACGTGAGCCCTGAAGGAACAGTGTCGGTTAGAGTTACTACTCCCGCGAAGCCATTCAACGGGTTGATGGTTACCGTGGTCGTCGCGGATTGTCCATCATCAATTGCGGCTGGTGAGGGCGCTGCTATTGTGAAGTCGACAAAGTTGAAGGTGGCAGTTGTTGAGTGAATCAGCGAACCACTAGTTCCCATGACTGTCAGAGCATAGGATCCGGCTACCGTTGCGCTGCACGATACCATGGCTGTCCCCGAGCCAGTGACGGTGCCTGAGCTTTTCGCGCCGCATGTTAGACCTGAGGGTACACTGTCAGTTAGTGTGACCACGCCACTAAATCCGTTAAGAGCCGTGATGGTTATGGTGGACGTAACGCTCGTGCCAGCACTGATTGCAGCTGGAGAACTGGCGGTGATCTGGAAGTCTGGCGCGTTGGTGATGTGAAATGTTGCTGTTGCTGTGTGGACGAGAGAGCCGCTCGTTCCCGTAACCATCAATGGGTAGTCGCCAATTGTCGCTGATTCGCACGAGACGGTGGCTGTTCCTGCGCCGGTCAAAGTGCCTAGAGTGATCGCATTGCACGTGAGTCCTGCCGGACCTGTGTCAGTAAGTGTGACTGTTCCAGCGAAGCTGTTGAGAGATGTGACTGTGATTGTGGATGGGGTGTAAGAGCCGACAGCGCCTGAAGGCGAGGTCGCAGACATTGTGAAGTCTACAAAGTTGAATGTGGCGGTAGAAGTGTGGACGAGGGATCCGCTTGTCCCAGTTACGGTCAAAAGGTAGGTTCCGGCGGTCGTGGCACTGCATGAAACGATCGCAGTTCCAGAACCTGTGACAGTGCTTGGGGTGATAGTTCCACAGGTTAGACCGGATGGAACACTATCGGTAAGAGTCACAACTCCAGAGAACCCGTTGGCCGCGGTCCCGGTAACAGTGGAGGTCGCGGACTGACCAGCGTTAACCGCTGAAGGAGAGGATGCTCCGATTGTGAAGTCGACGAAGTTGAATGTGGCAGTAGCGATGTGAACCAGCGAACCGCTGGTCCCGGTCACGGTTACAGTGTAACTGCCAGCGCTCGTTGACGTGCAGGTCAAGGTTGCCGTGCTAGAGTCTGTGATGGTGGCTGGCGCAAAGGCGCTGCAGCTTAGATTCGCTACCGCATTATCGGTCAGTGTCACTACTCCATCGAAACCATTGAGTCCGGTGACTGTTATCGTTGATGTAGCTGAAGTTCCGGCGATGACGGCTGAAGGCGAAGACGCTGCGATGGTGAAGTCTACAAAGTTGAAGGTCGCTGTTGCAGTGTGAACGAGAGTCCCGCTAGTTCCCGTCACGGTCAGAGTATATGTTCCGGCAACCGTTGCGCTACAAGATACGGTAGCTGTTCCGGTACCGGTGATGATGCTAGGAGTTATCACGCCACATGCTATCCCGGCGGACTGGGCGGTCAGGGTGACCGTGCCCGTGAAACCGTTTACAGCTGACACCGTGATGGTCGAAGTGGCTGATTGACCTGCGTTCACTGCGGAGGGCGAGCTAGCGTCAAGTGTGAAGTCTTTTGCCTGTACGACATGGTATGTGATTACGGCGGTCGCATGAGACAAGGCCCCGCTACTGGCATAGACCACGACAGTGTAATCAGCAGCAGTATTAGATTGGCAGTTTAGTGCGCTCGTTCCCGAACCGGTTACGGAAGCAAGGGCACTGCATGTGAGTCCTGGGCTCGGGAATGCCGTGAATGAAACGACTCCGCTGAAACCGTCTTGGGCAGTCACGGTGGTTGACTCGCTACAGGCAGTCCCGGTTGTGCAGTTAGTCGTAGTAGGCGTAGACGGGGCGATAGTAAAATCGGGTTTGGCTAGACTGACCTTCACTGTTAGGGTGAAATTCTGGGAGAGTGGACCACTGGTACCAGTCACATTAACCAGATCCGTCCCGGCAGGAACACTGGGGCCGACACCGATGCTTAGCGGGTAAGTGCCGGATGTCAGGCTGTTCGAGGCCGGGGTTGGGCTTAGACCCGAGGGAGAAACGGTAGATGTTGAGATAGTGCCGCTGAATCCGTTCATTGGATCGATTTGAACACTCGCAACTCCAGACCCGTTTTGGGGAACTGTGATAGTGTCCGGCACAATGTTGAGCCGGAAGCTGGCCACGTTTACGGTGAGGGTGACGTCTTGGGAGAGCAGGCCGCTGTCGCCACTAATTGTTATTGTGTAGCTGCCAGGGGCGACATCTGGATTCACGGTTATCGTGACAACAGGGTTGGTGCCTGGCCCGATAGAGACGGTGATCCCTGCAGGAGGGATCGAAGTGAAGCTAAGTGGATTCGTGAACCCTCCCGAGGGGGTCATCGTGACTGTCGATGATTTGGATTGGCCTGATGTGATGGTCAAGGATGAAGGTGAAGCAGAGAGAGTGAAGTCTGGTCCCGTGACCACGACAATTACTTTCAGCGCCTGGAAACCAGAGACACTTGATGCAGAGACTTCGACATCGTACGCACCCGGTACAGTGGAATTTACGCTGAGAGCTACGGCGGATGGGAAAGTTGTTACAAGGCTAGGACTGAGCGAAGCGTTAAGGTTTGCAGAAGAGGGAGATGCAAACATTGCAAGTGGTCCGGTAAACCCGCCGTTCGCAGAAACATTGATCGTTGCTGTCTGCGAGGTCCCGGCAGCGAGAGAAATGATGGTCTGACTATCAGATAGATAGAAGTCGCCTCCTGGAACTGGAGAGGGGACTAGGACAGATACGATGGTCCACGATGTCTGTGATCCGCTGGTGCCTGTGACGTTAACGCCATAGATTGTGCCAGGGAAGATACTAGGTGATACGGAGACCGTTACGATAGACGATTGAGAGCCTGCAACAGACGCAGAGCTGAAAGTTGCGGTAATTCCCGCCGGAGCGGTGTATGCTAAGGAGACCGATCCTGAGAAGCCATTCTCTCCTGCTAGGAAGATCGTGGAAGTGCCTGAGCCGCCTG
>JAJPJY010000129.1 GCA_021323995.1 bacterium | reverse complement strand
TTCGACAACTCGCGCTTGAAGGTAGACTCCTTCAATACGTCAAGATGCTTCTTCGCATCTTCTAAGTACTTGACGGCAATGTCCTTGCAATCAGACTCGGCCGGGGTCTGATTCACGAGCGATTTCGCTCTGGTGACCATCGCTTGAGTGATGGTTTTGGATCGCAGAATACGCTTTAGCTCTGACTGTTTTCTGGGGGACATGAAACGCAAAGCCACTAGGATTGCGGCATTCCCTAGTTTGTGTTCGACAACGTCTTTGGCTTGCTGCTTTCCCGTCTGGTCACCGCAGAGATCGAGAACGTCATCCATTATTTGGAAGGCGAGTCCGGCCTTCCAGCCGAACATTCCCAGCCCATCGACAGCTTGTTGGCTTGCACTTGCTGAAACAGCCCCAATTTCCCCCGCTGCTCGGAATAGCGCCGCAGTCTTCTTCCCTATCATGTGGAGGTAGAGATCGAAACTCGGATTAGTGATTCGATTCTTGTTCAGATAGGGATCTTCCCGTCCCGCCTGCTCGAATAGTAGATCTAATCGTTCTCCGTCTATTATCTCCTTCATAGCAAGAACTGCGATTGGTCTCACTCTGACTTGTTGAGCACATTGTTGGATGAGATCGTCAAGGACTTCTCGATAGAACATGGCGATCAAAAGCGCTACAGAGTCACCGAAGGAGGCTCGGACTGTCGGTCTTCCTCTTCTGACTTCTCCCCGGTCTATGAGATCGTCCATTACCAGCGAATAGTTGTGAATCATCTCAACGACCGCGGCTGGCTTTACAGCTCGCTCGGGACGCCCACCTGCTGCTCCGCAAGAAAGGACCACCATCGCGGCTCGCATTCGCTTGCCGCCTGATTCGAAGTGATAATTGAGATAGGGTCGGAAATCCTTAGCCGAACCGTTTCCTAAGGCAGCTATGATAGATGGGTCTACTTTTCGGCCTAACCGCGTTAATCTTCGAAGTTCTCTTTCGCTCAATTGGGCTCCTCACGGACTCTTTCGTTCACTGAACTCGATATAATTTCTGAGAATCAGACGGAACAGTCTCGCGAGGTGCCCGTCACGCGGCCTTATTCGAGTCCGGGGCGCTCCGGATCGCTGAGGATGACCTCGAACCAATGGCTAACGCCATCTGAGAACAGATGGTAGGAGTTCCTTATCTTCAAGTTGGGGAACCTTCTCGCGGCTCGGTTCTCCGCAACAGCCCGCAACGAGATGGACCTTGTGAACTTGGACGAGCCCATCGCCTTCTGCCTTCTGCCAGAGACCGGCCTCGGCTTTCGGGCGCCTCCGCGTCTCAGCCTTACTCTGACAACAACAATTCCGGGCTTGGCCTTGTAACCAAGACGTCGAGCGGTCGGCAAGTTAGTTGGGCGAGGAACCCGCTTGATGACTGGTTCGCGTCTCCAAGAGATTGCTGACCGTCTCAACCAGTCTCTAAATTCTGGTGTCCTGGCTTGCCACGCATCAGACATGTATGAGTATGCCATCGGACAATCACTCGTTCGATTTCGCGAGAGGGACATCTGATAAGGATTACTGGCGTCAGAGATCTCAACACTGTTAAGACTACGTTTTCGTACACAGTTCCGAGAAGTTTTAAATTCTCGGCGCGACCTCTGACGCTTTTGGCGACCAATGGTGTCAGTGGACACTGGAGTAAAGATTGGATTCAGCTATACCCTAGGGGGCACTGTTTCTTCCCCCGCAAGATCCGACGCGGACCCGGTGCCACCAGTCTTGGAATCTGAACTCGAAGTAGCCTGGGACCCGTCAGAACGATGGCTGCGCAAGAAGAGACCGACGACGCAGATCAACTACAAGCTCTACTTCAACCGGTTCCTGGATTGGGGCGACTTGAGGTTCGGCTTCAAGACCCCGGCAGGATTCCTAGCATGGGCGAAGAGGCAGAAGGACGGGGTTGTTGTCGAGGAAGCGATGGAGAGCTTCGCTGAGACCCAGAAGAGGTCCGCGCGTCCAACTGCCGTCTCGGCGATGAAAAGCTTCCTGGAAAGGAACGGGTACAAGGGCCTATCGAAAGGAATAGTGCCCAGATACCGTGGCCAGTTCATCAAAGGCTACACTCGAGAAGAGATCATCCAGTTGCTCGGCTACCTAGACAATCCCCTGCAGAAGCTCTACGTGTTGATGGTGAAGGACACCGGGTTCAGAGCCCGGACAGTCCTCTCATTGAAATGGCATCACCTGAAGCCTGACGTCGATGCGGGCAAGCAGTATTGCCACGTCTACCTGGAACAGAAGTACTACGAGGGAAAGAAGACCGCCGGGCTCGGCTTCATCGGACCCGACTCGCTCTGGATGCTGAACCAGCTTACCAACGACGGCAGAGTCAAGATCAACCCTGGAAAATGCGACACGACACGGGCCGAGGAGGACAAGTGGAAGTGCAACTGTGCCTGCGTCTTCCCCTTCTCCTATCGTGACATCTACGCGATACTTCTCCGCGCGAACACTAAAGCGGCATTGTCCGACAGAATCCAGCCCACGCATGGATTGCGCAAGTTCTTCGAAAATGCGCTCGACAAATGTGAGCCGGCACTGGACAAGGACAAAAAGAACCAGCTCGAGGGGCACTCGCTCGGGGTCCGCTGGAACTATACCGACCAGGTAGAAAGCCTCAGGCCACTATACGAACGCGCCTATCCACACCTGTCACTCTCGGAAGACATGGCCGCAGACAAGAAGGTGAGAGTCTTGCTGGACCAGATCAAAGCGTTGGAGCAACGACAAGCCGGCTACGGAGATCTGAAACTGCTCGTCGATCAGCTGACACTCAACCAGGCCCGGATGATGAGGCTGTTGGAGTCGAAGTTTGGGTCCGAGGTCAAAGCTTTGGCAGAATGAGTTTACTGTCGTGGGTTCAAGTCAGTCAGATGTACTCACAACGACCACTGAGGGACATCTTGTGAGTCGTTCGTTCTATCGCTTCAAGGCATCCATCGATCAAGTCGAAATATCCTTTCCGAAGTTTCAACATCTCGCTCACCTTTTCGCCTGAGGTGATCTTGACCTCCTTTGCCAAGTTTTCAAGACCCTCCGCCAGTCCGTACTTCTGAAGCTGAGCATACTCGTTTGGCCAATGTCCTTTGTCTTCGTC
>JAJPJY010000176.1 GCA_021323995.1 bacterium | reverse complement strand
TCGCTCACGCCCACCTCTTCCGAATTGACGATTGAATTCAGAGTAGTATTCTCGGGTCTCGCGTCCAATTCTCCTATCTGTGCGGAGTCGCAAGTCGCACTTTGCGCAGATTCCAGTCACGTCCCTTTCATTGAATGCCACTCGGAAACTAATTTCGGAGCAGCGCGGGCAGACAAAAAATTGAGGCGGTGTGGAACGAACGAGTCTAGTGTCAGGTCGCCAAGTTGCATTGGACTCTGCCTCATGCCTGTTGGCGTACGAGTTGCGGGGATTACGAGGCATGTTCGACACCAAAACCCTGCACTGGACGGTGCTCAAGCCTTTCTGACGGCGGCTTGTTAACTTTTAGAACCGAACGAGATTGCAGGTGATCAGAGTAATAAGTCGTGTGGATGGGCTCGGTTCTAGGGCGATTTCCAGATCAGCCCGATCACAAACAATTGTGCCTGCGATAGTCGTGGATCAGCCCCGCCGGATGTACTCTTGAACGAGCGACGAACGAGTGGCATCGTTTATCCGGATTCTTCTTCCGCCTTCAAAGCCATTTCCTGCTTGTGTTCGATCTGGTTCTGTTTGATCTCCTCGAAGAGGTTGCACCAGTCACGGCCAGAGACGACAAGCTGGTAGGGCTTCAGCTTCGGATGAATACACTTTGCCCGGTCAAACAGATCAGCGTTGAGCGGATCCTTCGTGGCAAACCAGACGCAGGATAGACAGTTTCCATTCTGCCACTGTACGCCCTTCAGCCGCTTCTGTAACTCAGACTCAGGTCCAGACATGATGATTCAGCAAGGAATGAACTCGTGAAAAGTAATTAAGCTCTAAAGACGAATCGAATTTCCATGAAACCTGCTCAGAAGGGCTCCCAGATGCCTGCCAAGCGCACCACCGCGACCAGAAAAGGATTAACGGTCGAGGAAATCGCCGCGATGAAGGAAACGCTCAAAGAGCGGAATTCGAAAACGGATGGGGAGAGTGCCGTGCTTGCTAAAATCGCGGAGATGCCAGAGCCAGACCGCAGCATGGCTAAGCGGATTCACCAGATTGTCAAAACCACCGCCCCGGCGCTTATGCCAAGGACCTTTTATGGGATGCCCGCGTATGCCAAGGACGACAAGGTCATCTGCTTCTTTCAAAACGCCAGTAAATTCAAGGCGAGATACTCAACGCTCGGCTTCAGCGACAAGGCGAACCTCGACGAAGGAAACATGTGGCCCAACGCCTATGCACTGAAAGGGTTGACGGCTACCGAAGAAACTAGGATTACTGCGCTCGTGAAGAAAGCAGTAAGCTAAAGACCAGGCTAGTCACACAGTAGCGCTGAACTCGAAGAGATTATGTCCTACATGAGAAGCGAGTACTGGGATATCAAGATGAGTTTACAGGATTACGAAGCGAACGGCATAGGTGACGAAGAAGAAGATGACGATGATGAGCTCGAGGAGGATAATGATGACGAATCAGAAGAACATCTCTGAGAAGGGATAACTGATAGAGGACGTCCCAGAGCATAGCGGAGAGAAACGGCCGAACGGCTGAACGCGACAGGCTGGCACAGTCAGTGAAGACGTTTTCGTATGGTTGGGTGGGTCTCCGTTCCTCAGAGTTTTTGTGCGATGTATCGGTAGAATGATGGCTGCGAGACTTGGCACGACCTAGAGTAGTTTCCATATGGAGAGAACGAAAGAACTTTGAAGCGGGACCAGTGCCTCGCTAGGCTATGTCTGAAAAGAAGAAGGAAGACGAAAAGAGGCCGGCCAAATTGGCACCTTTCGTTGAGCCTCAACTATTCGTGGCTGTCGAAGAGGCGAATCGTCGACTGAGAGAGATTATGAAGGTCACAGATCCGACAACAGGGTTGTACAAGTCTATCCAGAGAATAACGGAAGTCAGCGACATGATGCTGAAGCGTCAAGACCAGTTGACGAAGCTATACGAGCCGTCCGAAAACGTAAGGAGGTATCTTGATAGAATCAAGCAGCTGGTCGAGCAGCTCACTCGAACGAAGATGACTGAGTTACCCGTGGTGTCGAGAACCATCATCCCCCAACTTGAGGGAGAAATCTCGGGTTATGTCGAGACATTTGAACGAGCGCTAGCAGAGAAAGAGAAGGAGATAAGGGCTCTAAAGGCAGAGCTTGAAGTGTTAAAGTCGAAAACGAAGAATTAGAATGTAGTTTGATGGGGCCGGCTGCGGCCAGAGATTAGTTTCACATTGGTCCAGCGTACCTATAAGCGACGATCAGCCCTCTAGTTGTCATGATAAACTCAGAAAAGCTTCTGAAAGACCTGAACCTTAGATTAGCGCGCTTCGGAGATTCCGACATTGCAAGCCAGAAATCACTCCTACCCCCCGCGATCCCTTCATCGGACGCGCGTCTGTACTACCGTAATATTGCCGCTAAACTAGTATTCAAGATAGAATAGTGCAGCGGGCGGGAGCCAAGGCTCGCCCTCTTCCCTACCTTCCTTTCGCGCAGCGAATCACGTGTTCGAACGGGAGATCTATCCCCCCGTGCTTCAACAACCTATCACTTTGTTTGAGCAAGCGCTCTGTCCAGCCCCAGGTCCGAAGTTCTTCGACCGCATTCTCATAACCTAGATGCACTGTGGTGTCAAAATATGTCACGCGGGAGTCGTGAAAGCCGGCGTCTCTCATCATTACAAAAAGTTGGTCGGGGGTCCAGGATGGCCAGTGTTTGATAAGGAGCCCTTGGGGCCCTGCGGTTGGATAGGACGACCATTCCCCATGAACCATGATCCCGCCTGGTCGAAGGACGCGGTAGAACTCTCCTAGAGCTTTCTGCAGCTGTGGCTTTCGAGGAAGGTCACACAGGAGTTCGTTTGAAACTACGACGTCAACGCTTTCGTTGTCCAGACCATCGAGGTTTCTAACATCTGAGCATACTATACGGACGCGTTTCTCCAATCTTCTCCTGTGTAGTCCCGCGGCGAACTCGTTCAGCCATCCAGCGTAGGGACCCTTCGAAGAGTCTACGGCGATCATCCTAGTAGATGTTGGCAGCTTCCCTAGCAAGGGTATTGTTAGCTGGCCTCGACCGCAGCCAGCCTCGATAATAGTGCGGATTCTATTAGAGCCGATCTCTCGGACAAAATGGTCTGCTAATCTATCATAATACTTGGACCGGGCCGCAACCAGATCTCTTGGACGGTCAGCGTTGATCTTCATCTGTCTTCAATAATACTGGGTCGATGCAAGAGAGGTAGCAACCGACCGTTTCTGGAAGTAAAGAAAGGACTGGTTAGATTCGCTAGTCCATGCCCATGCCGCCAGGAGGCATTCCTGGTGGCCCTCCTGCGCCGGCTCCTCCGCCCATTCCCTTCGAGCTGATTACGTCGTCTACTCTAAGAAGCATCGTTACTACTTCGAGCGCTGACTTGATCACTTGTTTCTTGACTCGGAGCGGTTCGACAACTTTCATTTTCCACATGTCGGCGGTCTTTCCGGTCGGAACGCTGACTCCGTACCATATGTTCTGAAGGTTGTTGTGTTTCGCTCTGAGCTCTACCATGATGTCTATGGGGTCTATGCCTGCGTTCTGAGCTATAGCAACAGGAATCGCTTCAAAGGCCTCAGCAAACGCTCTGACTGCGAGTTGTTCTCTGCCTCCGACCTTGACGGCATAGTCCTTTAGTCGCTTGGCGAGCTCTGCCTCGGGGGCGCCTCCTCCGGCGAGAATCTTTCCATCTTCAACCGCGTTTCTGACCACGCATATCGCATCGTGGAGCGACCTCTCGGCCTCGTCTACCACGTGTTCTGACCCTCCCCGTATCATTATCGTTACAGCTTTCGGGTTCTTGCAGTCGCGAACATAGACAAGTTTGTCTTCTCCGACCTTGACCTCTTCAACTAGCTTAGCTTGGCCCAAGGCCTCCTCTGATAGATCCCTCAGGGTCCCGATAACGGATCCGCCGGTTGCTTTCGCGAGCTTTTCCATATCCCCGCTGCTGACATTCTTGACTGTGAGGATCCCCTTCCGTGCAAGTATTGATAGGACTTGGTCGTGCACGTTCTTTTCTGTGAAAAGGACCTTGGCGCCGGTCTTGGCGACGTCGTCTGCCATTTTTTCGAGAAGTTTCTCTTCTTCGTCGATGAAGCTGAACATGTCTTCCGGTCTGTCGATGTTGATCTTTGCACTGGTCTCAGTCTTCTGCGATTCGAGTTTGGCGTTGAGTAGCAGAATTCCGCCGTTCGCTACTCTCTTTGGCATGTCTGCTTGGGCGACTTCTTTGTCTATGATTATCCCGTTCACTAGCTCAGACTCGCCTAGACTCTGTCCGTGTTTCTTAATCACCTTGACCAAGTCTATGTCGGCGGTGATCTTGCCATCTTTCTTCTCCATGACCTGTCTCACCGCGTCAACGGCCAGCTCGGCGAAATGGGCCTGTAAGCCAAAGATTCCCTTGGTGTTTAGAGAAGTGAATGCGATCTGTTTCAAACGTTCCACGTCGTCGGGTTTGATGTTGACCGCTATCTTGTCCAGGATTTCCTGGGCCTTCTCTGCAGCGTCTCGGTACCCATCGATAATGACGTTGGGATGAATGTCTTTGTCGAGCAGGGCTTCGGCTCCTGCTAGAAGTTCGCCTGCAAGGACTACCGCAGTTGTTGTCCCATCGCCCACTTCACTGTCCTGGGTCTTGGAAACCTCGACAAGCATCTTGGCGGCGGGGTGTTGAACATCCATCTCCTTCATGATTGTAGCGCCGTCGTTTGTTATGACAATGTCTCCCATGCCTGCGACGAGCATTTTGTCCATGCCCTTGGGACCGATGGTTGAACGGACTGTCTCAGCCAGGACCTTCGCGGCCATGATGTTGTTCTTCTGGGCTTCTCTTCCCTTAGACCGGGAACTGCCTTCTTTCAAAATTAGAACGCGCACTTCTGACGTTTCAAATCACACTCTGAATGGCGTAGGGGATTTGGGACTCTTGAGATAAACATATGCAGGGGCGAATCTGCAAAAACTCGACCAGGCGGGTCCACCCAAGGAACTGGAAGACGTTCTTGGGGGACCACGCTCCGCTTTCGAGTCCTGCTACTGGACTCGAGCTTGCGTTCGGGGTAAGTTTCAGATTACGGCTAGTATTTCAGACCCAAAAAAAGGGGGGAGGTTGAGGGGAGCTATATTGGATGATTACGCTTTGAAGACTGGTGCATAAGCGAGAAGTGTCTCGCTGTGGAAGAGTCCTGGGAGATTGGTAATTCTCTCAACGGAAGTCTTCATGATGTCTTCAGAGGTTCTTGCTTGCCAGAGTGCTACTATGTCGAACTGTCCGGGTACCGTAGATGCTTCGATAAAGCCTGGAATGTTGCTGAGTTGCTTTATGATTTGCTCGCTGGTGTTGTGCTCACAGGTCAATACAGAAACGCCGAGGGCCATCTGGCTCTCGAGCTTCTTAGTCGGCTGGATACCGTCGAAGCCGGTGTGAGTGTCAGTTGTGCGTACGTCGCTGATATTGCGGATTTCCTTGACTGTGTTGTAGACGTTGTGTGGAGTGTTTGGTTTCAGGCGTAGGACTAGGTCGTATCTGCCTGTTACTGGTGCGATGAGGTCGATCTGGTTGTTGCGCTTTAGCTCCTCAACCACGTTTGTACGGCGGCCTTGATTGACGGTCGCGAATACGTAGGTTGGGAAATTCGTATTGGTTTGCATTTTTGTTACCGTATAGTAATACATGTTACTCACCTATAAGGCTTTTATTTCGGGACATACGTTCTATTACATAGGATCAAAGGGGTCCCAAGACTTGACAGTTCATCGAAATGGCGTCAGCGTCCCAGAAGCAGTACGCGAGATTCTGGTCAGAAACTACCCCGTCTACCAATGCCTCAAAATGAAACTCGTGAACTTCCACGCCTTGGCGGAACAGATCCAGGCACAAGTCAAAGAAATGAGCAGGAAGGATGCGAGTATCAACACGCTAGTTGTGGCGATCAAGAGATTCTCTGATACCCTGCCCGATGGCAATATTGTCGGCGCGTCAAAAGTTCTCAAGGACGCAAGAATCTCCCTTTCAAGCGGCATAGTCGACGTGACTATCAGAACCCCGAGAATCCAGTTCCCGGCCATAGTCAAGGAACTGGCGGACGCCGCGAGCGGATTGTCAGAGTTTCCAAACATCTTTCCCCTCTCGAACTCGATCAAACTGATCCTTCACGGGGACGACTATGCTCTTGTCCAGGGCGAACTGGAACGTCACGGACAGGTGACGACACAGCCTAACGTCGCAAGATTGACACTCAACCTGTCGCCTCACGCGGAGATGACCCCCGGAATATCATCCTACATCACTGAACTATTGTTCCGAAACGGAGTCAATCTCCTCGACGCATTTCTAGGCTACGGCGACATCATAATGGTCGTTGACAACAGAGACGGGCCAATCGCATACGATGTACTACAGAGAGAAATCCAAGGCCCCAAGCCAAGGGGCAAGCCAGAGGCTTCTCCTCCGTAATTGTGTCCAGTCATGAGATCGAGTAGCAGAGCGGATTCTTACGCGGGTGGTAGGTGCCAACGTCGCCACCCCCCAACTGAATGACTTAGCAAACGACGCTTCTTTATAGCGAGCGAGGCTCTCACCGTGACCATGTTCGCCCCTGGCATCATTTCACTCGCATTCTACAAACGAAAGCCGAGCCGGCTCCAAATCATTCTGGGTCTAGTCACCACAATTGTGCTGTCTGCGCTGCTCGGATTTATCTCACCAAGCGGTCCGATCGGCCAACTAGGCTCTGTCATACTAGCAGTAGTCGGCGGCGTAATCCTCTATGTTGCGATCTTGGCGATCCTCCTTTACTGGTACCAACCGAGGCACGCGAACCCACCGATGCCAACCTCTGGATGATCACACCACTAGCCGCACTGCCATTGCTCTATCGGTATGAGGAACGGCAGTCTGCAAGAACCGGATGACGGCAAGTGTCCCGCACAACCGTAACTTGATGAGACTAGCTTTCGCTGACGGAACTCTTCACTGTTCGTCTGTCTTCGCAGAGTTATTTCGTGACTGTGAAGGTGAAGGGGTTGTTGCGCGAAGTGATCACTTTGACAGTGTACTGGCCGGGCTGGAAGAATCCAGACTGGAATGTGCCAGAGCCTGCAACATAGCCGCAAGTAGTGCTCGCATAAGCCGCGCCGGCAATACTAGCATAGCAAGTAGTGCCGCCCTGAGTCGTTGGAACAGACATTGTCACACTAACAACAGCGTTAGGACTGATGCTAGGCCCGTTAGTCCAGCTGATAGCCTGCCAGATATCATTAGACGAGTCATAGACGTAGAACGAGGTCAACGTAACCCCGAGAGTGCCACTGTTCCTAATGTAGAGCGTAACATTGTTGTTGCTCGGAAACGTACCAGTCGTGTCAAGCGTTAGTGGTCCCTCCTTGTTATTGTTAGGATTCACAAGCAACGTTCCCAATAGACCAGTTGACCAAGCATAGACCATGACAGCTGCGACGACGACAATTACAACCATCAGCAGAGCCGCAAGGATCGTGTCGATCCCTTTCTTGTTTCCGGCTGTCCAAATTGAGCGCAAGGTGAAGCTTTCATGCTTGCGCCAGTTGATTTGTTAGCCGATACCATTGTCACCGGGGGAGGGTTTCTACACACGCACGGTCATCGGGGTCTCGCCCCACATTTACGAGAATAATGCAGTAGACTAGAGCGCCCGCGAGAGTGGTCATTTGGTCTGCGAAGTTCGATCAATATTTGCTGCGAGCGAAAGATAACGGAGCGTCAATCAAACCGTGCCTTAAGCGATCAAGAAGTCTTACGCCGATGTCTTGGAAGCGGGATGAGTCCAGGCGTCTTCTGCCAGTACTCCGCGTAGCCTGGGACAAACTTTCGCATCTTCTTTTCCTCGACAAAAGCGCGGTACACGAATAGGAGGATTCCAAGCGCTGCCCACAGCCATGGGCCGATGCCGCCATGTGCCACCGCCGCCCAGGCTATCCACAATGCGCAATATCCGAGATACATCGGATGCCTGACTATCCTGTACGGCCCTTTGCTTGCCAGGGCCCGCGCTTCGGGCAACACGCTAAAGTTTGTTCTCAATGAGAGGATTGACCATGTTAGCCACAGGTATATCGCAATAAGCACCAGCGCGGGGAGCTCGCCCGTTGGCCCGTACAGCACTACCACGACAGGGTAGAGCCATGTCCCTAGAATTGGAAGTAGGATTTCTCCGCCTTGCGAATCCGACCAGGATGCCCACGCCTTCGCCCGTCCCTGGAACAAACCGAAGACGGCGACACTGCACTCAAAGGCTACGTACGGAACGACCGTGAAAGTCTCTGACCAGTTCCAACCTCTGACCACGGTTGCCACGCCGAATACTGATCCAAGGACCACCGACAAAGTGGCCGCTCGGCCGATCCCTCGGATCCTAGTAGATACTCCAAAGGTCTTTCTGCCATCGTCAGCCTTAGCGGTGGTCACTGGACTATCCTTCAGCTGGGCGCATATGTTATACTTCCTCCATCGTAGAACCGCTTTACCATTTCATCCTCATTCGATCTGCGTCCCACTTTGGTCAAGATATGTTGGACTTAGCCGAGAGGCTGGTGGGCGAAAGATCTTCGAATTGGAGGGGCCGCAAAAGCATGCCGGTCATGACGCTGGCGCAAACAGGGTGAATGGCTAATAGCAGACCGTATATCCATGAGGTTAGCGGTCGATGAGAAGGCGATAGTCTTGAAGTTGATACCCTTCTTGCTGGGGGCTATCTTGCTTGAAGTAGGGTTGATAGTATTCTTTAATGATCTTACCCCCATCTCAAATGGTAATCCTCCCGGTGGAAGTATCTACGCGCCTGCTTTGGGCGTCGTCTTCCTTCTGGGGATGTTGTTTCTTCTATACGGATCATTTCAGGGAAAGAATCCAAACCTCTGATGCCTCAGACTACCCTTCCGTGCGAAGTTGGTGGATTCGCCCGTGGGAATCGGTGATTCCAAAAGATAGATCGGCTCTGACAAAGCGAGGGATCAGAGAATTCAGAACATCGGACTACGTTCAAGTAATTTCACTCTGGCTAGAATGTGAGCTTGTCCGCAACAAAGAGTCTGTTTCGAAGAAGATGCTTCAAGTCAAGAACAAGCGGGGCTTGCCAAAGTTGCGCGAATGGTCCCCGCTCTTTGAACTGTTCAAGGAAGAAGGACTCGAGGAATAACTGAGTAGAAAAAATGGGGTTTGCGGTAGCCTTTCAGCTGCCGCCGTTTGCGCACGTTACTACTGGGTTGGTAATGCTGCTGGCGTGATTGGGCGTGTTGATGATTGTTGTTCCGTTAGTCTTGCAGAGCCAGACTCCGTTCTGGTCTGGGGAGATTGTGTTGTTGATGAGTACTGTTCCGGATATGGTTGGTGGAAGCGGCACGCCAGGGTATGCTTCGGCGACTAGAGAGATGGCGGTTGTTCCGTTGGTTGCGACTGGCGTGTTGGGTGATGAGAAGAAGGGAGGGTAGTATCCGTTGTTTCCTAGTCTGTTTCCTGTGATGAATGTTCCGGATATGCTGTCGCCGGGTGCGTTGGAGTGGACAACTATTCCAGGAAGGGTGCTGCCGTTGACGACGTTGTTGATTATGAGGGTGTTCCGTATTGTCGCGTTGGGCCCGTCCGTCGCTACTACGATCTGTCCCACATAGGGGTTGACTCCAAAGGGTGGTAGGCTGCCTTCGACGTTGTTGTTGATTACGAGATTGTTGCTGGCTGTGACATGGTTGTAGACGGCGACGACTATTCCGCAGTCATGGGCTACCTGTGTTATCTGGTTGCCGATGACGATGTTATTATTGGCCGGGCTTAGAGTGCCGGGGTTCAATGCTCCAGCGTCGACTGGTCCGTCGTCAGCGATGCTTATTCCGCCGAACTGGTCGTTCGTAATCGTGTTGTGTGCTATGAGAGAGTTGCTTGTCCCATCGAGCTGTATCGCTTTGCCCTCAGCAACACATGGTCCCTCATGTACGAAGTCGCAGGAGACTTTCGGGACTCCCGCGGAATTGTCATGGACCTGGTTGTTGCTGATGATGATATTGGACGAGTCTTGGACGAATATACCGTGTATGTTTGCACCAGATATATCATCTCTCATGATCACCACGTTAGTGCTGCTAGGTGGCACGAAGACACCGACGTCGCAGCCGGTCGAGTCTATCGTCTTTCCCGAGATCACTTGGTGACTGTGGGCCACCATGAGAGTGGTTAGACCGGTTGTTCCCGCGGGAGAACAGGACTCTGTGGCTCGGGCGGGGTAAACTGCGACTGGAATGATCGAGAGTCCGAGAAGCAGGACGATTGCTAGTTGTGTGGCCTTGGGTCGGGTCATTTGTAACTCAAACATTTTCTTATCGCGAAAAGGGCCGCTCTTCTCGTTGATTTTAACCGTGACGGTAGCTTTGGGTTGATATTGCAAGCGCGCAATATCTCGACCCGTAAATCACGTATGCGTGTCTTTCTGCCTCTGTCAAGAAACCCTGCTACAACTCGGCCATGTTTGGAGAAGTAGTGGTCTGGTAGCAAAGCCAAAGTTCGGAAGCCCCATCTAATCGCTGGTCACGCTTTACACTCTTGAAACATCATTCGTGGAAGATTCTGCCAGCTATCTTCGAACTGGCTCATATGCAAATACGGTCGATGAATATGACTGAAAACTAAGATGAGCCTCGAACTGGAGATTGAAAGTCGTCAATCATTGCCATTTCCGGAGAAGCACCTGTGCCTCGTCTACTAGTTCTTTTATGATGGCTGCCACAGGCTG
>JAJPJY010000146.1 GCA_021323995.1 bacterium | reverse complement strand
CGCCAACATTGTGCTTGCAGCAAGACGACTCGACAAGTTGAACGAAGTAGGCGATGATCTATCCCGACTCGGGGTCAAGGTCAAGTCGGTCCAATGTGATGTCAGCAAGCAAGATCAGGTTCAATCGCTCATTGATGAGACCCTCAAGACTTTCGGGAGGCTGGACATCATGGTCAACAACGCAGGGGTCGCTGCCATGAGCCCAGCTACAGAGATCCCCGTCGAAGAGTGGAATCGAGTAGTATCTGTCAATCTTACAGGCACATTCCTCTGTGCTCGGACGGCGGCAAGAGAGATGATGAAGAGAGGAGGTGGAAAAATTGTCAACGTCGCCTCGATCTATGGAGCAGTCGGAGACGTTTTCCCGGCCTCGCCCTACTATGCGACAAAAGGTGCGGTCATCAACCTGACACGGGACCTAGCAGTGGAGTGGGCACCATTCAAGATTAACGTCAACGCCATCGCGCCCGGATTCTTCCCGAGCGAGATGACGGAAGGAATATTCCAAGACCAACATTACCTAGAATACATCAACAAACAGACCCCGCTTGGCAGAACGGGTAATCCGGAGGACCTCAAAGGGGCAGTAGTCTACCTTGCATCCTCGGCATCCGACTACGTGACCGGGCAAACAATCTTTGTGGACGGCGGCTGGACCGCTTGGTAGACGCTCTGCGCTCTGGAGAGAACGCTAACGGGCTTTAGGAAGTGTTGGCTTGTTTACGAAGGGGAGGAAAGGCAGCTTATCCTGTTCATGGACCCCACTTACCCATCATCAATCCTCTGCGTCCGGCAAAGGTGACCCACATTATCGCTATTGCAGCGAGCGCAATTATGAGAGCGACCGCGACCACGACAAAGTCCTGGAATGCATTGTAGCCCTTTGCATAGAATCCAACATAGATCAGGGACCCGACTAGGAATCCAGCAAATGCGATTATTGTCCCGATTATTCTCGACAGGAGACTCTGCGACCATCTCTCGACTTTTTCCATCATCAATCAACCTGAGCAGTCGGGTCTAGTTGGATAAAGGCTTGAGGGTAGTCAGAAGTGAATGTTCAGAATGACCGGTTTCCAGAGCATTCTTAAGCATCCATGGAAGGGTAAACCAACATCTTGGGCTTCTGTTCCTACTGTGGCAAAGAGCTCCCGCCTCAGGCCACGTTCTGTCCCGCCTGTGGAAAACCGGTACCCGGTCCCACAATGGGACCAGCCATGGGTCAGAGTCAAGCTATGCCAAGTGGGGTAAGACCCCATCTTGCCTCAGAGGGAGACAGGATCGTCGCAGTTATTCTCGACGCATTACTAATTTTTGTAATCTCGTTAGTCATCATCATCCCACTCGCTTTCATCGCTGGATTCTTCGGCGCTTTCTCCATACCTTTTCTCTTCTTCGGACCACTGATCTTCATCGAGTGGCTATTCTGGCTGCTCTACTTCACGTACTTCGAGTCAACAACAGGACAAACGCCTGGAAAACACGTTATGCACATTCGAGTCGTTGACGAGACAACGCTCCAGCACTTGGACTTCGGCAGATCACTTGTTAGGAACATTTTACGAATCATCGACTATCTACCCGTCCTCTATCTCATAGGATTCATACTGATCGCGACGAATGAGAAGAAGCAGCGGCTCGGCGACATGGCCGCTCGTAGCTTAGTCGTTAGAGAGTGATTCCTTTATCTACGGTCGTGACGCTCTCGCAAGTTAGGCGAAGAAAGTGGCAAGAAGAATGACTCAGTCCAACAAGCCCGACCCTTCTAGGAAGTCTGTCTCGCCTGGGCTGGCTGAGGCTCGAAGGCTGCTTGCAATAGTCGAGAAATCTCAAGTACCTTTCGGAGAGTCCGCGCCAATTTTCGCAAAGATCAAGACGCGGGTCGACTCTGGCCAACCTCTGAACGTTGAAGACTATGAACATCTCTTGCGGCTTGTCAAGATTGCCAAGGACTGGAACAAGGCCGAGGAGAGCTCGGCCATGACAGAGCCCGACGAAACGCTGTCTGGCTAGGCTCAGAATCCGAGTTTTAGACTCGGAGTTCTACTCGGATGCAGCCGATCCATCAACACTCGCTCTCTGAGAAAAACAAATCTCTCCGATAAGGAATCGTCGTAGTCGAAGTTAGCGCTCAGCGAGAACTCTTTGTAGAGTTCAACCATTGTACGGTATGCGATCACGCGTGCGCTGGTTCCTAACCTCTCCAGTAGTATCTTCACTACATCCTCGAACCTGGTCGGGATATCGTTTCGAGTGATGCCTTTCTTTTCGAGGAAGTCATAGACCCAGTCTCTGATCGGCCCACCCATTCCCTGCAGGACAGTGTCAAACCAGTAGCTAACGGAGAGTTGAAACCCTGATACTAGGTTTGTCCGCATGAATAGGCGCCCTACGGGATGTAACTGTCGAGTAGACAGTGTGATACGCGTAATGTTTCTGCCATTACCGCCCAGTGGTAAAGTCCGGGACAGTAGACTCGGCCGTGGGAGTATGGCTCAAGTAGCCCCAAACCTGCTAGCAGGATCTATGACGACTTGGAAAAAGGAGGGTTTGGTTCGATGGCCTCGGCTGAATCTGAAGAAGCCTCTCAAAGAGCCTCACTCTTCACACTCATTCCTGTCAGACTTCATTCTCGGAAGCCAGGACGGGCTTGTCAACGTGCTCGGAATTCTTTTGGGAATTTCGGCTGCAACTAGTGATGTGAGGATCATCTATGTTGGTGCGCTCGCTGCTTTGGGTGCTGAGTCGATTTCGATGGGCGCTGTCGCCTACACGTCCACGGTGGCGAGGCGTCGTCAGTATCTGAAGGAGTCGGCTCGGGAGGAGCTAGAGATGAAGCAGGTTTCAGCGACGGAGATTGACGAGGTCAAGAACATTCTGAAAGGCTGGGGTTACGAGGGTGAAGAGCTTGAAACCATGGCTGTACACATTTCGTCTAACCCGAAGGCTATGCTGGAATTCATGATGTCCTTCGAGCTCAAACTAGCTCCAGTTGAGAAGGATGAGGCAAGACGCAGTTTCTCGGTTGTGCTAGCATCCACCATCTTCGGCTCCATCATACCACTGATTCCATTTCTCTTCGTCACGGCCGCGACCATCGCCTCCGGTACAATCGCTTCGGTAGTTCTGAGCGGCGCCCTGTTATTCTTCATAGGCGCTTACGAAGCAAGGATAACAGTTGGTTCGATATGGAGAAGTGGTCTGCAGATGATGATAATCGGGCTATCGGCGGGATTCGCGGGCTACCTGATCGGGCATGCCATCGGAGCTGTCCCTTAACACTCGCAAGGTTTCTGGGACCAGTCCACGGCCCTGGCCGCAGACTGGGAGTAAACAACCAAGATTCTAGACCGTGCTCAGTTTTGAGCTGGGAAAAGAAATAGTGTCGGGCACTTAGAACACGGGAATCCCGTTGATCAGGGTTTGATCTGACTCGCGATTACCGGTATGATTTTGCGTCCCATCGCGCCAGCAGCTATAGCTTCCAGGCCCGTCGCCAATAGCCCGATGGATAGTAGCAGAACGAGAGTTGCAATTGCTAACCCAGGCAAAGCCAGAAAGACAATCGCAAGAACAATGCTCAGAACTCCAGCGATTACAGAGGCGGCTCTGTGCATGGTGGAGAATAGGTTACCTGCGGCTCCTAGAGCTATTCCTGATACTCCTCGCACGAAGAGGGCAACATAGAGAAGCAGTACCAACGTAAGAACGGCAAACCCAGGCTCGGCAATCACAATCACCGAGAGGATGAACGCCAAAATTCCCAGCGCAATGTTCACCGCGCGTAGCCAACCGGGGAGGAAGCGTCCCATAGCGCCGAGCAGCACATCTCTCCATCCGAGAAAGATCAGGCCAACTGAGAGAAGGAGAATCAGACTCAAGACCGCCAGACCCGGATAAATGATGACCCAGATTCCAGCTACTAGCGAAACCAATCCGAGGACTATTTCCGCGACTCGTACCCACGAAGGCATCTTGTCCATACTCATCAGGAATAAACCAAACTAGACTCCTTCCGGAGTCTAGTTAAGAGTATTCTATCATTTTTTCAACATTCAGGTGAAATAGGGGCATCGACAGCATGAATCGAAAGACTAGCCCACAGTTTGTCGGACTAAGACGTACGTCATCGAGTCAATGAATTTAGGTTGGCGCGTCTCCGTAGCCGCTCGAGGCCCGAGAGAAACACCAGCAATCCTAGACCAAGAAATGTAAAACCTATGATCCAATCGCCGACGGCGAAAAAGATCGCTGAAAAAGCTCCGAGGAAGACTCCTACCTGAGTCAACCTTTCCTTCCAACCAACATCAATTACTTCTCTCTGAATATGCCTCCGGCCTTTTGACACCAGAGTTGCGAGAATGATGAATCCGATTGCGGCGACAAAGAATATCTCCGTAAGATTGCTAGTGTAATCACCAAACGTTAGGAGCAAGCCGACCTCATCCCCGATCAGCCCTGCTCCGAGGCCGAATATTATTGCCAAGTTTCTGCTCAGTCGTTCATTGCTGAGAGCGATGCCCATCCATCCTGCACCAACAACCATTGCAAGACCGTACCAGAAATGGTGAAAGTGGATCCCGTTATGGACAACTACAATCGTCGGGTTCAGGGTGGCGAAGAGCCTAGCGCCAAGGAAGCTTGCGATGAAGGCAGTTGTTCCATAGAACGCTAGTCCGTGTCTGAATATGGTCCGTGGGACTTCGCGTTCCATATCGAGAGTAAGAATGTTCTCGAAGATAAGAATTGATGAAGACACTCGGCGGCAAGTGAAGTCTTGATGGCAGTGCTACCCATTCCTAATCCTAGCTTTTTCAACCAAAGGTTACAGCCTCCGGGCATGGAACAGTCGGGAAAACTGGACACGCTATTCGCGCCGAGATCTGTAGCGGTCATTGGAGCATCCAACCGCCCGGGTAGCGTCGGCCGAGCCATATTCACAAACATACTCCTCAACGAGTACACAGGAACAGTCTACCCGGTCAATCCGAAAGATCGTTCCATCAGCGGAGTCAGATCATATTCATCGGTCCAGGACCTGCCAGAGAGTGTCGACGTTGCGGTCGTCGTAGTGCCAGCCGCCATTGTCCCGGAGGTTACGGAGGAGTGCGGAAAGAAGGGAGTCAAGAGTCTCATCATAATCTCAGCCGGTTTCAAAGAAGTTGGACCAGACGGGGCGGTGCTGGAGAGCCAAGTCACGGCATTGGCACGGAAATATTCCATGCGTATGATAGGTCCAAACTGTCTTGGAACAATCAACACCGACCCACAGGTCAGACTAAACGCCTCATTCGCTTCACAAATGCCCTTGCAGGGCTCGATAGCCTTCGCCTCACAGAGCGGCGCGGTTGGGGAGGCAGTAATAGACTACGCAGCTAGCGAGGGAATCGGATTCTCAAAGTTCATCAGCGTTGGAAACAAGGCCGACGTCAACGAGAACGACGTTCTCGATTATCTGCGGTCTGATCAACAGACTAGAGTCATTCTACTTTACATCGAAGACATTGTAGACGGACGCAGGTTCGTCGACACCGTCACGCGCGTGACCCAAGACAAGCCAATCATAGCCGTAAAAGCAGGAGTTTCCCCCGAAGGCGCCAAGGCAGCCTCTTCTCACACCGGAGCACTGGCCGGCTCGGACGAAGCATACAACGCCATTCTAAAACAGTCAGGGGTCATTAGGGTCGAAACAATAATCGATCTTTTCGACTACGCCAGAGCCTTCGCGAAACAACCTCTTCCACGCGGAAACCGGGTGGCGATCATAACCAACGGTGGCGGACCAGGAATTATGGCCACGGACGCAAGTATCCGATACGGATTGCGGATTTCACAGTTTTCCGAGGCCACGAAGACCAAATTACGAGCTGGGCTTCCAAAGGAAGCGTCCGTCAATAATCCGATCGACTTGATCGGAGACGCACAGGCTGACCGTTACGAGCTCGCGCTTCAAGCACTCCAGGACGAGAGTGTCGATTGCGGTCTTGTCCTGCTAACGCCTCAAGCAATGGTTGACTTGAAGAAAGTCGCCGAAACGATCGCTACCGTTGGCCCTAGAACGGGAAAAACGATCCTTACAAGCATACTCGGTCTTACGGATATCACCCCGGCCGTTGAAGTGCTCGAGAGCAACAACATTCCCCACTACGTCTTCCCAGAGTCAGCCGTCCCACCACTCGCCGCCATGTACGAGTATCAACGATGGGTTACGAGACCACGGACACAAGTCAGACACTTCGACATCGACACCAAGAAAGCTCAGGAGATGATTTCCAGTGCCAAGCGTGCCCGCCTCACAAACCTTCCACAGGACGATGCGCTCAAGATACTCGGAATCTATGGTCTCCCAGTCATCAAGACAGAATCAGCCTCTTCAAGGGAAGAGTCGGTTGCAGCAGCGAAGAGAATCGGGTTCCCGGTCGCCATGAAGATTGTTTCACCAGACGTAATTCACAAGATCGACGTCGGAGGAGTAAAACTGGATCTGAACAATGAGGAGGATGTCTCCAAGGCGTACGATGAGATTCAAAGAAACGTGATGAGCCATCTCCCTAATGCAAGGATCGAGGGAGTGTTAGTCCAAGAATACTTGACGGGAGGAGCGGAGACTATCGTGGGAATACATCGTGACCCGAAGTTCGGACCTCTTCTCATGTTTGGCCTGGGAGGAATCTATGTCGAAGCCTACCGGGACGTATCATTCCGGCTCGCGCCGATCAGAGAACTCAGCGCCACCAACATGATAGGCGAAATCCGAGGAAGCAAGATTCTGCAAGGATTCAGAGGCCAACCCCCATCGGACACAGATGCCATAGTCGAATGCATCCAGAGACTCTCCCAACTATCAATAGAACTACCGGATGTGCTAGAACTAGACGTGAACCCACTCGTAGCACTGAATCATGGCTGCAGAGCTCTAGATGCGAGAATAATCATTACGAGTGACACCGCTTTATGAGTTCTCGAGGCCCTTAAACACAGGATCAGTCAAGGGTCCTGACTTGAGAAGCAAGAACGATCGTCGAGACAGCCGCGGCTCTAAGCGCGCTTTATATCCAGCGGGTCGATAGTTGATCACTTGCGAAGTCAGCGAGTAATGCGCTTCTCAGTCGCAGCGGTTCTGTTAGTTTTGTCAGTGCTTCTTGTAGGGGGAGCTTCTGCCGCGTTAATTGGTTCGACTCAGGGCTTTGTGATATATCGGGTCGCAATCAACAATCAGCAAGTATCCGCTGAGACCTTCATTTTGAACGAAACCGTTCAGCCTACAAGTGAATCTGGATTCGTACTAGTAACGACTACCGCCCTTTCAACAGTCAGGAACTTCACCGATTCCAACACGGTGAATTCCACTTCGTTTCCAGAGATCTTCCCATATCTCGTCGGACTCAACAACCAGTCGATTTCATATGGAACGAACGGGATGATTGACCTAGTCAACGTGCGGAACACTGGCAGCGCCCAAGTGACCTTCAATGGCCAGACCTACGAGGGAACAAGCTATCAGGTGTCCGTGTCTGCTGCATTCTCGCTCCAGTCGTTAGAAGTCTCAGGAAACGCAACCGTAGTTACGCTGCCTTCGGGACTCATTTACTCGGTTCAGTTACAAAGCGTCAATGGATATTCTGCGAATGCCCAGCTCATGCAGACCAACCTACCAGTCACGGTCGCCACAGGGAGCAGCTTACCCGTGGGTCTTGCTCTCATCACCATCGGATTAGTCGGAGCAGTGGCATTTGCTGTCCCTTCCATTTTCATACGATGGAGAAAGAAGCCTGGCGTAGCGCCAGCTTCCTCAGAGCAGCCTCATTCCGAAGGGAAACCCTCCTACTGGGTAGACTAGCCCTAGCCGGGAGTCCAGGGTCCGTCCCATGAATCCGGGTTCCGAGAACGTCAAATCTCCAGTGATCAGTTTCCGCGGCGCTGTCAAGAACTATGGAAGCAAGATCATCGGTCCCATCGATCTCGACATCAAGAAAGGCCAGGTTGTAGGCTTTCTCGGGCCAAACGGTTCTGGCAAAACGACGTGTATCAGACTGATCCTCGGACTCATACGCTCGACTTCTGGGACGGTCCGAGTCAACGGATATGATCCTATCAGGAAACACGTCCGCGCTCTGAGACATGTGGCCTACTCGCCCGAGCTCCCCAATCTCCAAACCTTCCTCACTCCAACCGAATTGCTCTCCCTAGTCTCTCACGAATTAGGCTTCTCAGGATCACAAATCGAGAGGCGCGACGAGATTCGTCGAGTCCTCGAGCTCGTCGGCGTCCTTGAGTATGCTAACACGAAGATCGCTAAGCTCAGCAAGGGAATGGTGCAGAGGCTAAGCGTTGCACAGGCGATGATGGGGTCGCCTGAGTTGTTGATCCTCGACGAGCCCATGATAGGCCTCGACCCCGCAGGATCTGCCCATTTCAGAGACGTGTTTAGAGATTTTTCGAGTCAGAAGGGCGGAACCGTGTTCATGTCTTCGCATATCATGAGCGAAGTAGAATCTCTCTGCACATCCGTAGTAATCATACATGGTGGAAGGATTCTGTACCAGGGCCCCGCCGGGGAGGTTATTCGAAACGTTCTCAACTATTCAGTGATCTACCTCGAAGCCCAAGGTCTCACAGAGCAGACAATAACGAGAATCAGAGAACTCGAAAACGTATCGAAGCTAACAACTAACGGCGATACAATGGAAATCATCGTTCAGGGACACTCGGACATCAGACCCGAAATATCCGACATTGTTGTAAAATCCGGCGGCAAACTCTACTCTATCCGACGAGCCGAGAACATGCTTGAGAGGGCGTACATCGAAGCACTCTACAAGAACGGAGGAAATCGTCCCATATGAGCCGTGTGGACGTGATTCTCTCATTCATGAGATACGAGATCAAACGAGCCATCGCGCGAAGGAAGGTTCTCG
>JAJPJY010000140.1 GCA_021323995.1 bacterium | reverse complement strand
GTTAATTCTGAGGCCAGTTTGTTGAACGTGCGGGCAAGCTCTTGTATGACTTGCCTTGTCCTGTTAGGTTCCATTGGCATAACCAGTGCATCAAGACCCCGCTAGTGTAAATCTGCTGTAACTATCGACTCAACCTGTCAGAACATTTGCAGGGGGAAGTCATGTCTACTCCCAAATAATTCTTGTCGGGAATCGCGTGGAGATAACGCACGACTCTAGAATCGGGATTTTTTCCAGTTTGCTTAAGCGTGAAGCGTAACTCGTGCCCGACGGCTTTCAGTTCACGACCCGTTAGTATTCATTACGATTAGGTTCTTCTTAGGCGAAGGTTGATGAGAACTGGGAGAAAGATGGGTCCTCTTCTCCTGGGTCTCTTTGTCGGCCTGAGCATGATAGCAGCTATGGGCGTATCTCCCGCCTACGCGAAGGGCACCGGTCCAACATACTCGTGCACAGTATCTGTAACCTATACGACTAACACTTTCTATGTGAAGACGACAGTCAAAGCCACTGGAGGCTACCTACCGGGCCCCAGCGAGAAGGATGATGTCAAAGCCTACGTAAACGGCGTCTTGTACAATACCCAATCCTCGACGTACACAATCGGAACGAACGTAGCATCTACCACTGTGACCATACCTGTGTCGTCGAACGGTTCGGGATCCTACACCTTCCAGTCTGCCATACTCAACAGCAAAGGGGTCCAGCTGGCCAGCTGTACTGGGACCTATACTCTGTAACCGAGCCTTCCAATGTCCCACCTCTTTTTTTCTCCGCGACCAGACGAGACGATGCTAGACTATGACTTGAATAGACCAATGTGCACCCGTTGTTTGCGCATGACTATGCCCTTTCCTTGGACAATCTCAAATCCAGTCTCGACAGATGATGTTTGACGCGCGGCCATCTTCTTCACCTGCAGAGTCCTTCTCAGACTGCTCGCTCTCTTGATCAGGTTGAGTTCTATCACACCATCCGCCAATGCCTCGATCTTTGACCGGGCTTCTTCCGGAATCGAGCCTTTAGTGGCGGTGAATATGAAAATCCCGCCAACGTTCTTGATCTTCGCGCCCAGTACTTGCAGGAAGTTGATGCAATCTTTGGCCGCTGCAGCGTTGAAGATTGGTGTGACAGAGTCGAGAAGTATCGTGACTGGCCCTTTGGCCTTCTCGATCATCCGGGACACTTGTATGCTGACCTCAGTGAAATCGGTTGGGTCCCTGATGAGCGAGCCTTCGACTCCTGCTAGGGCTGAGTAGCAGTCGAGGATTTTCAATTGGCCGGTCTTGAGATACTCCGTAATATCCCATCCCATGTCGCGCATCCTACGTGTAACCTCGGCAGGGAAAGCATCGTATGAGAGTAGGCCGCACAACTTACCTTTCGACAGGCTACGGTACAGAAGCTGGAGTGCCATCGTCGTTGACCCTGCTCCCGAGTCGGACATTATCATTAGAGTGGTTGGCGGCTGCATCTCGCCACCTGTGAGTTTGAACAGGTCGTCGAACGAACCAGTGGTGGAGTTGAACCGTTTCAGAAAGACGCCAGTTCCGAGTCCTCCCCCGAGCGCGAGCGCCGCGATGGCATAGTAGAATGGATTGATGACAACTTGGTTCTGCGGCTGATGAACGACAAACCGATAGTTATTACTCGCAGTCGGTCCCGTGTTACCGTAGCTATCATTCAGGCTCTGGGCAGGGAAGACAAGTTCCCAAGAACCAGCCGGGTCGGAACTTGATACTTGGAATCCTGATGGAGTATAGAACAGATTGCGATTCGGGTCATAGATGCTCGAGAGAGTCGTCGCCGATGCGCCAGATGGGTCTTCAACGTGGACTGTGAAGGATCCAGTTGTGAGGTAGCCGCCGGTGGCATAGGAGACAGTGAATGATACGTAGAGCGTGTCTCCTGGCGAAAAGTCGGCAGTTGGGGTTCCGTACTCGTTGTACGTTGAGAGGCTCAAAACTTGTAGCTGTTCTGGACTTACGGTGACTAGGAAACTGTAGCTTCCGAAGTTGTTCGTCGAACTCGGAGTGGGACTATAAGCAGTTGCAGTAACATTCCACGGTCCTAATGAGTCGCTCCTTTGAACACGATAGGATCCCGAGTAGGTTCCGCTCGGGGTCGTGGGAGTCAATGCAAGTTGGCCCCCTCCTGGAGTAGAGGCTGAAACCTGGGCGTCTGTTATGGGCAGACCGTTAACATCATTGACGGTGACGGCGAAGTTTGCGGTTGTCCCACGCTGTATTGTACTTGCTTGAGTGGGAGTTATGATGCGGACGGTCAAAGCACTAGTTACCGTGAATTTTGCACTTGGAAGCCCTGTGGTCACCGATTTTGGCGCTGTCTCGACCACAGTCACGGTATAGTTTCCAGGTAAGTCAGTCTGTGCCGTCCCCGTCACTGGGTTCCAAACGGGATTATTGGCCGGATACGTGAGAACCTGCGTCCCTGCCCCAGTAGCATCTGTAGAGAAGGACTCATCCACGTATGCTTGGCCTACACCAGCTCCCCCCGGTTTCGTCACCGTGAATCTGAAGGTGTAAGCAGTGTTCGTCGTTCCCCCGCTTATTGTGAAAGTAATGATCACATTGCCTTCTTCCTCGTTGATAGTTGACGGCGAGGCTCCGAGAGTGTATGAGGGACCCGCGGGGGCACGTACATTTGTCACTACTAGTGAGCCGAGACATAACATCGTGACTGTGAAAGCTAGAAGTAGAGTTGCGCTTTTCTTCAGAGTCATTCGAGTCCGAGCTACCGCTGGTTCTTCCTGCAACCCAACATTCGTAGGTTCGAACCCGCTTGACGACTCGCGAGTCAGGAAGGTTTGTGTAACCCGGGGAAAAGGCGGTCAGTTACAAGGCTCGATGCCCAAGTGCAATTCTACATCTAGAGATCTTCTTCCAAGGTTAATGTACCGTCGTAAAGGTATCATTGGCGACCAAGCGATATCCACTCGCGCTCATGAATAAATAACCGTCCATCATTTCCCGCGGTCAATGTCGTACCACCTCCGCTTACTGGCTTGTATCGTAATATTCTCATCAATTCTGGGATACGTTAACCTCTCCAACGTTGCATCCCAACCGCATTCACAGCCTGCCCTGATCGCGCAGAGTCCTGTTGGTGGCGCATACTTCGATCACCTTGTTATCATAATGATGGAGAACGAGGGCATTTACGACATCTGCCAGAGCAACCCTCCGCCTTGCAACGGTTCGAACGCTCCCTACATGTCGGGACTCGCGAACAACTATGGAATCGGGGAGCAGTATCTATCGCTCATCAACACCAGCTGGCCCGACTACTATGGCATTCTCGGCGCCTCGATCTACGGCTGTCCGTCAAACTGCTATCCACCAGCGGGATCAATTACGGCCACGAATCTAGTGGACCGATTCGAGGCGGCAGGACTAACCTGGAAAGGCTACATGGAAAACCAGAATGTTGCTGCAGGTTGCGACACAAGCAATCATGCTCCCTACGAAGCTATTCACAACGGGTTCATCGTATTCCAGGACATCACATCTAATGCAGCCCGTTGCAACAATATCGTTCTGGCAAACCCGAGCGGTTGTAGCGTTGCGGACTGTGCCCTAGTTAATGATCTAAACTCGATCTCGGCTCCAAACTTCATGTGGCTAACACCAAACGATTGCAACGACATGAAAGCCGCAAGCGGGTGCTCGAACGGCTGCACATCAGCTGAGAGCAACACGTGCATCAGCGACGGCGACAAGTACCTGAGCAGCGTAATCCCTAACATTCTGAACAGCAACACGTTCAAGACCACGAGAGCAGCTTTGGTCGTGACATTCGACGAAGGTAACGGGTACTGTCCCCTAAACGGCGGCTCCGAGGACTGTCTGTACACCGTTTGGGCAGGTCCCGTAGCCAAGACAAACTTTGCTTCTACAACCAAGTATGACCACTACTCCTTGACGAAAACGATCGAGACAAACTGGAACATACAAAGCCTTACCACCAATGACGCCGGGGCCTCCGCGATGACAGAATTTCTCCGGGCCACTACTCAGTCAACAGACTTCGCCATCTCAGCCAATCCCTCCTCTCTAACGACCACGTCTGGTTCGTTGGCAACGTCAACCATCACAGCCGCTAGCCTCAATGGTTTCACCGGCACAGTGAACCTTTCAGCCAGCTCGTCACCGGCCGGACCCTTGATCTCAATCAGCCCAGCTAGCGTGACACTGTCCTCGGGTAGTAGTGCTGCTTCAACCCTGACTGTATCGACCCAGTCCACAACACCATCAGGTACCTATACCATAACCCTGAACGGATCCAGCGGGAGCCTATCACACTCCACGACCATATCATTGACCGTTTCCTCAGGTACTTCGACGGGCGACTTTTCGATCTCGGCAAACCCATCATCTGTCAGCCTCATTCGAGGCTCATCAGCGACCAGCAAGATTACCCTCACCAGCCTCAGTGGCTTCTCTGGGACGATTCAACTCTCAATGTCCACATCTTCCGGAAGTGTCAAGGCCTCCCTGAGTTCTTCCTCGATAGTCCTGACCTCGGGTGGATCGTCTACCTCAACTCTCACTCTAAGGACCGGCCACAAAACGCCAATCGGAACCTACAAGGTTACTCTGACGGGCACGAGCGGATCATTGTCCCATTCGGTCACAATAACCGTTCAAGTTACAGCATAGCAGGGATCTCCGATCAGCATCGACCTCACAAGCCGGACTTTTACACGGCGTGCGCTAAACCGCAACACGATACTCTTGTGGAATAATTGCGATAAAGAAAAAACTGGGTTCGGGAAAGGTGACTTGGAACCTGTTCCACTTCCGGGCTAGTTCTTCTTGCCCAGATTGTGGTGCTTCACATATGCCCAGATTCTCTTGGTCATTTCAGAGGGCGAAATCTTCTGGCCCTCCCGGCCACCGAGTACGGTAGCAAGGGCGGAGTCAAGTTCGATCCCGTAACCTCCGAATGATGCTTTCTTATTTGGCGTCAGGTTCACCTCCCTGAACCGAAATACATTGCTTACCAGACACAGCACACCTGAACTGTTCAGAAATCCGCATTGTAACTCGAAGAGCAATAGCGGTCGTTACAGTTATGGCCGATTTCCATTCAATTGTGAAGAACGTGGAATACGAAACCTTGCTCCGCTACACTATCGATCGTTTCCTCCTTGCTGTTACATTCTAGAACACGGGCACTTTGTAGTGTAAGAAGACCCATATCGACAACAGAATCGCCACCGCCGAGACGCTTATCACGGCATAATCTGAGGCTTTCAGCTTGAGCTGGAACAGCGAAGTTCTGCCCTCTTTACCCGGAAACCCTCTCGACTCCAAGGCTTCCGCCAATTCTAAGCTTCTACGGATCGCGATCAAGAGTAATGGAATCAGAATCGGAATATAGTTACGGATTCTTCGGAACAAGTTCCCCTTGTCCAATTCGAGCCCGCGAGACCTTTGAGCGTCGACAACCGTCTGAGCGTCGACCGCGAGCGTCGGAACGAGCCGCACCGCTGTCGTGAAAGTAAACGAAAGCGCGTTAGGATATCCAAGCCATTTCCGAGAAAGCCACCGGACCGCGCCAATCCGGTCTAAGGCGAGGCCGAGATCATCCGGGGATGTGGTCATGAAGAATAGGCTGAACGCCGTCAACAATACCAGAAATCTGAGAGTAAGGGCGATTGCCGAGAAGATTGAGCCGGTAAAGTAGTTGACGACGAAAATGAGCGCGGAGAGAAAGATGCCCGCTCTGAGAGAGAGTGCCCATCTTCGGGCAACTCGTCCCATGAAGAGCAATGGAATCTGGAAAGCTAGCAGAATGATCATGACCCAGACGCTGGCGAAGAGCAGTGCTGGGGTCAGCACTGCGATAACCAGCAGGAACTTTGTTCGAGGGTCCAGGAGATGGATGGGAGTCTTTAGGCTTGAGAACTTGAAGCCTTCAAGGGTTCTAAGGGACAGTTGCTTTCGCCTCGCTGAGCTTCTCCTCGAGAAGCATTCGGGCCCGGTGAACATCCACGACATCTCGAGGCAAGCCATACCTTGAGAGTGTTCCGAAGAGCCGGCTCATCTGAGGTTTGACGAGAGACACGCGAGTAACCAATTCGTCCTTGGACAGCACAGAGTCAGCCGAGCCGGTGGCTACGATCTCTCCTTTCGACAAGAGTATTACTTTCGGGTTTGACTCGGCAACGAACTCGACATCGTGGGTTATCATAACGACGGCCTTGCCTTGGGAGTAGAGCTGGAGGATGAAGTTCCTCAAACGTTCCTTCTGGAGATAGTCCTGGCCGATCGTAGGCTCGTCCAGAATCAGATAATCAGGCTCTGACGCGAGGATCGAGGCTAGTGCAACCCTCTTCCGCTCACCCCCGCTGAGAAGGAAGGGCGACGTATCCTTGTATTCGGTAAGGCCTAGAGCTTCGAGTGTGCGTTCTACTTGTTTCTCGACGACCTCGGGCTGATATCCAAAGTTCTTGAGGCCGAACGCGACCTCATCCTTGACGGTTTCTGAGAAGAGCAGATGGTCAGGGTTCTGGAAGACAAGACCAACCTTCCGCGCAAGTTGAGCGACGCTGACCTTCTTGGTGTCTTGATCGTCGACTAGGACTCGACCCTGAGAGGGCTTCAGTAATCCGTTCATTTGCTTGGCGAGAGTTGTTTTGCCTGCTCCGTTCTCGCCCATTATGGCTACGAAGTCGCCGCCCTGAATGTTCAGGTCGATGTTGTTCAGCGCGAGCAATCCGCTCGGATATCTGAACGAGACGTGCTCTAGCGTGATCAATCGGTCATCATGCTCGACAGGGCTGAAGCAGCGTCTTCTACGTGGGTTGGCACTCTCCCCTTTACGAGACCGTCGGTTCTCAGCATTGACCAGAGTAGGCTGACACGTGGCACCCCTACCCCCAGCGCTTCTAGTGTGTCAAACTTTTCGTCTAGGATTTGTTCCAAGTTGCCGTCTGCCACGATCCTTCCAGCGTCCATGACTACAATTCTCTCTGCGTACCTTGCGACCAAGTCAAGACGGTGCTCCACTACTAGAATTGTCAGGCCGAGTTCTTTGCGGAGATTGTCCGCGGCCTGCATGACCTCCTCTGCTGTACGTGGGTCGAGGAACGATGTGGGCTCATCCAAGACGATAATGTTGGGTTTCATCGCGAGGACGCCTGCGAGCGCTACCCGTTGCTGCTGTCCTCCTGACAGCTCGTAGGGAGCGAGCTCTTTGAGTGGACCGGTGCTCGTGACGCGCATCGCCTCATCGACCCTCGCCCTGATCTCTCCTCTGGTGAGTCCCAGGTTCTCGGGTCCGAACGCGATGTCCTTCTCCACATTCAATGCGAAGAGCTGGTTTTCCGGGTTCTGGAAAACGTAGCCAACCTCTCTCGACAGTTCACTTGTCGGCTGTGTCGTGACGTCCAGCCCGCCGACCATCAACTCGCCGGTCCATTCTCCTTGGTAGAAATTGGGAATCAGCCCGTTGAGGCAGCGGCAGAGGCTTGTCTTTCCACAGCCGCTTGGGCCAGTGAGCAGTATGAACTCTTTCTCGCCAATTGAGAGGTCTATTTCCTGGATAGCGGGCTTCTTAGCCCCAGCATATTTGAATCCGAGATTTCTCGCGACAATGATCTCTCGGGAGGCTCGGGACAATACTTCTCACCTCTATTGGCTACTTTCTCCGGACTTTGGTCGCGGGTTATATTAGGTCTGGAGGGGACCGAGAGATTCTTTCAGAGCTTCAATGCAGGTCTTCAAAACATCATGGGGCTGGCCTGGCATGGTCAGTCCTGCGGCTGTCGCGTGCCCACCCCCAACTCCCCCGGTTTTCTTTCCGATCGGGATCGACACATCCCTCGCTAGATGGACTCCTGTCTTTCGGTAAAAGTCCTCAGTTGCTCTCATGTTCACGCGAGTCTTCTGTTTGGATTCCCCTGCCACAAACGAGACGTGAGCACCGATTGCGAGAAGTGCCCTCGCGGCAGATGACTGGTATGAGCCGAGTTCGGAAGTGGCCACGATCCATTCACCGATCATTACGATCTCCGACCTCCCAGCGGCCTTGAGTCGGGCAACTCGTTCTGATCTGTTCATTGGGTTTGAGAGCATTTCGGAGAGCCGCCTGGGGTCCGCGCCCGCCCTCACTAGGCCAGCTGCAATTTCAAAGGTAAATTCTGTGGCGAGCAGGAAATGTTTTGTCTCAACGAACATTGCGGCGAGCAGTGCCCTTGCCTCCATGGCGCCGAGTTCGACCTTGGTTGATTGCCAGAGTCTGAAGACAACTTCGGCTGCAGCAGCTGCCGACTCGTCAATGATCATCTGCGATGCGACTTTGACTGTGTCTGGGTGTGGGTGGTGATGGTCAACTACGACAATCGGCGTCCCCGTCTCCAGAAGCTTCTCTCCCACGGTTCCGAGTTGGTCTAGGGTGTTTGTGTCCACGAGGATCGCAAGGTCAAGCTTCGCCGGGAGTTTGTCGTCTGGAACTGTGACTCCCAAGTTTTCTAGCAGTTGCTTGGTTGACGCGCTGACTCCTTCAGGGCAGACTATCTTAGTCTGGGTTGAGGGTACGAGTTCATGAATCAGATTCTGGAGTGCGAACGATGAGCAGGTCGCATCGGGGTCGGCGTTCTGGTGGCAGAAGAACGCGACTCCCTCGGCGTCTGTTACCCGTGAGAGTAACGAGTTGAGTTGACTGTTCCAGTCTGCCTGGTCCTTTGTTAGCGTCAGATGAGATTCTTCTTAGTTGGCCGAGCCGGGTCTCAGCTTTTCCTGTAGCTTCTCTTGGAGTTCCTTCATTCGCTCTTTGGTTCTTTCTTCCTGTCTTCCG
>JAJPJY010000026.1 GCA_021323995.1 bacterium | reverse complement strand
TGCGCGACGGCGCCGGTTAAGGCGGTGAACTCTGTCTCGTTCTTCGCCACCGCGTTGGGATCTGCGCCTCTCTCCAAGAGATGTTGGACAGTATCTTTCTGGCCTAGGTAAGCGGCTAGAGCCAGTGCTGTAAAGCCGTCAGGAGAATAGGATCCGAGGAGCGAACTGTCGTGGTCTAGTAGATTCTTGAGCTGAGGTAGATTGCCGAGGGCGGCTGCTTCATAGATGTCGAGGTTTGTCTTCTTGAAGGCTATTTCTTGTGCGCCCTGTTTGTTTCCTCGGTATAGGGCGAGGAAGACGGCTGATACACCGTCCTTGTCTCGCGTATCTGCCAGTCTCGGCTGTTCTTTCAGGATTTGAATGATTCTGGGGTTGTCGTTTTTCCTAACGGATTCTAGGAACTGGTCTGTCTGCATAGTTAGCATAGCTAACTATTAGCAATGCTAATATATAATAGTTTGGGAACATACATACGATGAGCAGACAGAAGAGTTCAGAGGAGACTGCGAGAAAGCTTCACAGCGCCGCGCTCCACCTCATGCGCTATGTGCGCGCACAGGACACCGCTCTCGGAGTCCCCCCCGCACAACTCTCAGCGCTATCAGTAGTAGTCTTTGGGGGAAAACAATCGCTCTCAGATCTCGCTCATGCAGAACAGGTCCGACCTCCCACCATGAGCAGGATCGTCGACGCGCTCGTCCGAGACGGCCTCGTCAAACGAGAGATCGACAAGAGGGACAGACGATCAGTGGTCATCTCAGCTACCGACAAGGGAGTGAGAATCATGCATGAAGGAAGAAGCCGAAGAGAGAAGCGGTTACTCGAACTACTAGGCGGTCTTACGAAGGACGAGATCGATGTCCTAGATCAGGCATCAGAGACAATCTCCAAGTCTCTCGCCGCGACCGTACACTAGGCCGTGCTAATCGTCAGATTCTTCCTTATGCCGGACTAGGGCGATATCTCCCAGCGTGACTCCCGGAGAGATTGTCTGTCTACGCGGTGCGGGAATGTCGAGCTCATCCCGTGGGACCAGCAGATGGACCCTGAGAATATGCTCAAGCTCTTTTGCAAGCCTCATAGTCGGCAGCATCTTGCCGATCTCAATCTTCTGAATAACAGACACTTTCTCCTTGGCCTTGAAAGCCAGGTCCTGCTGCGATAGTCCCAGTTTTGCTCTGGCCTCCTTGATCGTCAGTGGATATTCCTCGATCAGATCGGACTCTTCGACTGCCTTCGGGAGCTTCTCTATTGGAGCATGCGTAGGCATTGTGTGCGACGGCACCATTGAAGGCCGGCGCGGTGCTGGTCTGTCTGGGAAGCTGGGGAGTCTGGTTCCGATGTCGGAGCATTGCTGGCATACGATCAGTCTTGCTCCTTCGACGAGGGATCGTCCGGGTTTTCCTACTATCTCGCGGCCGCATATCTCACAGAACAAGGGTTCAGTATACCTCTATGCGAGAACGTTAGAAATAGGCTCCTAGGATGCTTATGTAGGTATCGGATTTACAATGACCGTCAAGCTCGTAAAGCCTCGGCTTCACGAGTTGCGCCGGATACGCGTTGTGGCCAACTACCAGTTCGGTAGACGCGCCTCACGAATTTTTCCAAGAACTGTTCAGATTACAAGAAGTCCCAACACTCACCGCATACGCCATATCTTCCTGGACGGAAAACTTCTCGCAACGTATCGTCCTAACGATGGAATGCTTGCTCTGTCAATAGGAGGTGGCGAAGCACTCTTGAGAATATTCAAGCCTCCTCGGCTCCGGGTTAGAGTCGTCTCTGGAATAGAGGAATTCATCGAGAAGGGCGGCAACGTATTCTGCAAACATGTGGAAGAGGTTGATCCTGAGCTGCGCCCGGCTGAAGAGGTCCTAGTGGTTGATGAGAAGGATCGGCTACTAGCCGTTGGTAAGAGCTTCTTCAACGCCGAGGAGATGATGAGTTTCAAGACCGGGATTGGAGTAAAGGTCAGGCACGGCATAGAAGGCTGATAGGCTTAACAGTCACTGGCCAGGAATGGTGGACGTTCGAGCATGCAACGTAGAGTCAATCCGCGAGAAGCTAATCGTATGATGCAACGCATGGGCATGCAGGTCAAACAGGTTGACGATGTTACTAGAGTCGTGATCGAGTCAGCCTCCAAGAAAATAATCATCGACGAGCCAGAGGTTGCCATCGTAACGGTTCAAGGCCAGACAGTCTACCAAGTAGGCGGGGGAAGATCGAGAGAAGAAGTTCCGAGCGGTCCAACTTCACAAGATGACGCGAAGCTTGTGGCCGCGCAAGCTGGAGTTTCAGTCGAGGACGCAGCCAACGCTCTACGTCAGTCTAACGGGGATCTGGCTCAAGCGATCATTCTATTGAAACAGAAGAAACTCTGAATCTCCTGACCAGTTGACGATTCAGGCGACCCTCTGCTTCATCGTCAAAGACGACAAGGTTCTGCTTCTCAAAAAATCTGAGGGACTCTTCGGCCAAGGAAAGTGGAACCCTCCCGGAGGAAAAGTACTCCCCGGCGAAAGCGTAGAAGGCTGTGCTATCAGGGAAGTCTTTGAAGAGACAAGGCTGACGATAAAGGATCCTGAACATGTCGCCATCGTTCACTTCTACAAGAATAACAAGCGCGACAGTCCGGAATGGAGCGTGAGTGTTTTCCTATCACAGGTCTTCAAGGGGATCCCGACTGGCGGGCGAGAAGGAATAGTCCAGTGGTTCAACATCAATGCACTACCCTTCGAAGAGATGTGGGAAGACGACAGACACTGGCACAAGCTCGCACTCGATGGCAGAAAATTTGAGGGATGGTTCTACTACACAGGCGACTTCGAGAAGCAAGTCGACTATCGGATAGAGGATAGACCTCTACCTTCAGTTCACGTCTGACCTGCTCTTTCCAGTGGTATTGCTTTAAGACCCGCGACAAGCCGGTCTGCACGTCCAGAATTGAAGCTCATAGAATGCGTCCCGAACTTTAGCGAAGGAAGAAGACAGGAAGTCATCCGTGCTATCGCAGACGCGATCAGATCAACACCGGGAGTGACATTGCTCGATGTTGAGTCGAACCAGGATCACAACCGTTCCGTGATAAGCTTCGTCGGCGAACCCGGACCCGTGAAAGATGCAGCACTTGCCTCCGCCGCGAAGGCTATTGATCTTATAGATCTGAACAAGCACAAGGGAGAACACCCGCGAATGGGCGCGGTAGACGTAGTGCCATTTGTCCCGCTGTCTGGCGCGACAATGGAAGACTGTGTTTCCCTAGCCAGAGATTTTGGCCGAGAGCTCGGAGCCCGATTCCACATACCCGTATTCCTCTATGAAGAGGCCGCTACAGTTCCAGAGAGACGGAATCTTGCTGATGTCAGGGCTGGAGAGTTTGAGGGTCTCAGGGAAAGGATTGGGAAGGACCCGTCGAAAAAACCTGACTATGGTCCTGAGATGATTCATCCAACCGCCGGGGCAACTGCTGTAGGTGCCCGCGAGATTCTCATCGCCTACAACGTCGACCTCGGCACGACTGATCTCGGGATAGCGAAGAGGATAGCGCATGAGCTCCGGTCCAAGGACGGTGGGCTCGCATATGTGAAAGCGTTAGGGTTCGAGTTGAAGCAGAAGAGACAGGTCCAGGTCTCCATGAATGTCACGGACTATCACAAGAGCCAGCTGTTCAAAGCGTACGAGCTGGTCAAACTCTTCGCAGACAGATTCGGGGTCCCAGTGGTCGGCAGCGAGATTGTAGGGCTGACACCGATGGACGCATTGGTCGACTCTGCGGAATTCTATCTCAGGCTCGAGAACTTCAACAGGGATCAGATTCTAGAGAAACGGCTCTTCGCGCCAAGTCCCTCAAGCCTCGTGGACATGAGTCTCGCCACATTTAGCGAAGAGGTCGCCTCAAGAAGAGCAACGCCAGGCGGTGGGAGTGTCGCAGCTTACATGGGCGCAATGGCAGCGGGGCTGCTCTGCATGGTTAGCCGCATAACATTGAGCAAGAAAGAGCTGCCGAAGGGCACAGAAGTTCTAGAGCACGCTGTCAAGGTCGGCGAGGAGCTTCGAGCCAAGTTCCTGAAACTGGTCGTTGACGACGCGGATTCTTTCAATATGGTCATGAAAGCGTTCAAGATTTCGAAGGATCAGCAAGATGTTCGGCGGAGAGCGATTCAGGAGGCAACGATGAAAGCTGCCGAGGTGCCGCTCCTCACACTCGACAATTCTGTTCAGACTCTACGACTAGCGGTGGAGGTAGCAGAGTATAGTTCTGTCAACGCACTCTCTGACGTGTCCACGTCACGGGCTGCAGCTAGAGCGGCAGGAGAGGGAGCGGCAAGCAACGTGCTCGTTAATCTCGTATCTCTAGAGGATCATGTCTATGTCGAGAAGACTCGGAAACGCGTTGCCGACCTGGAGAAAGAGTGCTCGCATCTCGACGATCAAGTCAGAAAGGTCGTAATGGGCCGGTAGTATTTGTCGCGCTCAGCAAATCACTGAGGTTGTCGGGGATGGACCCGATGGGGGCCAGTTTACGGCGGGGGGCGGCTGAGCTCTCTTTCTTGAACGGTACGCGTAGAAGAAATCAACCCCCGCAATCGCGAGGAATAATATCCCTACGCCGAGCCTGTAATCGCTATGGGTCGTGTACATGCGCTGGGAATACACTGTCTCAATCGTGTTTCCCAGTCCTGTTCCATGGTCAAAGAAAAGGTAGTAGGTATCTTGGACAATTATCGTGTAAGAGTAAGTTCCAGAGGGAACGTTCGTAACCGCATACAAGTACGAAAAGGGCTGATTAGCTTGATGTGAAGCAAACTCGGCGCTACTAAGAATGTAGAAGCTGACGGGCATTCCAGAGTTTTCTTGGAACTGAACAGTAATGATGTCTGATGGGTTTAAGGTTGCAGGAATCTCGTAGGCGAGCCCCGGCTGAAGACTAAACGTAGACTGATAAGAAATGGTTGACGTATACGTTACGAAGTTGTATAAACTGAAACCTAACAATACGAAGGCAGATACGAGGATTCGGGCCGTTCGAGAGTCCATAG
>JAJPJY010000040.1 GCA_021323995.1 bacterium | reverse complement strand
CCAGACGATACTGCGCCCTGACCTGGAGAATAAGCACAATACGGTTTCAACTCGCCAGCCCCATCTCGAAATTCCCTGGAGCTCGTTTACCCGCGACACAAAACTGTAATTCCAAATTATTCTAAGTACCTTCCGACGTCGTCATCGTTCTCGCTCTGCGTTTAATACTCGCCTAGCGTTGACCGCGGAAAAGCATTCGCGGACTAGCTGACCGGTCTTGGAGTACAAGTGGGTCGTTCTCACCGTCACTACAGTCGGCATATTCATGGCCACTCTCGACTCTAGCATCCTAGTCGTAGGTCTTCCACAGGTGGTTATTGGGCTCCATACCAACCTGGTTGTCGGAGTCTGGTTCATCACCATCTACAGGCTCATGATAACAGTGCTGCTAGTTGCGATCGGCCGTATCGCCGACATCTACGGACGAGTCAAGCTGTACACGTGGGGCTTCGCAATCTTCGCCGTCGGCTCACTCCTCTCGGGACTGGCCATTTCAGACGTGGACCTTCTGGCCTTTAGACTCGTCCAGGGAATCGGCGCTGCCCTACTATTCGTCAATAGCGTCGCACTCGTCACAGACGCGTTCGCCGGAAACGAGCTCGGCAAAGGAATCGGCATAAACCAGGTCGCCATCAACGCTGGAACAATCACCGGCTATACTCTCAGCGGAATTCTGATCCAGCTCTTCACATGGCGCTCGATCTTCCTCGTCAACGTCCCGATCGGAATCTTCGGAACCTACTGGTCCAGGAAGCGACTCAAGGAGATTTCGAGGCCAGCGCATCGTGAAAAGTTCGACATCCTTGGCGCCCTAACCTTCTCCGTTAGCATTACCCTCCTATTGCTTGGTCTTACCCTAGGAAGTCCCACTGATCTGTTCTCGATCGGAATCGTCGCGATTAGCATCCTCCTGATGCTTTTTTTCGTCCTTGTAGAGCGCAGAGCCAAATTCCCAGTCCTAGACCTCTCCCTTTTTCGGATTAGACTCTTTACCGCCGGTAATGTCGCGAATCTTCTCAGCGGACTCGCCTTCGCAGCACTTGCATTCATAATGACCCTCTACTTCCAGTTAGTCCGGGGCTACGATCCGCTCCACGCAGGAATCTCCCTAATTCCTCTCGACGCGACCCTAATACTCATCGGACCCATCAGCGGCTCACTATCCGACAAGTGGGGCGCTCGAGGCCTGAGCACAATCGGACTCCTGACCGCTGCTGCGGGATTCTTGTATCTCTCACTCTTCACCGTCACGACCAGCTATCTACAGATAGCCCTCGGGCTAAGCCTCGTAGGCTTTGGCATCGGCCTCTTCCGGAGCCCTAACGCCAGCTCAGTTATGGGCTCTATCCCGAGCACCAAGAGAGGGGTCGGCTCCGGGGTCAGAGCGACAATGATCAACACCAGCATCGTAGCGAGCATTCCACTAGTACTCGCAATGATGACGACCGACATACCCTATGATAGGCTGATCAACATTATCGGCAACGTAAATCTCCTATCCGCGGGTCAGATAGCCGGAAGCAACCTCGATGCATTTCTCTCAGGCTTACAGCACGCTCTCCTAATTCTGTCAGCCCTAATACTGGTATCGGCGGTCTTCTCCCTCCTTCGAGGAACCCGCACCGGGCCCGACGATTCGAATAGTTCTGAGCGGAGCGGTTAGGATGAGACTTGCCTCAGTTTCGTATCTATTCCGGTCATACAGGGGAGAACTGTACGGTTATGGCATTAAGATTCATGTTGAGAGCCACCACGTCCCATACTCCGGTGCTCGGCGGAGTAAATGAGAGAGTAGCTTGTGTCGTCTGTTGTTGGAGGATGCAATCGTTGTAGGGAAACGGGGTCATCCCTTTGCTGAATTGATCGTTGAGATTCCAGTTCAGATAGTAAGTCTGTTGCAAGACACAGAACGTTGCTGTCCCATTGGTGACCGTGACTCCAACCTGAAATTCTACGCCGCCAGGAATCCCAGATAGCGTTATCGCCGTGGAGTTGGGACTGCTGGGACTACCTGCGGGAATAGTATGCGTTTCAGATTGTTGCAGAGTTCCCGGTGGATGTGGAAGAAAGGGTATGCTAGCGATAACTATTCCGAGAGATAGAACAACAATGATTCCGGCTATGACTAATGTTCGCTTCCTACGAATCAAGGGGGTTAGAAGTCCTTTGACGAGAACAGATCATCCAGGGGCTAATAAACCGAGACGGGAAAAAATGGAATCAGCGGGCGACACTCAATCTCGAGAGCGAGACCGGCCGATAACGCTATTAGAGGCCGGAAACGGCCGATAACGCTATTAGTATAGTCCTCTGTTATTCGGGTTTTAATGTCAAAGTTAACATCCGCGTTGATAGTTGCTTTAGCTGTATTTGCGGTAGTATTAGGGGCCGGAACTCTCCCGAAAGTGCATGCTTCGAATGACTTTACCATAAGCGCGTCGCCAACCACAGCCGGCATAGTAGCCGGAGGCTCTGCGACCTTTACCGTATCGGTAACCAGCCTCGGACTTTCCGGGACTGTCGATCTCACATCCTCGGTTCCCCCCGCGGCGACCGGAGTCACCGCATCATTAAGTCCCTCAAGCGTCACCCTGACCTCAGGTGGCACCAGCACCTCTACCTTGACCGTGTCAACAACTACACAGAGTCCTTCTGAAAACTTCGTCATCACGGTAACCGGATCAGCCCAGAAGACCCACGCGACGAGTGTCACAATAACCATTACCGGCGGCACGCTTGGCGCTAGAACAGTTTCAACCAACAATACAGGCCTTTTGATAGCCGCTACCGGACTCGTCGTCTCACTTGTATCCGTCCTCGCCGTTTCCGCGGTCTTTATCAGCCGTCGAAACCGAAGAAACTAGTCTTAACTGAGAGCGGCGAGATGCTGGAAGCGGTTTCGGCTTTCGCCAAAGATATACGCCCGGTTAGATAGCATTTGTAATGTGACTAGGCGTCAAGAATGAGGCGAGATCTTGTCCGTATCATAGCGGTGCTCGTTGTAGCCTCGTCTGTTGCCAGTCTTTGCTACGCTTATCGTTATAGCATCTGGTATCCTACCAGCCCTACCCGTTCGCGTCCCCTTACGGTCGCGTTGCTGGACGAGGTTTCGGCATACATTCCGGATCCTGCCTTCACGGATCAGGTGATGGCCACTCTGAGCTCAGCGGGATACAAGGTCGACTATTATCCGCCGAGTTCCATTACTATCCAGCTTCTAGAGAATCTCCCTTCCATGGGCTATGGGATAGTGATTTTCCGCAATCATTCTACGGGATTCGGGCAAGACTCGATATCAATTGTAACATCGGAAACCTACAGTCCGGACAAGTACGTTTTCGAACAGCTTACAGGTCAAGTGGCTGACGTTAACCTTGGCATTGCCAGCAAAGACTTCTTTGCCATCACACCCCTGTTCGTTCGAGAAGCGATGAATGGGTTCTTTCCCGGCTCTATAGTCCTGATGATGGGGTGTACAGGGTTGGCGAACTCTGAGATGGCGCAGGCGTTCGTATCGAGGGGGGCTCAAGTCTACGTGAGCTGGGATAAGGTCGTGCAAGCATACAGGACTGACACGGCAACATCGATTTTCTGGCAATGGATGACCGGTGGGCATTCGCTGAAAGATTCGACCGCGGCCGCGACCCGGCAAGCGGCTCCAGATCCCATCTACCAGAGCCAGCTACTATTCTATCCAGCAAACGAAGGATCGATGGTATTGTTGCGAAACAGCTAGAACATAGGTCAATTGTTGACAAAACTAGTCTGTGGTTGTCGAAAAACCTCTCGGCACAAAGCAAACTTGATTATTGCTGGTGTAGTTCCGGAGCCGTATCGTTGAGCGAAACCAAAGGAAACTTGGTAAGGGTTAGACGTCCCGCGCTCGAGTTTCTGCTCTGTCTGATAGGTGGAGGCATTTCCTTGGCCTCCTCGTCGAATCTAACAGGCTATACTCAGACCTTTTTTGTCGGCAATCTTCTCGTAGAAAACTCGTTCGTTCTCGCTCTCATCATCATCCTATTAGCGGGAATGCTCTATGAGAAGCCTGAAAGGCATACTGTTTACGGCTCACTATTGGTTGTTCTTGGTCTTAACCAGCTGGTTATCTTGAGCACCCTTTTTTCGACTCTTCCTTTTTCACCGTTGGGACCTGCCGGGACGGGACTTGTGCTGGTTGGGGGAGTCATGGGCCTAGTGTTTCAGCCCAATGTCAAGACGGTCGTTGCTGAATCGGCCAAGCCCGGGCTGCAGACTGACAAGGGCTGATTATGGAGCCCCGGCCGGGGATTGAACCCGGGACCTACAGCTCTCTCACCAGGAGATACAAGGCTGTCGCTCCACCACTGAGCTACCGGGGCGCTTGCTGATGCGCTTCGATTCCAGCCAAAGATAAGTCCTCTCTAGGATTTTTTTGACCTAGTTAGGAGAAGTTGATGCCCGCATTCTCCTGGCCGCTCTGACCAGAGCGTCTACTCCAGGCAGATTCTGCCCGGATAAAAGGCAAAGCATTGCGCCTCCCGCGGTGCTTACGTGGCCAAACTTGTCATCGATCCCCAGAATGGAAGCTAAGCCTACTAAGTGTCCTCCTCCGATAACGGTGTAACCCTTGCTTTCTGCCATGGACTCAAGAATCATTCTTGTACCCTGATCGAAGTCTTCTCTCTCGAAAACCCCGAGGGGACCGTTGGCCACGGATGTGGCTGCGTCTCTCAATATCTTTGAGTATTTCTCTACTGTTTTGGTCCCGATGTCGAGCGCTGGCTCACGTCCGGCTGCCGAGTCGACAGTCTTGTCACGTCTTTGTCCATCTTCATCGTAGGCAAGGTCCTGCGGCAACTCTATCATCTCTCTGTATTTCATGAGAAGGCCCCGCGCTTGGTCGGTAAATTTTGAGAGTCCGGTGATGTCCTTTTCGTCTTGATTCGACAATTTCTTGTCCAGTGCTTTGAGGAATAGTTTGGCGGGTACTCCTCCTAGGAGTATCTTGTCTGCTTTCCCCCGCTCGAGGATATGCTGTATCACGGGAATCTTGTCTTCAACTTTTGCTCCTCCCAGAACGTATACGCAGGGCCTAGCTGGTTCTCTGAGTAGATTTGATACAGCTTTGAGTTCTTTCTCCATCAGACGTCCGGCTGCGCTGGGAAGAACCTCGGTGAGTCCGGCGATGGAGGGCTGTGACCTATGTGCTGTGGCGAATGCGTCGTTAATGTAAAGGTCGAATAGGGACGCGAGTCGTTTGACAAGGTTTGTCTTGACCAGCTTCTCTGGCTTGTCGTCGATGTTCTCCTCTGCGCAGAGCCGAAGATTGTCGAGTACGAGGATTTCTCCAGGTTGGACCTTGACTATCTTCTGGCGTGCGTGTGGTCCCAGAACATCTTCCACGAACTCCACCGGTTGATTGCAGTACCGGGCTAGCGCGGCTGCGTGGGGCTCAAGCGAGGTGAAGTCTTCCTTGCCTGGCCTGCTCTGGTGCGATCCGAGCACAATCCTTGCACCGTCCATCTTCGATAGCGTCTCGGCGATGGCTCTGATTCTAGTATCGTCAAGAATCTGATGAGTAGACGGATCAAGGGGGACGTTTATGTCTACTCTGAGAAAAACTCTCTTGTTGCTTGTATCAACGTCATCGAGAGTGAAGAATTCCGGTTTGTCCAGTCCACGTCCTCCTCGAATGTCTCTCGTATAATCTTCTGCGCGTTTAATGTTTCTTAGGCCAATGCTTTTAGCGCTAGATTCGCCCGCGACCTTTTGCCGGGGTGGCTCAGCTTGGTCAGACCCTGCGAAGGGAACTATAGCGCCGGACTCATAATCCCGGATGGGACATCCGGAGGTCGCGGGTTCGATAAACCGTCCCTGTTCGAGACCCCCGCCCCCGGCACTCTCGCGCTGTCTCTGGAGATTTGGAGACCCTGAAGGTCCAGAAAGATTTCGCGAGAAATAAAATTCGGTTCGAAAGAGATTCGGGATTCTCTGGTTTGTTATGCGGGTCTAGTGCGAGTATGCAATGATTAGCCCTTTCTTAGAATGTCTACGTGTCCGTCTTTTCTTCCCACGTAGGCAGTGTCCGCCATCCCCAGAAAGAGTCCGGTCTCAACTACGCCCGGGATCTTCTTGAGTTTCTCGTGGACGATTTCTGGTCGACGTAGGCTTCTGAAGTTGACGTCGGCGATAAGGTTTCCATTGTCGGTTACGATTGGGCCTACTTTGCCGGTTGTTTCTCTCAGGTTGGCTTTGTCTGAGATTCGTCGGATTTTTTCGAGGGTGGAGGCGTAGCCAAAGGGCGTTATCTCGACGGGTATGGGTTGTGGTCCGCCGAGTGTTTTGGCGAGTTTTTTTTCATCGATGACTATGACGAGTCGTCTCGCCGTGGAGTCAACGATTTTTTCGCGTAGGAGTGCTGCTCCTCCGCCTTTGACCAGGTCGAGGGTTCGCCATTGTACTTGGTCTGCACCGTCTAGCGCTAGTTCTGGCTCGGTGTCCTGGTCTAGGCTTGTCGTTTTGAGGTTGAGTTTCTTGGCCGCGATCTCGACTTGGTAGGAAGTTGGTATGAAGGTGATTCTCAGGTTCTCTTTCTTGATCCGTTCTGCGGCGAGTTCGAGTGCATGGAGGATAGTGTTGCCGCTTCCCAATCCGACTATGGTGTTGTCTTTGAGTTCTCGAACTGCCTGCGCGGCTGCGCTTACTCTCGCCTTGTCGGTCCAAGACATGTTCGGATCAGCCTTCCGTCTCTATCTGTTCGAGTCGTTCCATGGCTTTGAGAACTTCTTCGCGGATTGTCTCGAGCCTTTCTTCTGCTTTGTTCTTTGGCCTTTCCTTGGCCGGTCGTTCTTTGACGGTGCCGGTTGAGGGT
>JAJPJY010000160.1 GCA_021323995.1 bacterium | reverse complement strand
TTGCAGGGCTGACCTGAGCGGTAAGGCTCACATTACCTGCGAATCCGTTGATACTCGACAGAGAGATTGTGGATTGGCCCGATGACCCGACGGAAACGCTCAGGGAAGATGGATTGGCCACAATTCCGAAATCAGTCACATAGACAGCTACGTGAACTGTTCGTGAGATGGTGCCATTCGAGCCTGATACTGCTACAGTATAGTTGCCGGTTGCTGTGGCTGCCGCGGTCACGTTTAGTGTAGAGCTCCCCGTCCCGCCAGGTTTGATGAATATGGTTGAGGGTGTCATAGCCGTGGTTGGAGCTGGCCCACTGGAATTGAGTGAGGCTGAAACGGTGGAGGTGAAGGATACGTTCCCGGTGAACAAGTTGAACGTGTCAACCGAGACGACTGTTGAGGCTGAACGGCCAACGGCAACTGCTAGTGAGATAGGATTGGCCGAAAGGGTATAGTCAGAGGAGGTGTTTGAAATTCTCCATGCTGTGACGGAGTGTAATTCCCAGCCGGAGAAGTTATGGTCAGGGTTGTTCGAACTGTTAGGGTTCCAGACGAGGAAGCCCTGAACGTCGATCAGTGACTTGTAGGCCGCCGTCTCCGACACTAGTGTATTGTTATCGCACGCAGTGTTGGGTCCGCAGTAGCCTGCGGCTTTCCAGTCATGATCAATCGCCGCATTGAGATTGTGCATGCAGTCAGTAGTGTTAATAGATGTGCAGGGCCCGTAACCAGGCGTAAGAATGTTGAACGTCGTGTCTGACTGGCTGCCCGTGGCATAGTTTGCTCCCCCGTTGATCTGCATGAACATACTGTTGTAGTTCTGTTCTGATCTGTAGCTTCTCTGGACCCCGTTGATCTGGACAAATGCAGAGACCACCTGTCCCTGCGAATTTGTTATTGTGCATGAGGGTCCGGGCGCGATCCAGCCTGGCGGAGTCGACGAGGATGCAGTCAGCCAGCTCGCAGCATTATTGGGCCCAAGGGGCGACGACGTCCCAGGATTGAAGATGCTTCCGTTCTCCGACGCGCCGCCCAGAGCGTTGGTCTGATTTCCCAAAACCTGCTCAATCGTCACAACGGTCGGAGTACAATTCACCATCGGATTCCAGGACGATATGCTGCTGGTAACCGAGTTCGTCGAGGAGGCTGGGTAGACGAGCGAGGCATGGAACGATAGGAACGTGACTGCCAGGATGAGAGTAGTGGCGGTCGACGCTAAGATCCACCTCTTTAACTGCATAGAGATCGCGCGAATCATCAAGCCGAACCCTACATGGAAGGGTCCCTATCGGATACTTGAGCAGGGCGTCCACACTTGGCTGTGGACGAACACGATTGGTGGCAATAGTATCTGGCTGCTGCGGTCTATCTACAAATGTGTAGGGAGGTCAGTTTCGCATTCTTGCTCTGCGCTCATTTTCACAATCTTTACCGTTTCTGCATCCGACCCGTTAGCGTCCCCGAACAATCTCTATGACATTATCCGACTTTGGTCCCGAGTACACTTTCGAATACAAGTGAAAACATGTGATGTTCCTAGAGGTTTCCGTCTATTCTGCAGAATCATGTCTGGACTTGGCTAACTCCACAACTCGATTCTGGAGCTGACCCGCTTCCAATCTCTCACACATCGCGACAAACGACTTACTCGGCCCTGTCCATAGAATCTCATCCGCCGCTTTGATTCTTGGCTCCGTCTTTCGCAGCGTCGCAAGATCTCGAAACAGCAGAGCGAGTTTTAGATTCTCCCGGAGAGTCGCCGCGAGCTTATCCGCCCTCCGGGGACGGACCTCCCATTCTATCTCGCTCATTGGAATCTTCTCGATGTGCTTGTAACGACTCAGGACACTACTGGCGGATTTTTCCCCCCAGCCATCCAGCCCTGGATATCCGTCAGCCGAATCTCCAACGAGCCCCAGGTAATCGGGAATAGAATCGGGTTGGACCCCGAACTTTTCCTTGACACCGCTCTCGTCGATTATCAGGCTCCTTCTTCGATCGAACATGACAATCCGTTTTTTCCTGACGCACTGCGCAAGATCCTTGTCCGGGGAGCAAATGAAGACACGTCTGACTTTCGGGAACTTTGCGAGGTGTTCCGCGGCTCCTGCCAGAGCATCGTCTGCCTCTAATTCGACCATCGGCCAAACGACAACACCTAACGCTACCAGCGCGTCCTCTAGCAATTGGAACTGGGCAAGCAAGCGCGGGTCTATACCCTCGCTCGTCTTGTAGCCGGGCCAAAGGTCATTCCTGAACGATTCGATAACGTGATCAGTCGCCACTCCAACGTGCGTGGCGCTTGTCTCGAGCATTGAAATCATGCTGGCTAGTACTCCCCGGGTCGCGGCAACCTCTTCACCTGCAGAGTTTGTTTCTGGAGGAATCGCATAGAAATGGCGGAACAGTTCGTAGGTCCCGTCAACGAGATATGCGTCCATCCTCTAGCAGCTCCTCGGCTAATTCAAAATCTGCGTTGGACTAATCAGTGTTCCGTGAACAGGGGAATTTAGACTACCGAAGGAATAGGTCCGGATAAGCGGTATATAGCCACAGGCTTATATACCAAATGGCTTATACATGTCAAATCATGAATGCGAAAATAACCCAGCTCACTCTTATTGTGAAGAGTCAGGACATCGCGCTGGAGTTCTACACCAAGAAGGTCGGTTTCCAGAAGAAGACAGACTATACTTCTCCAACTGGCTACAGGTTCGTCACCGTCGGTCCCAAGGAACAGGACATGGAATTGGTACTCTTTCCAGCTGGATACAAAGACCCCAACAACATCTCCTCCAGCCAGTGGCAGCCCGCACGGAATCCCCCAATATTTCTACGCGTAGACGACTGCCGGAATGCCTTTGCCGAGCTGAAATCTCACGGAGTAGAGTTCAAACAAGCCCAGCCCGAGGAATATGCATGGGGAATCACTGCAACCTTCGCCGACCCTGATGGGAACCTCTTCCAAATAAACCAGTTTAAGCCCCAACAATGGAACAAGTGATCTCACACCATACCGAATCATAGGATGACCTCATCGAACATTTTTTCAGCGATTGCGGATCCTTCACGGCGCGAGATCCTAGATTTTCTCGCCGCAAAGCCTCGTTCCGCCGGAGAAATCGTTTCTCATTTTCCTCAGCTCACTCAACCAGGCGTTTCTAGACATCTACGGGTCTTACGCGAGGCCCAGCTTGTCAGTGTGACGGTTCAGGCGCAGCAGCGAATCTACACTCTTAGGCCGGAGGGTCTTCTGATGTTTCATGATTGGATCGCAAAGTATCTAGAAAACTGGATGGACAAATTAGAGGCGCCGAAAGAGAGTCCTCAGGAGGCCAAGGTAACTAGGCGCGGGACCGTGAAGACAAAATGACAGGAGATAGTCATGCAGGAGTTTGGCGGCCTTCTTCGATCTCTTCACCCGACGACCACTTCGCAGATTCTCTGTTCAACGGCGACGGGGTCTCTGGGGTTTCTCCAAACTCGAAATTGTCTAGTTCGTCAAAGTTGAACGGTACCTGGCCTTTGATGTACATGTTCATCTGGTCCACGCACTTTGCCACCTCAGGATCAGGAGCCCGCGCATGTTCTCGCTTCAGCAAGACCACCATTGCATTCCAGTAGACTCGCTCTTTCGCGGACAATGCCGCGTTCGTAAACGGGTTGACCTCGCTCGAAATGTAGTTCTCAATAGGCTGGATCTTGAACCGCTTCACGAGCAGTCTTCCCAGGATCCAGCCGCCTCCTATCAGAATGAATCCTGTTCCTCCGAGGAAGATTGGAAACGAGACAAGCCGTTGTAGTTGCATAAGATAGTAGATTGTTACTATCATGGAGAAGGTGCTGAGGAAGTATCCGATGATCCAGCCCCAAGCATAGTTGTAGTACCATCTAGCCAGTGTTAACCGGTAGACCCATTTGCCAAAACCCTTGGACATTAGAGAGAACACCGCGAGACCGAGTAGGCCTAGCTGGTTTCCGGTCGGAGATACTTAAGCAACGCAGAACTTCACCTGGCTAAATTGCTGAGTGTTTACTGGCTCTCGAACTGTTTCGATTGGAGAACGTCACGTTCTAACCGTTGGGATTAATGGTCGGATGACCACTCTTGGATGTTGACGATTATCTTTTGCAATACGGAGTATCACGTGTCTGGCTAATCCTCGAAATTCTCGTGCCTCTTCTTGGTGTCTTCGTGACGTGGCTCACGGGGTTCCCTCAGAGCTATCCTTCTTCATCTAGGTCCTATGGGCTCCCCTTTCCGTGGAAGTCAATCACGTATTCAGGCGGCAGATGCTCTTCGATTGGTCTGTGCACACTCCTGGCTTCGATGACTTCCATTGACTGGAACGCTTTCGCCATCGATGCTACTCTCTTCTCGGCTGCGGGCTATGCGGTCTTGATCGTGTCCTATGCAATGATGATGAGACTTTCAGACAAGACTCCGTTATTCTTCGGCCGGATAGGCTCAGTTTTCTATTACACGCTGATTCCCGTCTGTGCCGTCTTCGTTACTTTGATTACAGGCTCTTGGAGCCGCGCGATCCAAGTCTGGCAAGGCTTCCCGTTCAGTTGGAGGTCTGGATGCCCGGGTCTTTTAGTTGGGTGTGGTCTACCTAGTTTCGACTGGCTCCCGTTTGCTCTCGACACACTCATCTATTCTGTCACGTGGTACTTCTTTCATCTTGCCTATTCCAGATTCCACGCGGGCAACCGCCTAGGTCGGGCTCCGAGAACGGTCCCTCCTCAGTAGGAAAAGATCGGAGAACTAGATGGGGCTCTGGCTTCTGTCTGGCGCTGTGCCGTGGCAGACGGTGCAAGTCTTCCATCCAAGCGCGTCTTTCTTGAACAGCTGCATCTTTCCACAGTTCATA
>JAJPJY010000145.1 GCA_021323995.1 bacterium | reverse complement strand
TGATGACTTCGTCTCCTTTGACTTCCATCTTGGCGACCTTTGAGGTTACCAGTGCTGCAAGGGCGGCCATGGCAGCGGCGTCAATCAGGTTCCCGTCGTGGTCGAGAACGTAAATGTCGACATAGACGACTTGGACTTTCTTTCCCTTCTGGATCACGAGTGACTTTAGATCCACTGCCTTGGATTCTCTGATTCCCCTGTCGACGACTCTTGAGAGTTCTATGGCGGCTTCACTGGGGGGTCCGGCTTCGAATGATGGGGAGGCTAGGGGGACGAGTTCGCAGTTGACGGTAAGAACCCCTTCATCGGGTGTGTCTGGAAAGGGTATGCCGGTTTCGATCTTGATCCCGGCGAGGATCTTCGATTTGCCGAGGTATACTTGTGCGGAACCGTTTGCTTTTTCAATTATTCCTGTCTGTATCTGGATCTCTCTGTAGCTTTCGGGGGTTCGTTCATCTAGTCTCTTGCCTTTGGCTATGAGATCGGAGACGGTTTTCTGTTCCAGCCTGGCTACGGGAGGTAGCTGGGGTGTGGCTGACACTATGCTACTACCTCTGCTTCTTCTCTTTCTTCAGGCGCTTCTTTCATTGTCGCATATTTCTTCTTGAGTGCTTCCCGTTGCATACCGTGGAGGGTCTTGCAAGCATCTAGGGCCATCGAGAAGCCGTGTTCAAACTCTGAGAGTGTTAGATGCCCGTCCATCTGTAGCAGCGTTACCAGACCCGCGTTTGGAACCAGCGCAACCGGTATGTCTGCTTCTCCGTACTTGTCTTCTGCATCCGATAGGTCCAGCGCGAGTTTACCCTGGATTTTGCCTACTGCACAGGCGGCCACCATCTCTCTCATCGGTATCCCTGCGTCAGCCAGGGCGAGTGATGCGGCTGTGATTCCTGCACAGCGTGATCCGCCGTCGGATTGGAGTACTTCGACAAAGACGTCGATGGTGGTTCTGGGGTATAGATCAGTTAGCACAACCGGTTCCAGGGATTCCCGGATTACTTTCGACAATTCCATTTCCCGTCGTGATGGAGCTGGAGATTTTCGCTCGTCGACTGAGAAGGGAGCCATGTGGTATCTGCATCGAATCACTGCCCTTTCCGGCATAGCAATGTGTTTGGGGTGTGCTTCTCGGGGCCCGTAGACCGCTGCTAGAATCTTGTTCTTTCCCTGCTCGATGTAGGCGGATCCGTCCGCCTTGTCAAGCACTCCTACTTCGAGTTTGATGGGCCGAAGCTCGTCTAGGCGGCGGCCGTCGATTCTAAGGCCCTTATCGTCGATCAGTTTTTCAGGCTGTTTGGGTTCCGGCAACTTGTTCAACCATCTTCGATCGTGATATCATATCCCGTATTCGGTCCGTAAGTCCTCTCGTATGAGCTTCACGTTCAACCATGTATATGGCTTCTACCGCGACCCTCTCCGCATCGGGGGATTTACCCCATACTAATACGACCCCGTTCTGACCCACAGTTATCTGGCAGTCAGTCTCCTTTTTGAGCATACTAATCATCGACCCCTTCCGTCCGATCAGCCGGGGAATTTTGGCGGCGCTGATCTCCACCACCCTTCCTGAAGCCACCTTTCCGAGACCGGGCCCCTTAACTGTGAGCAGAGGGTCCCTTGTCCGATCGAAAGCCAGTATCTCTGCGAGAACCATGTCTCCAACATCGAAGCTAGTCGAAAGGTCACGTCTCCGGGGTCCTCGAGGGCCAGGTGTCTCTGACGCTGGAAGCATTGCCTCGTAAGGAGCTCTGATGTCAACCGACCATCCGGATAATCCAATGTCGACTATTCTGCCAGCAACAAGGTCGCCCGCTCTCGGAATATACCCGCCTTTCAAGGGGACGACGAAAACTCGGTTTCCGTCTATCTCCAGTATCCCTATGCTGTCGGAGAAGATCTTTGTCCCTAAACGGTACGCGTTATCTCCGAGAAGATGGTCGCCTTCGGCAAGGAGTTCTCCCGGCGCCACTACTTGTTTCGGCTCTGCTACTAGGACCATGTTCTCTCTTCTAGTTCAAGACCTTCGTCTGAATTGTTCCCTGCGTCAATTTTCCGATCTTCTCAATGAATGAGCCATACATGCCCGCGGGCATTTCTACTACCGCTACGAGTGAACCGTCGGGCTGCCATTCTTCTCTACTGACATTTCCAAAACTCTTGAACGCGTTATACGCTCGCGCGGCGTGTTCAGCGAAAACCTTCACGGCAATTCGCATCTGCTCGATCTTCAAGGGTAAAATCGGCCTTAGTTCTTCGATGACTTGTTTAGCCTGCTCTTCAGCGCTCTTGTATGGGTCTATGGAGAGACGGACCTGGCTCATGGCCTGCTCAATTCTTAGGGGTGGATGCGGGGTTCCAGTTCGGGGATCTAGCGCGTTCCTGGATATGATTGAGACAATCTGTTTCTTCTTGTCCTCGACGAGCTGGCGTCTCTGTTCTGTGGTGAGCTGAAGCTCCCCACTCTTCATGACTTCCTCAGCGACTTTGACTGGGTCAGTGGTGCCGAAATGTTTCTGGAGTTTCTCCTCGGAGGCTCTCGTTCCTTTACTCGAGTCGGAGTATACTTCCTCGATCAGGAGTACTTGCGATATCGCCACTTGTTTTCCCAGTTTGTAGTCTAACGCTTGTTGAGGCTTTACTAGTATCTCGAAATGGTCTTGTCCTTTTGCTAACCTGGCTGTTGTGAACTTGTCACTCATTTGCTAGCCGGAGCCTTTTTGGCTGCGTCCATCCTTCGAAGATACTTGTCTACTTCTTCTACAGGAAGCTTCTGGAACTTGCCAGTTTCGCGCGGAATTATCGCGACTCTAATCTTTTGAGGCTCGGCCTTGCCCTCGAGGACTTTTGTCATACACTTCATTCCGAGTAGTAACGCCTCGTCCATGGTTAGATTGTCTCGGTACTCTGCCTCGAGGATCTCGTTCGCGGCGTCGCCTCCCGCTCCGATGGCCCACGCCCTGTAGGCGAAAAAGGCTCCACTTGGATCGGTCCAGAACAATCGGCTACCCTTCTTGTCGACCCCTCCGAACAGCATAGAGATTCCGAAGGGTCTGACGCCAGCGTGTTGAGTGTAAAGCTGCTTTATCTCGCCGATTCGCCTTGTCAGTATCTCGATGTCGATCGGCTCATCATACATTAGTTTGTTACTCTGCGCATAGATTCTGGCCTGGTCTACCAAAATGTGAGCATCGCAGCTCAGTCCGGCCACAGCTGTTCCAACATGCTCGTCGATCTGAAAGATCTTCCACATAAACGAAAGATCTTGGAGTTTTGAGCCCGCCCGTTCCTCGGCTGCCAACACAACTCCTTCAGGAGAGGCGATTCCTAGAACGGTCGCGCCTCGTTTTACTGTCTCACTTGCGTATTCTACTTGGAATAGTCTCCCGTCGGGGGAGAATACGGTGATCGCCCGGTCATACGCGCCGGGCACTGCAAACATTGACACTTTTTTTGCACCTAGATAGATTTCTGAAGATCGACCCTGCGGTGCGTACTAAAACCTTTGCTGAGCTCTTCTTTCAAATGATTAGTCTGGGGTCGGCCCGTCGCAGAGAATATCATCCCTTCCGGTCATGCTGGGACTGGCTTCCTCATCCCCCAAAACAGGCTCAACTCCGGAACTAATATCGTCTCCTACTAGGAGTCCCTCATGTGAGGGCCGGAGATTCAGTAATTGACTCAAGAAAAACTCGAATGTCCTTCGTTGGATCCAACACGTCTCTGATTGAGATCTGAACTTTGATCGCGTCTTGATCTTTGATTCGTACAATATCTCGAAAGCATTCCTGTTTGTCTAGGCGGAGGTGTAGTCTATCATCCTTGTCAAATCTATTCCCTAACTCATCAACAACGGTTTCACGATCAATTCTAGAGAGTCTGCTCCAGAGATCGGCAAAGAACGATGCCGCTGAGCGGCCTCTCATGCTTAGAGTGAGCGTCTTGATTTCGTTTCCGAAATGGCCCTTGAGCACTTTCTTCTCGATGCTTGGCTGAAACAGATCTTGAGAGCAGATCCTGTTAAGAGCAATCATCACCTTCCCAAGGTCTTCTGTGGCGTGCACGATTGCGGACACTTGGGCAGAGACTATTTGCATGTCTCAACCGCTTCCAGATACGGTAAGCCCGTTAAATACTATCATGTAAAGCTCCGTCTTCGTCATGCCCGGTGATTTTGCGTACAAGCAGGCCCTAATTGTCCGATTGGACCTTAAGATGGGACGGGGCAAGACTGCCGTTCAATGTGCACACGCGGCCGTGAGTGCCTCAAATGAGGCGCACGCCGCATTTCCAGATTGGTGGAAACATTGGATACAGGAGGGGCAAGCTAAGATAGCCCTGAAGGTTCCAGACTTAGAGGCGATTATGAAGTTGAAGAGGGAAGCTGCAACGAAGGGTCTTCCGCACTATGTCGTCGAGGATAGAGGCCTGACCCAGGTACCGCCTGGAACAATTACCTGTTTGGGCATAGGTCCCGCCCCTTCTCATTTGTTGGACGTTCTAACAGGAGACTTGCCCCTTCTTTGATCTGGAGCTCTCTGTCGGATCGTCGTGTCGGTGCGCGAGTATCTCAAATCTCCGCCTAGCTTCCAGGACATAATCGTTGAAATCCGTGTCAGAAACCTCTCTGAAGGTTGACCCTGTCTTTTCGTAGAGTTTCCTGAGGATTACTCGCTCAATGACCTTCGAGGCTCCGCCTAATGCTCTCCTGAGACCTGTTGCAAAATCTGGTACACGGTCCGGTATCTGTTCACGCGACAGAGAACATATTGTATTCAGGAACTGATAGACAGCTTCCCGGGGCTCGTTTCCTAGTACTGAAAGCCCCTCGTCGATGCATTCCAAAAGAAGCTGGGAAAATGTTTGGTTTCGAGCGCTCAAACTTCAATCCTCCCAGGCGGTTCATGGACATCACCAAGCGAATCGGTTGTAGCAGACTTTCCGTATTCTTCTCCAGCGCGTTTGACCACTTTCAGTCCATTCGAGTCGAAGAACAGCTGTGATTGGAAGAGGCCCCGTATTCCACCGAGAGTTCTTGGCTCCAAGGCATCGGAATTTACGAGAACGAGAATCGCCGCTCGCTCCGCATCCGCCATTTCTACGACGGAAGAGATTACACCATAGGTTTTTTCGAATCCGAGCGATAGAGTCAGATAGGTGAACACTTCGAAGATTATTCCGATTCGCCTTCCTGCGTGAGCCTGAAGTAGCTTGTCAACTGCATCCAGAAGAAGAGACGTGTCTCTCTCCGGAAGGAGGATTTGTTCGCTAGTGATCATCGATGGAGTAGACGTTTTTGTGCTGAAACTGAAGAGTCTGATGTTTCGTTGCTCGGCAAACTCTCGATATACTGGGCTTCCTGCGTTCGTGAAGATCGCGACTGACTCCACGTTTGCTTGGAACTCCCTTACAAACTTTTGAAGGATCTCTTCATAGTTACTCGTGGGCTCATACTCAAGCAACAACCTATGGCCAAGAATATCCTGATGTTTCAAGCCGAGAAGGCTCGAGAACACGTCTCTTTGTCGGGCGAGATCTATTACTCTCGTCTTCGGATTCCGCGAAGTGAGTAAGTCGAGTACTCCAGCTTGAGCACCATCCACATTTAGAGCCCATATGCGTTCAGTTCGACGATTCACGACTGAGCGATCTAAACCAGTAATGATATCGATGACCTCTCTCGAACGATTCAAACCTAGCTCATCAAGGTCGACTAGTTCGCGGTAGATTGAACTGCTTGGTCTTGTCGCGTCTTCGCCCTCTCCCAAAGCTGATTCGATTGCTTGAATCGTAACGCTATTCTTTCCTGCCCGGCGTTCTAGTTGGTCTACGCTCTTGACCACGGCGCGATAAAATGGGACCTCCGACTTTATCACACGGCAGACTACGTTTCCAACGGACAATCCGTCTCTAACTACGGTCTCAACCAGCGTCCTACGATCTGATTCCGAATTATAGAGAACTATCGTATCGGTCTCCAAACGTGAGCCTGCAACTTGACTCATGGCTTCACCAGCGGTCATCATTCGAGCCAGTACAGTCGGTTCTCGAAGAGCAAAGGAAATGAGAACAAATAGAAAGCTGTCTACGAGAAAGCCGACGCTCCGAGAGTTCGGGAGGAACAGGCCGCCAGTCGCTATAGGGAGAAAGAGGAACGCTGGGAAAGTTGCCCAGCAGAAGCTGATTATTTTCATCGAAAGTGAAGCAGTCTTGTCTCGGACCGTACGGGACAGCCGGTAAAAGGAAGCGACTGGAATGAAGATGAATGAAACCAATACGACCGTGCTTGCGACAATGTACCATTCTGAGTACGTGTAGTAATAGATGGTTCCTCCTGCAGACTGGTTCAATGTCCAAGGATGGAAGATGAGGCCTGCTAGAGCCCAAGCTAAAATCACGCCCAAGAAGAAAAGGAAAGACCGAGGAGGTTTGGAAACAAGTCTTCCAAGATTTGCCGTCCTCGCGTTGTTTTTCTGATCGATGCTTTTCACGAGGTAAGAGGCGAACCCGATCGAGGACCCCATGACAGAAAAGAGTACTGTGTCAATAGAGATCGAGTTGGGTATGCTGAGAATGTCGGTGAGGGTAGCCTCGACGAGATAGAGAATGAATCCAACGGTT
>JAJPJY010000138.1 GCA_021323995.1 bacterium | reverse complement strand
ACAGCTCAGCGCCGTCAGACTGAAATGCGCTCTACTCTCTCTCAAGGTCCTAAAGACGGGAGTCTACGGATATCTCGGGTCCATGGACTCGTCTAAAGACGAGCTGTCCACTCTATAGGGACGACTCACTAGTCTAGCCTTCGTTGGGTTGGCTCTATGATGAGCTGACCAGTTCCGGACCGAAAGCATGCGTCAATGTCACTAATCGGTCATAGGCCATTCGATGCCTCAAAGTAATCTTGACGGAATCCCCACTATTGGGGACTATCACCATATGTCCCGTTCCTAGCAGGCCCACCTTGTGAAGCTCGATCCGACGAATCTGCTCCTTCTGCATCTCAAACTCCCTCATGCTCTCAAGCATCCCGATCACCTTCTCATTCTCGGCGATGGGAAGAGTCGGCATCAGCTGACCCTCGATGAACCCAGCCATCATTCCACCCAACGCCCCGCCTCCATTCTTACCAACATCAACCCCGATGAGTCGACGCGTTGTAAAGTAGACTCCATACCCGATGTGGAAACCTCTCGCGAGAAACCCGCTCGCGAAACCCCCAATGAATGATTCTCCATCCAAGTCGATCGCTTCCCATCTTTTTGGAAACCGATTCTCGCTGATAAGTTGCCCGTTCCTCAAGGCGGAGATTCTTGCAACATTCTGCCAAATTCATCGCGCTTCTCGGGATCGTCGGGAAGATTGTGACCTCTAGACAAGGGTTGAGGTTACATGCCGATTATCGCATTGCAGGAGCTTAGCTCTAATTGGCTGGTAGTTAGAAAATGCCGATACAGCTCTCTCCTACAAGAATCAAGGGAAGCAAGTATCTACTCATCCCGAAAGACCTCGCTCAGCTTCTGGAAATCGATGATGGAAGCGTGCTGAACCTGACCATTGAAGATACCGACAAAGGCCAGCGTCTCGTCTATTCTATCCGACAGAAAACTAGCAATGCCGTCGGAGACTAGCAATCCATTATAGTGAAGGTGAGCAAAACTGGCGCTAGCTCCCGAGTTCTTCGTGTTGCTGGGAATCAACATCTTCCTAGCGGTCAGCGGTATCAGCGCTCTGCTTGATCGCGATCTACCTTCCATTCTTCAGTATCTATTCCAAGGCGCAGCAGGCGCCGGGCTAGTAGAACTCCTTCTAAGCCAAGGACTAGCAGGAGCGACACGGGTCTGGGCAGGGATTGTATATCTAGCGTTTGCTCTTTCCAGCCTTGTTGGAATGAACATCCGGCTTGCAATAGTCCGCCGAGGGATGAACATAGCCACAATCTTCTCGCAAATGGTGACCGTGCCGGTAGTCATGACCTCAGCACTCTTCCTCTCCTCTTTTCTAGAAAACGGTGGACAGCTAGTTTTCTCGCCAGCCTCCATAGTGACTATTGCAGTCCTTGTTCTCGTCGCGAACCTTAGCATTTTTGGACTGCTGCGCGAATACTCTAGGCTCGGCACCATCAAAAGAGGTGGGCTAGTCTCGTTCCCTATCAGCCCAGTACCAATAGCGGGAAATGTTGGGCCGAGTCTGAAGTCGCACCGGCCCGCTGAGGAAGGAGAGGACTGGGAAGAGTCTCCGACAAAGAAAGAAGATTAGTGACACAGAATGGAAAGAACCAAGAACATTCTAGGTCTGAAGTCCGAGAGGCAGGCCCGCCTCGTGATCCTGCTTGTATCAAGCGCGGTCATTATCGTCACGAGTCTATTCGCTTACAATAGGATCACGTACGAGTTTGCCCTAGCAGTAGGCAACACCGGCCAATCCGCACTAGGCCCGTCGACTTCAGCCGGAGTAGGAATCGTATACGCAATGATAGCCGTTGCAGCAATCTTGGGATTCGGTGCCGTCCTGAGCGTATTCGGCTCGTTGCGTAACATGTCCAATCGCATTAGCAGTGTCGTGCGCGAGTCGTTGCCCACAGACTCGAATCCCGGGTCTAAAGAGAAAGATGAATGGGAGCAGGTCTCGACAAAGAATGAGACTAAGGCAACGGACGATGAGATCCTCAAAGCACTCTGGCATTCCAAGGACGAGAAATCGGCGACCGCCGAATAAGTAACTCCAACAGACTAGATAGTAACCGCTTCTGGCTTCGCTAGGTAACACAGCCGAGAAGAAGACCACCGGCTTTCACGTGGATTCTCGGTAAAAGGAGCACATGAGGGAGGTGAGCGAGTAAGAATGAATTTCCTCAAAATTGAATTGACAAAGAAGAGAGGCGTAATCGCTCTATTAGCGACTGGTCTGATCGCCACAAGTTTCATTCTCGGAGGCTACGTGGCCACCGGGAACTGGAACCCATGGGGCAACAAACACTATTACCAGAATCTGAACGTCAACTTCGGCTACTGCGTTAGCGGATCACAGAACTTCTGCAATTCAGTCCACAACACCATGTACAACAGTGGAGTTGCTTGGATCGACCAAGTGATACAGGGCACCACTGGTTCCGTCACCAACGGATGCTTCCCATCTGCAACGTGTGGAATGAGCTTCATTGCGCTGTCTGGCAGTTCAGTAACGCTGGCCGCCGGTGACGCATCTTTCGGTGCAACCAACGGTAACTGTGGAGCGGCTGGAAGCGAAGGTGGTACTGAGATTGTTGCTGCCAGTGGTCTTCAACGTGCTGCTGCCACAACGAACACTCTCCTATCGGGCGCAACGGGCAGCACTTCAGTCCTGCAAAAGACCTTCACATCGACTGCTACACAGACAGTTCAACTAGCCTGCCTAGTAAGCTACGGTACTGCGAGCAATGCAAACAGCATACAGCTTGCCGCCGCGTCGTTCACAGCAGTGACACTGAACAGCGGTGACACGATCCAGATCACCTGGACATTGACCTGGTCATGGAGCTAGACGCCCCGAAGGCTTAGTCGCCAGCTACCCGTTTTCTTTCGAGGGAGGCCTAAGCCACGAGAAAGAGGCTCAGCCTTGGAATAACCGTTACTGCAGTCATAGTGTCAAGTCTCTTCCTAGTCTACTGGTACAGTCCCGGACGAGTAGTATGGACCAAGGACGGGACAGTAGCTGCGGTTCATCAACAAACGGATTCTAACAATGTTCCAAACTGGAACGTCCTAGTTTACATCTATCAGCAGAACGACATGGGATACCTTGTGAACACAGGCTACGTCGCGCTAAACGGGATGGGCATTGCAGGTCGTGGAAACTATTGCTGGAATGATGGCAACGGTAACTGTCTAAGTTCGCCCTTGAGCTTTCGTCTGAACCAAACTCTTACGGTCGTGGCCATGAATAACGGGGACTTCTTGATAAGCAACCGACAACTGTGAGCTCACACCAAACCTCGCCTTTCTTGGCTACTCTTCTAACCTCTCAGCCGCTCTGTCGACTCGAAGCTCTTCGAACTCATTTTTTCATTCGAGGTCGGGATCTCGCCAACAACGTTCATCGGCTACAATTCTCATGGACTAAGCGAACGCTTTGCCTCGATAGTGCCGTATGCCGAATGTCGAGTGTTACAACACGTGTATTCGCAATCATGACACTCTCGCTGAAGCCGGCTCTCCATGATCCCGCACAGGCTAGCGCATACGCCCGTACTAGAAGTCGCTGATTCAGCGCTGGTGGAGACGGGACGGAACACACTTGCTCAGCACACGCGGTTCTTTGAAGGGTGAAAATAATGCGAAAATTCACGCTGATAATGACGGCGCTTCTCGCAGTGGTAGCGGCCGTGGGCATGCCGCTCGCTCATGCGACCAACAATGTGCACACTTTCTATCTTGGCAATTCAGCTGTCGGCTCATGCGTTGGAAAATGCGAGAACCTTGTTACAACAACAGGGTCCGCTGATACGGGAACAAGTCAAAGCATTCCTCTAGGAGTGACCGGAACCCCTACCGATCAGACAACTGGAGCATCGGCAGGCACCACAGCCACACCTACTTGCACTTACTCGACAAATCCGACGCAGAATGATGTCCTTGTAGTCTCCTTCATGGTGGCACCATCAACGATCACCGTTAATTCCGTAACTGACACTCTTGGCAATTCTTTCTCGCTCGTTAAGTCGCTGTCTGAGACATCTACCACGGTAACGTTTACTGCTTACATCTATTCCGCGACGGAGGTATTCGCGTCTGGACTCGATACAATAACAATCCACCTCAGCGGGACAACGACCGATACTTACTTGACTTGCTGGGAAGACTCTGGAATAACAACCACAACAGGTGCAACAGCGTCAGGCTCAGGGACATTGACGAGCGGCACGGGTCCCTTCTCTATGTCGTCAGCGTCGATGGCTACAACTGCTAATGACCTGATCTACGCTTTTGCAGCATATCAGCCATGCGTCAGCGAGAACACTAGTCCAACATACACTAGCGGTTTTACATCGATGAACGCACATGGAACGCCATCGACTACTGGCACACACTGCGCGAATGGCGGCAACAATCCCGCAAACGACAACATGCTCAACGAATATGAAATCCCAACTACCACAGGCTCTTCAACAGCGGCCACTCAAAGTGGAACATTTTCGCAATCGATCTCTACAAATACGTGGGGTTGGGTTGAACTTGAAGTTGATTTCCAAGCTTCATCAGCAGTAGGGAAGTATATTGTGAAGCCTGACGTCGCATCCTCTGCTACTACGGGAACACCGAGTACTAGTTCTGTTTCAGGATACGCTTGGGTCTATAATACAGATTTGGGAAGTGCAACGATTGACTCTGGAACTTGGACCTTTAACGTTACAACCGGACTGAACTCGATCGCGGGGGGACCGGTTGGAAATCTCTGGGTTACGGTATGGAACTGCGGCACTAACAGTCTGACCTCCTGCACGTTTCTATTCAAGAACTGGAATAACAACACAAACGTTCTCGCGTCCACGACTCCAACAAAGTATTCCTTCACCACCGGGACAGTAGGGCCGTTCTCGAACATCCATTTCATTTCAGTCGAATACTGGATCTCATACACCTCCGGCGGCAGCTCACCTTGCTGTACGGTTACAGAAACTACTGTTTCTTCGGCTTCCGCTATCACAACACCCGACTGGCAGTACACACGGAACCTACCTGGCTCATTAACATCGGTCGCTGGTCAGACTAAGGGAATTGGAAAAGCCCTCTCAAGTGCACTCGGCTTGGTCTCAACAATCGCTGAGAAGAACTCGTTCCTTAGGACTCTTTTCGGCGCCCTGACTCAATCTCTAAGTGTCGCCGAGAAATCTTCGTTCCTGAGATCCCTTTTCGGTTCAATTTCTCTTACGGAATCAGAGACTAAGGGGTTTCCCAAGTTAATTTCTAGCTCCTTGTCTCTAGCAGCTTCTGAGACTAAGGGCATTGCAAAGCCTCTGACCAATTCTCTGGGTCTCGTTGCTTCAGAAGTAAAGGGTCTCGCCAAGTCTCTGACCGGCTCCCTTGCTTGTTCCAGTTCTGAGATCAAGGGTCTGGCTAAGACTTTTACCGCTTCACTAACTTTCGCAGGCTCCGGGACAAAGGGATTCACCAAGTTTCTTAGTGCTACGCTTTCTCTAGCGGGCTCTCAGACCAAGGGCCTCGCCAAATCGCTCGCCGGCTCACTCTCCTTCCTGGCTTTAGAAACCAAGGGTCTTGCGAAAGCTCTGACTAGTTCGCTTGGCTTGTCCTCGAGTTTTATAGAGCACATTTCACTGTTCAGGATTCTGCCCGGTTCACTGTCTCTCTCGGAGTCTGAGACTAAAGGTCTCGCAAAATCTCTGACTGGCTCACTGGGACTATCCTCAAGCTTCATGGATCATGTTTCTCTGCTCAGGTCGCTAGGAGGCTCGTTGGGTCTTGCTAGTTCCGAAGTCAAGGGCTTGTCCAAGAGTCTCACTGGTTCGCTCGGTTTGCCCTCAAGCTTGACTGAACATGGTTCATTGTTCAGAACGTTGACCGGCTCCCTCTCCATAACAGGTTCAGAGACCAAGGGTCTAGGCAAGAATGTGGCAGGTTCTCTGGGTTGGTCGTCTAGCTTCACTGAACACTCTTCCCTGTCCAGATCACTAACGGGCACTCTGTCGTTCTTCGGATCACAGTCTAAGGGTTTTGGAAAGACCCTCACGGGTTCGCTGGGCCAATCCTCGAGCATCGCAGAGCACTATTCATTCTCAAGACTCTTGTCTGGCTCAATTTCTTTTGCTAGTTCAGAAGTCAAGGGTTTTCCGAGGTCGCTGTTCGGTTCCATTAGCATCGCTACTTCTCAAGCCAAGGGTGTCGGCAAGGCCTTGAGTGCCTCGCTCGGTTTGACGACGGGTCCCGCTGAACATGTTTCGCTGTTCAGGACTCTAACAGGTTCGATCTCTCTGTCGGGTGCTGAGACCAAGAGTTTCGCCAAAACCCTTGCTGGTTCCCTTGGTCTAGTCTCAACCGTTGTTAAGCAGTCGTCATTCTTCCGAATTCTAGCTGGCTCATTGACTCTTAATTCCAATCTATCTGAACATACAACATTGTTCAGAATACTAACAGGATCGATAACCACGTCCTCAAGCCTTCTCAGACAACTTTCCCTATCTAGGACTTTAACGGGTTCGATTTCGCTTACTGGAATTGAAACCAAAGGTCTAGCCAAGACCGTTGCGGCCTCGCTCACTTTCGCGAGTTCTGAGACAAAGGGTCTCGCCAAGAGTCTGACGGGATCCCTAATTCTCACCACATTCGTAGCCAGGGGGCGCAACGAAATCCTGACAGGCTCACTAGGCACAACTTCGGCACTTAGTAAACAGACTTCACTTATCAGAACACTGACCGGCTCGATATCCATCGCGACCTCCCTCTTCAAAGGCCGCGGGGAAACACTGGCAGGATCTCTCGGCTCATCCTCGGCCCTCACCGAACAGAGATCGCTCTACAGGACGCTAACTGGCTCGTTGTCTCTCGTCAGCACTGAAACAAGGGGCATCGTGAAGACCCTTACGGGGTCTCTCGGCTCATCATCAGGATTGGTTGAACACGTTGGCCTTTCGAGGTCTCTAGCGGGCAATATTGGTCTCATAGGCTCTGAGACGAAAGGATTGGCGAAATCCCTGTCCGGCTCCATAGGGGTCTCCTCAGCTTTTGCTCAGCACATCTCACTGTTGAGGACCCTCAGTGGCTCGCTTTCTCTTACTGCCTCGTCATTTAGGGGCCGTGCAGAAAGTCTGACCGCTTCGTTGGGCCTGTCCTCGACAACAGGCGATCACCTTGCACTATCAAGAGCGCTAACCGGTTCATTATCCCTAACGGGTTCAGAAATCAAGGGTTTCATCAAGAGTCTATCCGGCTCGTTGGGATTGTCCTCGGCTCTAGTTGGACATCTTTCATTCTTCAGGACGCTGACAGGATCGTTGACCCTATCCTCAAGCCTACAAGAACACAGCTCGTTCTTTAGAACAGTCAGTGGTTCCCTTGGCATCTCGTCCAGTTATTCAGGACATTCCGCGCTCTTCCGAGCATTGGCCGGCTCATTGTCACTTGTAGGCTCCCAAACCAAGGGCCTTGCAAAGTCTTTGACAGGATCGCTGTCCTTCGCTTTGTCTCAGGCTAAGGGCATCGGCAAGGCTCTAGGCGGTTCATTGGGCATTACAGCATCGATGTCCAGAGGTCGAGTGGAGTTCTTGACTGGCACTCTTGGATTGTCAACAACAGTAACGGATCATCTTGCACTGTCCAGGACATTAACCGGCTCATTGTTCCTAACTGGTTCCGAAGTCAAGGGTCTCGCCAAGACCGTGTCTGGCTCGCTCAGTTTGTCCTCAGTTTTGGTTGAACACTCTTCGATCTTCAGAACACTCACGAGTTCGTTAACCGCGGCGTCAAGCCAGGTCGAACATTCTGGTCTCTTTAGAGCACTAACCGGATCGCTGACCATGTCTGCAAGTATTGCCAAACATGTCTCGCTCTCCAGAACACTTACCGGTTCATTCTCTCTGTCAGGGTCAGAGAATAAGGGCTTCGTCAAATCCCTCACCGGATCGCTCTCTGTAGCGAGTTCCCAGGCGAAGGGTTTGGGCAAATCTCTCACAGGTTCTCTCGGGTTTGCGACTACCCTTTCAAGAGGCCGTGTTGAACTATTGACCGGCTCCATCAGCTCATCAGCTGCAGTAACTGAACATGTTTCGCTAGTAAGGACGCTAACAGGTTCAGTCTCTATGGCAAGCTCTCAAATGAAAGGTTTCACGAAGAACCTTTCCGGCTCCATCGGTTTCTCCACAGTTCTGATGGAGCATTCTTCGATCTTCAGGACGCTAACGGGTTCGCTGGGCGCAGTCTCGAGTGTCGGTGAGCACATCACTCTTTTGAGGATGCTTACCGGCTCGCTGTCTTCGGCAGCTAGTCTCACCGAGCAATTATCCCTGTTGAGAACGCTGACTGGTTCACTGTCCTTCACTAGTTCTCAGACCAAGGGATTCGCTGAAGGTCTGACCAGCTCGCTTTCCCTCACGGCTTCTCAGGCCAAGGGTATCGGCGAGTCTCTAACCGGTTCTCTGGGCATTGGTACGTCTCTATTGAGAGGAGCCGTCGAGTTCTTGACCGGCGCTGTGGGGTCGTCAGCGAGCTTTGCTGAGCACACTTCACTCTTCAGGTCCTTGTCTGGTTCGCTTACGATCGCGACGTCTTCGTTCACAGGTCATACCGAAATCTTGACTGGCTCACTAGGCTCCTCCTCAACTGTTACAGAACACACTTCAGTGATCAGGACGCTGACCGGTTCATTGTCTCTTGCTGGTTCGGAGGTAAAGGGTTTCTCGCATGGGCTGTCCGGATCCCTTGGTCTAGCCTCAATATTCGTGGAACACCTTTCTCTGTTCAGAGCACTGAATGGTTCGATTTCGTTATCAGGTTCCGAAGCCAAGGGGTTCGTCCATAGCGTGTCGGGCTCTCTAGGGCCGACTTCGACTCTCACTGAACACTCGTCGCTCTTCAGAACTCTCACAGGTTCGATAGGTCTGTCAACCTCCTTCTTCAGAGGTCGCAACATAATCCTCTATGCCTCGATCGGATCCTCGTCGAATGGCGTGGAAAAGTCCTCTCTGTTCAGATCGCTAACTGGGGCGCTGAGTTTCACAACGTCTGAGACTAAGAGCTTTGCCGACTCACTGAGTGGTTCCATCGGCTCATCGTCAAGCTTCCAGAAGCAAGGTTCGTGGTTCAGATCGTTGACCGGCTCATTCTCGCTCAGCGGGTCCGAGGCGAAGGGATTTGTCAGATCGATAACTGATTCCTTAGGCTCGGCGTCCAGTAATATAGAGCATGCCTCTCTGTTCAGATCCCTGTCAGCTTCAGTCGGACAAGCCTCATTGCTCTCAAAGGGTCGAGGGGTGAACTTGACTGCATCAATCGGTTCCTTCTCGAGCCTTTCGGAGCAGTCATCATTGTTCAGGTCACTAACAGCTTCCTTGGATATCACTGAAGTAGAGGCGAAAGGCCTTGCGACGAGTTTGAGCGGTGGGCTGGGTTCAGTCACGATATTCGCTGAACAGAGTTCTTTCGTCAGATCTCTTGTTGGCTCAGTGTCTTCGGGGACCATTCGCGCAGCGCAGCTTTCGCTCCTGAGAGACCTGAATGGGACATTGACGATGAATTCTCGGTCTACGAAGGGTTCGATCGATAACCTAGCGGGGCATATCACTACCAAGACGATTCTCTCTGGACAATACGCCTGTCACGAGACCATAGTAGGCAACTGCGGCACTCCCTCGGCCACCTTCGCCTATCTAGTCGTTGTTCTCGGCGCTCTACTCTTCGCCGTTTACTCTGTCAAAACACGTCAGCGATCTTCAAGCCTTCCGGAAGACCTGAAACCCGTGAAGGTAGCGGTCGATCAGGAAGGCTGGGAGACAAGAACTCCCGAGGGAAAAAAGAACGAGACGAAAAAGAAGGGTTCAAGTGACGATCCTGGCCGTGAGAAGAACCCTGAGGGTTAGAAAGCAGATTCCCTGGGACTATTGGAACCTGTTATAAGCACTCAAGCATCCCACCCGGCCCCCATGGATAAGATGGAGAAGGCTTCGGAGAAGAAGAAAGGCTTCGTCAAGGAATTCATGGACTTCCTTCAGACCTTCGGCGTCGTAGGCTTGGCGATCGGTTTCGTGATCGGAGTCGCCTCGTCGGCTGTGGTCAACTCTCTGGTCAAAGACCTCATCAATCCAATAGTTGGGCTGGTCTTGCCGACCGGGAACCTGTCCTCCCTGAATGCGACGATTACCTCCCCGGTCTCTAACAAGCCCTCAGTGTTTCTCTATGGAGACTTCATCTCACAGATCATTTACTTCGTCATAATCGCTCTAGTCGTTTTCATAATGTACAAGCAGCTGAAGCGCATGGGCCTAGCCAAGGTGTAGGACGGACTACGTCCCGTTTCACGGGTATGTTCGTATTCCAGTGATGATGAACTGGATGGCTATTGCGGCGATGAAGACTGCCATGACCTGAGCAACGACCGAGGAGCCGGTCTTCCCGAGTAGAGCGTGGATTCTCTGAGTCTGTTTCATCACGACCCAGCTCAGAAACATGACGATCACCACCGAGCCTAGTGTTGCCAGTATCCCGTAGGCTCCCAGTGCTATCATTGTAGTCGTGATTGCTCCGGGACCTACCAGAAGTGGAAAAGCGATTGGAACGACTCCTACGTCTTCCGTATGTCCGGGCTTTGCGAATCTTTCGCCTCTGAAGAGTATGTCGAGAGAGAGCAGGAGCAGTAGGAGTCCTCCTGCCATTTCGAAGCTGGGCAGGCTTATCCCGAACAGGGCGAGTAGTTCCTGGCCGACGACTGCGAAGACCGTGAGCAATGCAGCGCCGGTGTAGATGACGACTCGATACATTTTGGACCGGTCCGGCTCGTTCATTGCGCTAGTAACGTTCGAGAAAATTGGGACGAGTCCGATCGGGTCGACGATTATGAATAACGCGACGGTAGCACGGACGAGGTCGATTATTGGATCCATGTTCTGATCATCTCCGACTGATTCGCGGTTGGTGGGCCGGGAGGGATTTGAACCCACGACCTTCGCCGTGTGAGGGCGACGTCCGTTCCGTGCATGTAGCGCATACCAGGCTGGACTACCGGCCCAGACCGAGGGCTCGCAAGAAGACTATTTCATCTTTCAAACAATCCGATGGGTGAACTGAAAACGGTGATGTGCTAGACTAACCCACAGAATGGGACGCCGGTCCGCTCGATGAATAATCCTCGTGTGAGCCGGATTCGATAGCCTCAAGCATCTTCTCCGCTATCTCAGTAAACCTTCTCGTCAGAGGATCCTTCGGCCGCTCCAGCACAAAGACTCCCTTGCTTAGGCTTTCTAGAACGTCCGAGTTGAAAGGCAGCGCGGTCAGAACGTCGAGGCCGAAGAGCTGGGCGAGCCGGGTCGTTATCTTCTTCGACTCTTTCTCGTTTACAGAGTTGGGCACCATGTTGAGTATGAGCACAACAGGCTTCTTCAATTGTCCGGCTACTTCAGTCATGACGCCACTGCCGAAGAGATCCTGCTGGTCAACGCGTGAGATCAGTACTAGGTTGTCGCAGAGGGCCATCGCCAATAGAGTGTCGCGCTCGACGCCAGGATGACTGTCGATGAAGATATAATCGAGGCGGTATATTCGGCCGAAATCGTCTACAACTTTCTTGAATGTGGACAGGTTGAAGTCTTGAGTTAGGATGTTCAGAATCTCGTCGAGCTTATGGCCAGCTGGACAGAAGAGTAGACAACCGGATTTTATCATGAGCCGGTGGCTTAGATCCAGAACAGCTTGGCTAATCGGGACATTCCGCTGCAGTACATCGTTGATCGTTGCGCTAACATCATCGTCTGATACTCCGAAGATGACGTGGAGACCCGGTCCTTCAAGATCGAGATCTATTACCCCAACCCGCTTGCCGAGCTGAGCGAGGGTGACTGCGAGGTTGGCAGTGATAGTGCTCTTGCCGGTTCCGCCTTTGAATGATTGGACGGATATGATGCGGGCTATCCCAGGTCGCCTCTCCACACAAGCAGGACAGATCTGACGGAACGACTGTTCAGACGGCGGCCCAAAAAGGAGACGTAACCCTCAGACACTACGTGCTGTACCAGTTTCTCATGGTTGTTACCGGGACAGGGCCATCGAAAAGATCACAATGTTTTCACTACCATTCATGGCTAATACTTACTGCTGGCAAATTATCTCTTGAACGGTCTAGTCCAGCCGTTAGAAGCGCTCGAAAACAAGCTAGTCTATTTTCTGGGCAGATTTCCAGAATACAAGAAGACTCTGAAACTGGCCGTCGTCCACGAAGAATCTGGGAAAGAGTCTCACAACTATCAAGGATGGCAGTGGCACGATGTTGAGACCCATCCCACTAAACTGATCCGGCTTGTCACTGAGGGGATCAGTAGGATCAGCCTACGAACCCGACAAGCCACATGCTATATCCTCAGGGATAGGGAAACTGTCAAACGAGCCCTGACCAAAGCCTAGCTGGAAAAGCGAGCTCAAGGCTCACGCCCGTCCCGCACTATCCAAGTGGCATTGTTCCAGAGAAGGAATCCCCCAGTTCACCGCTCTTTGGGCAATCCACAACGAAAAAAAGCGAAGAATGAACCCTGATTGGAAATCGGGGCTTCTGATTTGACCTAGCCGTATTCTGCACGTTCACCTCCGCGCATTAACCTACATGACGAAAACAGCCTACCGCTTCTGCGGGAATAGCCGGATTCTAGGCCCGAATTAGTTTCAACTGGCTGGACCCCTCGCCAAAAATCTCTGGAGCGCGATCTCCCGCGACGCAAACCAGTTGTTTCTCAGGAGAGCGATCCCCTTTTGGGAATTCGCATAGGATAAGCCCGGATCGTAAAACGGGAAGGGGCCGATAACGCCCTACCATAGCCCGTTTGACAAGCGTGAAAGGGCCCTACCGACGATAGGAAACAAGCGTGGATCGACTGAAAACAAGAAATCTCCCGCGACGCAGAGTGGTTGTTTGAAGCGTGCTAAGGATTCAGCTTCTTCGTACGGATTGTTTCTTGTTCAGACTATCTCGGTCAGGTTGACCGCTGGGTAGCCTTTTTCATAGTTGAGATCGACCCCGTAGAGCGGTGTGAACGGTTTTACGCCGTATATGACCAGGGAGCCGTCAGCGTTTTTGATCTTGAGATGGTAGTCGACGACCGATAACCATTGATCTCGGAGCTTGGAATCTGTTGAGGTTATTGCAATGTTCAGGCCTTCGGTGTCTCGCATGTTCGCTCCAAGCTCGGTCAACCCCGGCGTTGAGAGCTCGTCACGGCCATACACTTGGACAGCCTTGTCCATGTTGATGTCGAGCATTCTGTGGGGAGAAATTGTGCCGAGCTCGTCCCAGGCGTGAGCGAACGTCTTCACATCATCTTGCAGATGACTCTTCATCACAAGCCTCCACTTTTTCGGCGCCAGAGACTGGTTGTACTCCAGTATTCTCACCCGTTCGTCTATCGCCTCCCATCCGACGTATTTGCTGAGAGACTCTGCCACGGTGTCTGAGCTGTAGGCTGCGGTCGGAACTATCACGCAGGGAAGATTCTGGTTGATGAAGTTAGCCCGCATCATGTTCAGAATCGTCCGGATCTCGACCGGCGCGACACTACTGTCAACATCGATGAGCAAGAAAGAGCCTCTCGGGATCGAGCCGCCGAGCATCCGGTCCATGTCCTTGCTCCCGAGAGAGAAGGCTCCAGCAGGATTGGGAATAGGCTCCAACCACTTAGGGGTCGAGTCGGGCGAAGGCTGTCTCAACCCGTTCGGCAGAATATTGAACCGTGCGTTATCAAGAGAGAAAATCCCACGCTTCGTTGGAACACTGAACCCTCGGAGCTTGTTCATCGCAATAGTCCGGACCCTTCTACCGTCCAGCTCAGACTGGTCAACCGTCACAATCCCATCGACGAGATATCCGAGATCGCCCGCATGTTTCGAATCTTCAACCACTATCACAACGCTGACCTTGCTCTCGTCCAATTCAGACAGGACGGCTGACTCGAGCATCTTCCGTCCCTCGTCATTGGTGTTCCGGATCGCCCCCTCCCAACTGTCCACGACAAGGAGTGCTCTCTGCTTCGCATGCTTCAACCGGAGAATCTGGTTGAATATCGTGTCCGGTTCGACCCGGCGTAGATCATGAAGCTCGTCTATCCAGCTGCCTCGGGCAGATCTGCCGGACATTGTATCTATGACCTCGTCTATCCAGGGAAACTGGTGGCGAAGCCTAGCCGGCGCGACCCGGCTGGACGCGTATATCTTATGGGTCTCTTGAAGACTGTTCAGAATCTCAAGCGCGAAAGTCGTCTTTCCCGATCCGGGAGGCCCTTGAACAAGCAAAACCTGGCCGGGGGTTTTGAGAAATTTTAGGATGAGATCAAACATGGAGGGACCGTTCAGAAGCTCGTGACTGGACGGCGTATGCTCCGACTCAACTTGACTCTCGGGACTTATCTGGTCGACACTCATACTAGCGCACTGACACAGTCTCGTCGCGAGAAAATCTTAGACCGAGTGTTACTCTGACCGTGCGACACGTGGTCATCTGAAATACTCTAAGGTGAAGACACACAGACACACACGCCGCCCTCCGGACAATATCATTGAAAAACTGACACGCACAGACCCACGCTCTTTGTTCAACCCATCCAGCTTCGACAGATCGACAGTCGCACAACACCGAAGGGTTGGCAGTGACATTGTTATGTTTGGTGAAAAACTATGGGACTATCAGTGAAGCCGGTTAGAATTCGGGACTCAACCTATCTGCCGGTTCCAAGAGACGTGGCGGAACTCCTGCGGGTAATGGCGAGCAAGATCTGCAGCGTCAACTTCAAGATCAACGAGAAAGAATGCCAATTAATCTACAGTTTCGCCAAATCAGTGCCAGATCTCAAGGAAACCGTCTCAGACCCTAGGCTTCTCTTAGCCGGTTGACATACTAACGGACTATCGTCCGAACGCCATACTCCCCGTTTCTTTTTGACTCCTAACCTCCAAGAATTTTTCGTCGATCTTTAGACTTATCAGTCGTCCATTCCGGCTATCGATAGTCTACCGGATCGGAACTGCCATGGTGTCCCAGAGAATAGCGACGAAGATCGTCTGCACCATCGGCCCCGCCTCAAGCTCGCCCAGTGTTCTTGGCCATATGATGCGCGCCGGCATGGACGTTGCCAGAATCAACTTCTCACACGGAAACTACGAGGAACATCTGAAGAGCATCAAGACGATCCGCAAAGTCAGCCAGAACCTTCATCGACCAATCGCGATTCTGCAAGACTTGCCGGGACCCAAGCTCAGAGTCGGAAAACTCGCCACTGAGCCCATCCACCTGAGAAGACTCGACACCGTGACTCTGACAACTAAGCCGTCCAAGGCCAAGGGCAAGATTCCCATCGCCTATTCTGACCTGCCGAAGACTGTCCGTCGAGGGGACATGATATATCTCGCGGACGGCTCGATCCGGCTTGAAGTTCTGCGCACCACACGGGACGAGGTGGAATGCCGAGTCCTGGTCGGCGGAGATCTGACCTCCGGAAAAGGCGTGAACCTGCCGAGACTACGATCCCGAGTCCCTGCAATAACCCGGGAGGATCGAGAACATCTACACTTCGGCCTCGAAAATAATGTCGACATTGTCGCGGTTAGCTTCGTCCAGAATGCAGACGACATTCGAACGGCCCGGCGAGTAGCGATGGAGAAGGGTCGCGAAATCTTCGTGGTCGCCAAGATCGAGAAACGGGAAGCGGTCGAAGCTCTCGAAGAGATTGTGAAGGAAGCGGACGGTGTCATGGTTGCCCGGGGAGACCTAGGCGTTGAGCTGAGCTTCGAGCGGATTCCGATCGTTCAGAAACGGATCATATTCGAAGCGAACCGGCTCGCAAAGCCCGTCATTACAGCGACCCAGATGCTAGAATCGATGATATCCTCGCCCACACCGACCCGGGCAGAAGTCACTGACGCGGCAAACGCGATTATTGATGGATCGGACGCACTAATGCTGTCCGAGGAGACGGCGATCGGAAAATATCCAGTTGAAGCGGTCAAGGTTCTCCAGAAGGTCGCCGGGGAGACAGAACGATATCTCCCGAAAGAGATCACTCAGCAGAGAAGGGCTTGGCATGAGAACAGCCAATAGGACGCCATCGCGTTTGCAGCTTGTGAGACGGCACTGCAGATTTCTGCCGCTGCGATTGTGACTCCAACCCGGACTGGGAAGACGGCACGACGAGTCTCAAAGTATAGGCCGCCGTTGCCTATTGTTGCGTTGACGTCGAAGGGGGAGGTTGAGAAACAATTGCTGCTGTCGTGGGGGGTACAGACGGTAAGAAGCGAGGTTGACTCCACCGAGACCATTTTCACCGAAGCGGAGAAGACGGTGACGAGGCTGAAGTTGGCCAGTAAGGGCGACACTATAGTTATCGTCTCCGGCGACCCGAAGGGGCCAATGGGACGGACTGACCTCTTGAAGATTCAGAGAGTAAGATAGATTTCGCTATCTTAGCCCGAGGGATTAATATCAGCCCAGAACAATTTTTCTAACTATGGCTCTTGTTTGCCTCTTCGACGAGGCAGTCGGACTAGACAGGTTCCAGCTCGGCGGCAAAGGCTACGGGCTTGTCGAAATGAGTTCTATCGGTCTACCCGTCCCGCCTGGAATGATCATTACAACCGAGGCGTGCAAGAAGTACTATGCGCAAGGCGGCCGGGTCCCTGAGGGACTCTTTGACGAGCTCAAGCAGAAGCTTGCCAAACTTGAGACATTGACGGGTCGACAATTGGGAAATCCTGAGAAGCCATTGTTTGTTTCTGTGAGATCCGGCGCGCCGTATTCGATGCCTGGAATGATGGACACTATTCTCAACCTTGGACTCAACGAGGAGACCGCGGTGACGCTTGCAAAGAGGACTGGTAACGAGAGGTTTGCGCTTGATGCGCATCGAAGGTTTATTCAGATGTTTGGAAAGATCGCGCTCGGAGTCAACGGGCAGAAGTTCGAAGATATTCTCGAGAGCCACAAACAGAAGCTGCATCTGAAGCAAGATACTGATCTAGGCCCTGCAGAACTGAGACTGATCATTCAAGAATTCAGAGACCTGATCAAACACGACACCGGCAGTGAGTTGCCGCGTGATCCGTGGGCGCAGCTTCAGATGGCCGTCAAAGCTGTCTTTCGATCATGGAGTAACCCTCGTGCGGTCGAGTATCGCCGCTATTACAAAATCGCTGACGACTTGGGAACGGCGGTGACTCTGCAGCAGATGGTGTTCGGGAACATGGGCGAGGACTCCGGGACCGGTGTAGGGTTCACGCGCAACCCGTCGACGGGCGAGAAGAAACTGTACGGGGAGTATCTCCGGAACGCGCAAGGCGAGGACGTGGTCGCGGGCATTCGAACCCCTGACAGTCTTGACACTGTGACTGCGGGTCTCCGATCGCAGATAGTGGACGTGGCGGGAAAGCTAGAATCCCACTTCAAAGAGATGCAGGATTTCGAGTTCACTGTCGAGAATGGAAAGTTCTACCTTTTGCAGACGCGGAATGGGAAGCGGACAGCACAGGCGACTGTCAAGATAGCGGTTGACATGGTCGGCGAGAAACTGATCAATCGGGACGAGGCGATTTCGAGGATTAACCCTGCTGAGATTGATCAGCTTCTACACCGGACTCTTGATCCGAAGGCGAATGTGAAGGCGATAGCGAAGGGTCTCAACGCCTCGCCGGGTGCGGCGTCCGGGATTGCTGTCTTCGACACTAATGAGGCGGCGATGCTTGGGGAGAAGGGGGAGAGGGTGATCTTGGTGAGGCCGGAGACGACACCGGAAGACATTCATGGCATCATACGGGCCCAAGGACTGCTCACGGCTAGGGGAGGAATGACGAGTCACGCCGCGGTCGTGGCTCGTGGAATGGGAAAGGCCGCGGTTGTTGGGTGTAGCTCGATCAAGCTGGACCCGGACAACCGTTTCTTCAAGACAGCCGACGGGTTGATTGTCAAGCGGGGAGAATTGATCACGATCGACGGCTCAACCGGCGAGGTCTTGCTGGGCAATGTGCCGATGATCGAGCCGGAGTTGACTGATGACTTCCGGACGTTGCTGGGCTGGGCTGACAAGTCTCGGAGGCTCGGGGTCTGGGCTAACGCGGACAATCCGGAGGCGGCTCGTAAAGCGAGCGAGTTCGGCGCGGAGGGTATAGGCTTGTGCCGGACAGAGAGGATGTTCAACGCGTCAGACCGGTTGCCGATTGTCCGGGAGATGATCTTGTCCGAGGATGAGGAGCATCGGAAGGCGGCTCTGAGACGACTCTTTCCATTCCAGCTCAGCGATTTCAAGGACATATTCCGATCAATGGCCGGAAAACCGGTCACGGTCCGACTGCTAGATCTTCCACTGCACGAGTTTCTGCCTTCTGCCGAGGAGGTTATGATGATCATGGAGGACCAGAGGAGCAAGCATGCGTCGGCCTCGGCAATGGAGCAAGAGGCGCGGCTTCTAGCGAAGATCCGACAGTTGAGCGAGCACAATCCGATGCTCGGGCACCGGGGCTGTCGATTGGCAGTGACATATCCGGAGATATACGAGACTCAGACGGAGGCGATTATCCGGGCCGCGATCGAGGTGCGCCGGGAGAAGGGTGAGACGGTCCGGGTCCTGATCATGCTGCCTTTGATCACGAACGTGAACGAGATGATCTTTCTCCGGAAACACGTCGAGACAGCGGCTGAACATGTGTTCGCTGAGATGGGTGAGAAGATCGGGTACAAGGTCGGGACGATGGTCGAGACCCCACGCGCGGCTTTAACGGCGGGCGAGTTGGCCAAGTATGCGGACTTTTTCTCGTTCGGGACCAACGATCTGACCCAGACGACCTACGCGTTCAGCCGGGACGATGCAGAAGCCAAGTTCATGTCCCGATATCTCGAGGACAAGATATTGACTGACAGCCCGTTCGAGACACTCGACACGACCGGCGTCGGCCGGCTGGTAAGGATGGCGAAGGAGGAGGGACGGAAAACAAACCCGCACCTAGAGGTCGGAGTCTGTGGAGAGCATGGCGGCGATCCTCGGAGCGTGGCCTTCTTCAACGAGGTCGGACTCGACTATGTCAGCTGCTCAGCTTATCGGCTGCCGATCGCCCGGATCGCCGCGGCACAAGCGGCAATTGCCAAATCGAAGACTGTCGGCACTGTCTAGTGCTCGGAAGGCTTTATTGATAGGTCGGAAGGAAACGGGCTACTCTGCAATAAGTGGTCCATGAAATGAAGACGCGTCACCCGACAAGCCTGAGCTTCTAGAGGCTATAGGGTATCTGATGAAGGCGGGTCGCCAATACCGGACGCCATTGTGGATCACGATTGCTAGCTTTCTAGGCAAGTCTCACCGGACCCGTATCGTGTTGAACCTGGGTCAGGTGTCACGGCATGTGAGTGATGGGGAGGTTGTGGCGGTGCCGGGCAAGGTTCTGGGGTCGGGGTTGCCGAAGGAGAAGTTGACTATTGCAGCGTTCAAGTTTTCCCCGAGCGCTCTTGTAAAGGTGAAGAAGGCGGGCGGCCGATGCATCCCGTTCGACATGCTGGTCAGAGAGAATCCTCGCGGAACCAACGTCCGACTATTACGATAGACAGAGATTACCGGTAGGGCTTGTTCCCAAAAACGTGTTTTGTGTCGCGGGAAATTTTTTGTTTTCAGTCGATCCACGCTTGTTCCCTATCGCCGATAGGGCCCGTTCACGGTTAGCAAACGGGCTAACATAGGGGATTATCGGCCCTACCATCATGTATTGCGACCCGAACTCATCCTTGCAAATTCATAGAAAGATCTTCCCAAAGAACTGGTTTGCGTCGCGGGCAGTCGCGCTCCAGAGATTTTT
>JAJPJY010000130.1 GCA_021323995.1 bacterium | reverse complement strand
ACTTCTGAATCGAGATCAAATTTCTCGTAGACGTAGCTTAACAGTTTCCTAGTTGTTATCTTTCCGAGGGATTTGCGAGCCTTGTTGCCGACGCGTTTTTCCAACTGGTCCTTGTCACATTTCAGGCGGACAAAGCAAACCTTCCCACCGTGTGTGTTCACTTTTCGGACGATCTTTCTTACGAAAGGGGTTGTCTTCTGGTTTCCCGTAGACAAACGTGAATATGGTATCGACTTTTTCCTTGGCCGCTTCCTCTAGCATCTCGGTTCGATACTTGTCGGTAAGCCGGGAGAAGGGCTTGGATCCGAACTCGAACAAAGATTCGACGAACTGGATTGAGACATGATTGTGGAACAGTTTGAATCCTGTCAGCTCTGCGAGTTCCTTCGCAACCGTCAGCTTTCCAGAGGAGGGCGGTCCATAGATGAATACGAGTTTCATTTCGAGTTCTTACTTCACACTAGACATGCTGCTTGATGCTCTCAGGTAGTATGCCCAGTAGCCCTTCCATGGACCATACTTCTCAGCGATCTGGTCGAAGCGCGGCTGCGCGAGAGGTTTACCGTGGCCGTAGACGGTCGAGGCCGCCTTCAAGAGTCGTTTCTCTACTGCAAGTTTCTCCATTCGTCCCAAGCCTCGAAGCATGATCAGCTTCGAAGACCATTCGCCGATACCATCAATCTTGGTCAACCAACGCTCCACCTCATCATACTTCGCTGTCCGAAGGAAGTGTTCGTCGATCTCGCTGAAAGCCTTAGCGACTCCCATCAGGAACTCGACCCGCCGTTTGTTCCGAACCAGCGGCATTAACTCCTCTTCGCTAGCTCGCGCTAGTCGGGATGGATCGGGAAATGCCCGATAGACTCGCCGGTCGACTTCCAACCCTGTCCCAAACTTTTCCATAATTGCCTGTTTGACCTTCTGGGCAGCCCCCATCGGGTAGCGCTGGGAAAGAACCGCCCAGCTAGCGCACTCGAATGGTGTGATGAACTTCACATGATGGAGCCCGTAGTACTTCTGTAGAACAGGCGCGAAGTCTACATCCCCATAACCAATACGATAGAAGGTCTCTAGATCATCGGAGAGGCTTAGGAAGAAGCTGATCCGGTCCGCCACCGCCTCGCGGATCCCCGAAGAAAGAGCTCTCTCAGAGAAGAGTGTGTACTTGAGCCGAGGATTCTTGACTAACCCTGTCGATCTGATTCTGAAGACAACAGTCTGCCCACCAAAGCTTACGGCTCTGGTCAGGGAGTGCTCATCGATCAAGTGATCATCACGCATTGGGGTGAATTCGCCGAGAAAGTCGAGGGACTTGGCAAAATCGAAAGGGGACTTGGGACTCAGGAACCCTTCTTCTGACGATACTCCCAATGCCGTCCGGTCGGCATGAATCATTAGTTACATCATGACAGTTCGTCACGTATAGGTTTAGCAATAGGCTGCCAAAACTTATATCGCAAACGACGAAATCGCTCGGTCATGCCAAAGTTCATCGACACGCACAAAATGAACCCCTTGACTGAGCAGCAAGTCAAGCAGGTACAGAGCGCTCCGAAGGACGAGTTCGGTGTCACACATGAGAACATCATCTATAGCGAAACGGAGAACAAAATCTTCTGCGTGCTAAACGCTCCTAACAAGGAAGCTGTCGAGAAGCACCACCGAAAGATGGGCATTAAACCAGACTGGATACACGAAGTCAAGACCACAAAGTAAACGACCGCAGCAAACCCTCTTTTCTCTGCACCCAGTTCTGCTTCAGTGTCGTCGAAGGAGCGAGGCCTCTTTCCATCGGCCATGTTTGTGTATGAGAGGAGCGGTCAAAGCTCCAATTGCAACAATGAGTATCCCAATTTGCATGAACAACAGACCTAGATATGCCGTGTCGCCAAGAAGGTAACTCCTGAACGCGATCGATGCCACCCCCTGCGGTTGTCCTAACACAATGTCGGCAATCATCGCTCCGAACTGGACCACTGCAATCAATGCGGCTCCGGCCGCGGCCAGACTAGTTCTGACTAATACTGCCGTTGCAAGAATTAGGTCCACGATTACGAACCCGAGTAGTCCATACGCGTGGGACGGTGCCGCAGACCAGAGCCATCCGTCGGTGAGGAGAATCTGGACCCCGACCAGGCCCGATACTAAGAGCGTAAGAGACAATACGTCTTGGACAATTTTCATCTATCATTCCTCACTCTCAACTCTAAGGGTCGCTGGACTTACACGAGGCTACCATAGCATATCGAGTGGTATTGACAGTCCAATCGGGCCGGTCCAAACCAGTATCTATGAGATACTATGACAGATAGCGGAAAATCAATCGTTCACGGGAAGCCGAACCTATTTCATTATTCAAGGGGGTCCTTGTATTCTGGCCCTCTCGTTTGATCCGGTAGCGAAGTTATGGAAAGGGTGTCCGATGCCACGACATTGCGGAGTTCGTTGGCTGGGACCCGACTCACCTGCGAGCTTTCAAAAAATAAGTCCCGAACCGTAACGAGTCTGCTCTCATGACACAGAGAATCAAAGCCACTCTCGAGGATGCTAGGCGGCTGGCCGTGACGAAGCAGCATCTCGCAGGCAAGCTTCCAACCAAACCAGGCTTTGACAATATTTTGCAAGTCTTTCGCGACCTAGGCTGTGTTCAGCTGGACCCGATCAGCGCAGTTGCTCCTAGCCATCTTATTGTTCTCTGGAGCCGACTCGGGAACTTCGACAAAACCCTACTCGAAAGACTACTCTGGCGCGAGCGGAAAATATTCGAGTACTGGGCACACCAGGCCTCCCTTGTTCTGATGGAAGACTATCCCCTCTACTCATCCATGATGAGGGGATTCCCTCAGACCTTCGCCAAAGGATGGGGCCCAAGATGGTTTGAGCGAAACGTGCGATGGATGAAGCATCACTCAGACTTGAGGAGCTACGTCTTGAGTGAGCTGAAACAGAAGGGACCGCTCCTCTCGCGACAGTTTGAAGACAAATCGCGCGCTAGACCTCGGACTACGGGCTGGGGCTCTTCAACCGATGTTTCGCGAATGCTATCCAACCTCCTCCTCAGAGGAGAAGTAATGGTAGTTGGCCGCCAAGGTAAGCAGAAACTGTGGGGACTCTCCGACGGATTTCTTCCACGATGGGTCTCAATAAAGGAACTGTCCACAGACGAGGTTGAGTATGAAGGAGTTCAGAGATCCATCCGGGCGCTTGGAACTGCGAATGCGTCCGAAATAGACTATCACTTTCTACGAGGCCGGTATCGAAACTTGAAGACTACTCTCAAGCGTCTCGTGGACGAGTCAAGAATTCACCCGGTCGATATTGACCATGGCTCAGTGGGGAAGGGGGAACGATTTGTTCACGCAGAGGATCTTCCAGTTCTGGATGAATTACAGTCGGACGAGTGGGAACCGCGAGTCTCGCTCCTGTCACCGTTCGACAATCTCATCTGCGACAGGACCAGAACTAGCCTATTCTTCAACTTCGACTTCACAGTCGAAATCTACACACCCTCCCACAAGAGGAAATACGGATACTACGTCCTCCCCATTCTCTACGGGGACCAATTGATCGGCCGAATCGATCCGTTAATGGACAGGAAGAAGGAGACCCTTCTCATCAAAGCCGTACACGCGGAGCCAAAGGCACCTCGGGGTGCGGACGTTTCAGAAGAGATCGGTAGCGCTATAGAGAGTCTTTCACGTTTTCTTAACGCGAAAGGCATCATCTATTCAAAGAAAGTCCCACGATTCTGGCGTAGGTCTCTGCGCTAGCTCACAGTTGAACTGGTTTCAGGAATCGGAAGTGGGCCGATTATTCGATGAGGCTTGTATGGTTCATCAAGCCTCTTCATATCGTCTGGCGAGAGCTTAACATCCAGAGAATGGACCGCGTCTTCAATATGTTCTACTCTTGTCGCCCCGATTATTGGCGAGCACACTCCTTTGTGCCGTAGCCATGCTAATGATATCTGAGATGGGGTTACTCCTTTCTCCTTTGCAATCTGCTCCGTCCGTTCCACTACATCAAAATCCTCGGGGCGGAAGAATCTCTCAGCAAAATACTTGTCAGACCGATACCGTGAAGTCTCAGCTTTCTGCCCCCGCTTGTATCTACCTGTGAGGAAACCCCTTGCCAGAGGGCTCCAAGGTAGGAGACCGATTCTTTGATCATTGCAGAGCGGGATCATTTCTCGCTCTTCTTCTCGATAGCATAGGTTGTAGTGGTTCTGCATCGAGACAAACCGAGCGATTCCTAGACAGTCGCTGGTGAAGAGAGATTTCGCAAACTGCCAGGCCCACATGCTAGACGCGCCAATGTAGTTGACCATTCTTTGGCGGACCAGATCGTTCAGTGCAAGAAGTGTTTCTTCGATCGGGGTTGCATAATCCCACCGGTGAATCTGGTAAAGGTCAACCCGGTCAGTTTTGAGCCGTTTTAGAGACTTCTCGGCTTGGTCCATTATGTAATATCGTGAGAGGCCATCCTTGTTCGGTCCCTCACCAGTGCTGAGTCGGACTTTGGTCGCGATGACAACACTGTCCCGATGATCCTTGAGAAGCTCCCCAACAATCTCCTCCGACCTACCGTTGGAATATACGTTGGCAGTGTCGAAGAAATTTATCCCTAGATCGAGGGCTCGCTTTACAATCGGCCTGGCCTTATCGACCTCAACCATCCATTCCTCAGAATTGCCGAAAGACATTGTTCCGAGACAAATCCGCGAAACCTGTAACCCTGTAGATCCCTGTAGATCCAAGTCGAGTGAATTCCATTCGGATGCTCGCGGAGGACGACTGGGACGGTATGGTTTAAGCTAGAAGTTCAGATGGAAAAAAAATGGCTGGAAAAGAGTATTTCGACCTTCTAAGAGGTCAAACGCAACTGCACTGGCCGTTAGGCGACTCGTCCGTGCAACATCCGGGGTCGCAGTCGCATCCACTATCCATTAATACTTCACCTCTGCAAGTTAGTTACCAAAGTGAAGTATTTAACTCAGGAAGTTCCCTAAGGGTAACTGGGTTACGGAATGGTTAGACAAAGAGAGGGAGAACCATGCTGTGTCTGCGCGTGTCCCTGTGAAGGATTGATCGACATAATCGGGAAGAAGTGGGCCCTGTGCGTCCTCGCCCAACTTGGTAACCATGGTACGCTACGCTTCAACGTGCTAGCCCATGAACTGATCGGAATTAGCGCCAAGACACTTACTGACGTCTTGAAGGACTTACAGGCAAACGGACTAGTCAAACGCGAAGCATTCAGCGAAATTCCTCCACGAGTCGAATACCATCTCACGCGTGAAGGCCGAGAACTAACAATGCTAGTCGCCCCACTGATGACATGGGCCGACAAGAAAACCGGACTAATGCAGATCGACCAATAGTCTGGCGATCAATCACATAGCAAAAATTGCGGCCGATAACATGGCTGAATTACATAGCTACAAATAGGATCAGGAATGCGCAACGCAATTTCCTAGCATAATTGCTTAATTCCTGTGGTT
>JAJPJY010000147.1 GCA_021323995.1 bacterium | reverse complement strand
CGTCGACAAAGACCGGATGTTCGAAGTGGAAGGCTGAGAGAATGCTGAGAAGCTCCTGCGACCGGCCCACGCCGAAAGCCGGGACGAGAACAGTCCCACCGCCCTCCACGACCTCTGTTACTTTTTCGACAAATTCTTTCTCCAGTCCATCCCTGACCGGGTGGTCCTCGGTCGCGTAGGTTCCTTCCATAATTATCCCGTCAAGATTCTTGTACTCAGGATCCGCACCATCGACCAGCCGGGTAGGTTGACGGTTGAAGTCTCCAGTGTACAATAATCGTTTCCCATCGCTCTGAATAATCGCCTGAGCACTGCCCGGAATATGCCCCGCGTTTATCAGGGTCAGAGAGCCGTTTCCGATATCAGTGGCTTGTTTGTACTGCAGTTCTCTCTGATGCTTCAGCATCGTCTGAAGATCAATATACTCGTAGGGCGCGTAGTAGCCGCTCAGCTTCAGAAAGTCCTTGATTATCAGGCTAGAAAGCGTAAATGTTGGCTGTACACCGTATAGGGGAACGCCTCCTCCAATGTAGAAGATCGGCGCGGACCCGACATGATCCAGATGCGCATGGGTCAGGACGATCGCCTCAACCTCTTTGGGCGGAATATGCATCGGGAACCCGACGTGATGATTCACCATCACTCCATAGTCAAGGACCAGGTTCTTCTCTCCGACGCTTACTGCGAACGCAGACCTGCCTACTTCTTGGCAGGCGCCCATGAAGCGTATCTTCATCCAAACACCGAGTCAGACAGACACTGAAACATTTGAAGACTCGAAACTCTAACTTGCCAGACGGGCTTAGAACACTATCATAAAAGCCCTACAACCTACCGGACAACAAGCAGATTTAAGCCGCGCCCAACTGAACCGTCCAAGTAGTGCATTCTAGATGACTGTTCGCCTGCTCGTAGACTCAAAGAATCTGAAAGGCTCCACCCTGGTCACTGGCTTCCACGGCGTCGGACAGACAGGATACATTGCCACTTCATTCATGATCCACGCGCTCAAGGCAGACAGAATAGGCTTCATCGACGTGTCAAACCCACCACCATGGGTCGGAACAGCCGAAGGCGGACTAGTCACACCGTTCGAAATCTATAGGAAAAGAAAGATCGTCTTAGTGAAACTAGAATTCTCGCCTCACCGTTCCGAGGAGGCAGAGTTCGCCAAGTCACTCTCCAACTGGGCCATTCAACACAAGTTCAAAGACGCTATCCTCATCGGAGGACTAGACTCCGCCTACAAACAATCCAAAGACGAGTTCTGCATAGTACCAACAGGAGCATACCTTGAAAGAGCAAAAATGTTCAAAGCACCAATCCTAGAACCAGGACTACTCGTCTACGGACCCCTCGCCATAATGCTCAACGAGTTCGAGATCCACGACTTCCCAGCAATAGCCGTACTGCCCTATGCAGAACCAGTGAGAGCCGACCCGGCCGCCGCTGCGCTAGCGATCCGAAAAATCTCAAAAGCTTACAACTACAATGTCGAAGTGACGGACCTGGTCAAGGACGCGAAATTCATCGAACGAGAGTTCGACCAGAAATCTCGGCTGACACGAAAATCTCTCCAGAGAATGTACGCCTAGACGGCCCTAGGCAATCTTTCTCTCTACAGACTTGATTATTGCCTGAGGCTTCAGCTTCTCACCGTCAAGCACGACAACCCTCCTCTTACCCAGAGTCTTTCTCATCTCCTCCGTCACAAGTCGACCGAAATCGCCGTGCGATACAAGAATCACACTCTTTGGACGAAGAGTCTTAACGAACCGAGCAACATCCCCTGCTTTTGACTGGTACAAGTCGGCGTCTCCCAAGTCCCGCCCTTCAGCCTGCGCGATAGGAAACGTCTCATCAAGCTCGATGGGAACAGGGCCCCAAGACGGCGAATAGTAGCAGATAGAAACATTTCGATGATCGTCGAAAGAATTCGCAACCACTTGGTAGCGCGGATCCTCGTGGAAGGGCCTACGCCATCGGCCCGGCAAGACAAGAACAGTCCTCCCTCTCTCATCGGTTGATCCTGGCAACATGGCCCGGTACCTCAAAGCCTCAGGTCGATCCTCGCTGGAAGCGCTCAGGTGGAAAATTCCATGCGGCTTTACAACGGGCGTAAAAGACTCCAGAAGCCCTGCATGACTGCGTATTCGGGCAAAACAGTCCATCAACGCCGGATGAACTCTCGCACGAGACTCCAACAACTCCCACAGCCTTCCCCTTCTGATCGCTTCCCTAATTCGTCGAAGCTCCGAAAAACAGGCCCAGAGATTATGCTGAACCAGGCGTAACTCTCTCTGCTTGGGATCCGAATTCAAGACTTCCGCGGGGCTCAGGTCTGCGCATGCTGGACAAGGACATGAGAACTCTACCATGTCACCCAGCAGCTGAGTTCCTTCCGACGTCAAATATCGGCCGACTCGCGCATAGAGCGCGTACGCCGCCGAGTCAAACAGATCACAACCGAGCGCTACAAGGAAGGGAAAGAGGACAGGATGACCGGCTCCGAATAGATGCAACGGCTTTCCTTTCGGAAGATTTGATTTGGCGGCGACTACCATCTCGGCAAGAATGTCGTATCGCTGAGACTCCATGAGTTCGGTAGGACTTCCCAAGGCATAGATCGGAAAATCTCTCTTCGACATCTCTTTCGCCGACCTCTCTACTTCTCGCAGGTGGACACCGCCCTGGACCGGACCCATCCAGAGAATATCCTCTCGGGTCATAGACTCCAGAGCCGCATCAGCCCTCCTCATCGTTTCGTCCACGGTCCAACGTGCCCGGCTTGGATCGCTACGAAAACCAGTAGGCACGTCAAGGATCACTCCAATATCGCTACCAATCTTCTCCTGATACTCGACGATCTCGGCGGGCTTCACCTGGACTCCACCATATTCGAGAATCTGATAAGCTCCAGAGTCCGTCGCAACGCTCCTGTTGAACCCGAGAGTCGTATGGACATCGGGAATTCCAGAAGAGCGCTGACCCCTTTTCAGAAGATAGGCGTTGGTCATCACCGCTCCTATCTTCGCCCCCTCGAAGAATTTCTGGTCTAGAACCTGGTGGTAGGGATCTAGGACAGGGAACATGTGGGGGGTATCAAAGGCTCCGCTCTTGGTCCTGATAGTTCCGACTCGGCCGAGAAGATCTTTGGCGTGAACATGGAAACTCATACTCGAGTCTTAGGCTTTGATACCCTTCTCGCGGACGAACTCGTCGAAGACGCGCTGCACTCTCTCCGCGGCGGGCCCGGAGCCTTCGATTATTCCCTTCTCGTTAAGCCGGATACGGTCCATAACGACGATAACGCCTGCGTCGTCCATGACGCGGACCATTCTTGGAAAGACTCGTTCTAGTCGCTCGCCCAGGCTCTGCAGATCGAAAGGCTTCTCGAAGCTAGATATCTGTAGAATGGTGCTGCCGTTGATGAAGAGCTTGTGAATATCCCCGGCCTGCTCGCTCTTCGCGTTCGTCAAGCAGACGCTCAAGTTCTCAGTATCAACGCCCGTCAGGGTCCCAACGAACGTCTTGCCCTGGCTGGTTATGACACTGACATGCTTCTGAAGAAGATTCGACAATTCCTCCATGAATTTTCGGCCCGCAGTCGAGGACATTCTGGCTAACCTTGAGCCGGGAAAGGTCCGCCGCTATATCAAGTTGGGTCCAAACCGCCACGCACCGCTTTCAGCTTCGAAAGAATAGTCCTAGCTTCCCGAGAATCGTGCGCGGTCTGGAAGACTTTGAGCTCTTCTATCGCGACTCTACTGAAACACTTGGGACAGGTCTTGCTCTTGTAGCGACCGTCTGCAATGATCGGAGTCTTGCACCGTGGACACTCACCCACGATATAACGGTCTGTCAAAGGATTTTCCTCGAAAGCTCGATTGGATCGTATCTTTCCAGCCAGTTGGGCGATACTCCATTCCATCCTTTACCGCTCCGCAATAGTTCGTGAGCTTGCTGAAACAGTTCCAAGGGTCTCTTCTGGGTCGCGTCGACTTGGTAGACTCTCTTCGCTCCTAAGAATTTCAAAGCTTCGTACAGTGAGAGATCAATTAGTTCCGACTCAACATTCTCCCAAACCTTCCTTCTTGGCCAATTTCTAGCCCTTAGACGGTTCGCGAGAACGACCGGATCCAATCGAACAACGATCGCCACCATACCAGGCCGCTTCGGCATGAATCTTCCCAACCAGTGAGACTCGACGACGATGCTCATTCGAGAGTGAGCTTTGAAAAACTCTTGGAGACTCTTACGCAAGAGTCGCTCATTAATCACATACGATCTCGAAGAGAGGTCGAATCGGCTGTAGAGCTTGTTTTTTTTCACGTGCTCGCCGAGGTTGAGGTAGACAGACCCAGTCTCTCTGGCGAGTATCTTTGATAGAACCGTCTTCCCAACACCAGGTGTCCCGGTGACGATGATGATTTTTTCCAAGGTTGTTCTGGTGCTCCGGCCGGGACTATCAGCTCTTGGGAGGCTTTTGAACCCGGGTCGCCGGATCGAGAGTCCGGCATACTCTCGGCCAATCTGGAGACCGGTCTATACTACCGGAGCAGGCGGTCCGAGAAAATATGTCTGAGTTAAGTCTTATCCGGAAACAGTCTAATCAGGCGGCGGCCCCTGACCCCTTGGTGCGGGAGGCGGTTTCGCCGCGGCAATAACGTCGTCAATGCGCAATATCATCGACGCGACTTCGACCGCGGACCCGATCGCGTGCTCCTTGACCTTAACTGGTTCTAGGACTCCCTCTTTCATCATGTCAGTAATTTCGCCCGTGTAGACGTTGATGCCGCTCCAGAGGCCCTTAGTCTCGTGGGCAGCTCTAAGCCCAACTAGAATGTCGATCTGATCAAGGCCAGCATTGTCTGACAGGGTTCGAGGGATCGATTCCATCGCGTCAGCGAAAGCTTCGACCGCCAATTGTTCTCTGCCGCCGATCTTGGTCGCATAATCCCGTATTCTCTTCGCCAGCTCTGTCTCGACCGCCCCTCCTCCGGCCACAATCTTGTTCTTCT
>JAJPJY010000077.1 GCA_021323995.1 bacterium | reverse complement strand
TCGAACCCAGTAAACGCTCAGACCCGTCCAGGACAGGACCAAAAGCCGTGTAAGGGTCCGAATTGGACATCTTTCTTCCGAATTGACCGAATCTCTTTTATGGTAATGTCATCCGCGGCACGTGCGGATAGTTATCGTATGGCTAAGAAGTCCAAGAAAGTTAGTCGTTCAAAACCCAAGAAAGCGAAAGTAAACCCGATTCCGAAAGGCTTCGCGACAGTAACTCCTTACCTGACGATCGACGGAGCTGCCGAGGCACTGGAATGGTACAAGAAAGCATTGGGAGCTAAGGAACTGTACCGAGAAACAGTCCCCGGTGGAAAGATCATGCACGCCCGCATCCGTATCGGCGACTCGATAGTAATGCTCAATGACTATTTCCCCGGAGGAAATTCTAAGGACCCTAAGACTCTCGGGAGCACACCTGTAACTCTACACGTTTACACGAAGAACGTGGACAAGCTCTGGCAGCAGGCACTGGACGCGGGAGCGACGGTCAACATGCCTCTGGACAACCAGTTCTGGGGAGAGCGGTACGGCCAGCTCAAGGACCCGTTCGGCCATAACTGGTCCCTAGCAATGGTCGTCATAATGAGCAAGAAAGAGAAGAAAGAGAAACAGGAACAGGCCATGGCCATGTTCTCGCAGGGCGAGCATCCGGTCTCTCAAGAACAGGCGCCAATGGCTCAGCAGTAAGAGAGATTATCTCAGCCAGAAACAGATCTCATCGAGAAATCAGTTCGGGACGACCGTTCCCGACTCATTACTTTTCTTACACCGCGTCGAGAGTCTGTAGCACTTCCAGATTTGGAAGTGCAAGTGCTCTGCTGAACCCTGGAGAAAAAAGGAGAATGGAGTTTGAATGTTCGGTCGATGTTACTTCTTGGCGTAGATTTTGCCGTGGCTTTCGCCGGTGGACATGTTACCTTGTCCTTCGACCCAGCCGGTAGAATTGTTCAGCCATGAGAGCTTGGGGGATTGTGTCATGAAGTGTATTTCGCCTTCCCATGCGCCAGTGCTGGGGTTGACCATGTGTCCCTTGCCGCTGCCCCAGGCTACGATCATGTCGCCGTCTTTGGTGTTCATGATGGACTTCACTTGGAAGTCGCTGGTGCCGTCGGTCTTCTGGTTAACGGTAACTGTGTCCATATGATTCCCATGGATTTTTCCGTTGAATTCTCCACGGTCATTCATTTCTAATTGGATACCGTTCGGGCTGATGTCTTTGATGGTGGTGTTGACGTTCTTCGATTTGATCTCATAGAGCAATTCGCCTTTCTGCATTGATGTTTGTGCTTGCATGTTTCTCAAGCCTTCGACACTGATAGCAGCATATCAACGTTCTCGCAGCAGGATATCTACCGATTGAATAGAGGAGACCAAGCCCTCCTGTACTCTAGGGAACATCGTTTGATGAGTCAAATGCTAGATACTTCTGAAATAGTCCCCAAATCCTCCCTCTCACCGGGAATAGCCTCCGTTGCGGGTCAACTGGTTCCTCATGCTAGGATGCGTTGTCGCCAGCCTCTACGCCTGGCAAGCAGCATCGACACCAGCCGGCGAAGTCTGGGTTGAACAGAATCTCGTCTTCAGCCTCAACAACTTCTACGCCGGACGCGTCTGGACGATATTCACAGCCCTCTTCGTGCACGCGAGCGTTGCGCATCTCTTGGGAAATCTTCCCTTTCTCTTCGTCTTCGGCAACACACTAGAGAAGATGATCGGGCGGAACAACCACCTGCTCGTCTTCTTTCTCGGCGGATTCACAAGTTTCCTACTGCCTCCACTCCTGGGAATATACTCTCCAGACACACTGATGCTGGGCGCAAGCGCCGCAATCTTCACGCTGGCCGCGTGTGTGATGCTTATGTCTCCACTGAAATGGAGCTGGGTCTTCTTCGCTCCCCAGGGACTAGTCGCGATAATCTACTTCGCACTTAACGCAGCGATCGTCACTGATCCCTCAATCCTCGGCCCCGGAATAACATTCGACCAGAGCGTCGCGTATATCGCGCACGTGATCGGTTTCACGGTCGGCGTCCCATTCGGCATAGCATGGAGCGCTAAATGGAAAAAGAATCTGCTCATCACTCTCGGACTCTTTGGCGTCTACATCATCCTAATCTTCGTGATATCCGCGATCCTCGGGACGCCGGTACAGTTCGGAACATTCTAGGACAACTGTCCCTCTACCAACGGTCGCAGTTTCAAGAATACTTCTCGGGTCACTCGAAGATCATCCAGGCAGTGGTCCCGGATCGATTGCAACGCTTCCTCGTCTCCTTCCAGGGCCTTTACGAACAGGTGAGGAACTTCTAACCCCATGGGTCCCTTGTCGCGTTTGATCTCGAAAAAATCGCAGACATGATCTAGATAGGTGAAGGTCAGCCGTAGTCGAGACTTGACCACCTCGTTAAGGTCCAAGTGCATTTTTCTCAATACAGGTCGAGGGTCCATCTTGTGCTTCAACAGCCTGGTAGTCAGAAACGGTATGTCGAAGCCTCGTCCGCTCCACGTAACAATAACATCGAACGATTCCAGTCTCTTGAGAAGCTTGATCAGCAAAGACTTCTCTTCACCGGTTTTTCTAGCTTGAAGATACTCGCTCTTTCCCTCCTCGCTAATGATCCCTGCTCCGACAATGATGCCTGCATCAGCCTCGAGCGAGGAGGTCTCTATGTCGAGAATCCCAATCCTGAGTGCCATGTTCTGACCCTTCGATGCTGTGGCTAAATCGCTTGCTCCATAAGAGAGATTTCATAGCACACGCCTGGCGTGTCAGCAAGAGCCGGAGCATCGCTTGGAAGTCCCGACAGTCGTCCAACTGGAGAATCTCGAGAAGAGCTACCAGCTTGGAAAGACAACGGTCCAGGCGCTCCGCGGAGTCAGTCTCACACTTCACGAAGGAGAATTCATGGTTGTGATGGGACCATCAGGCTCAGGCAAAACCACACTGCTCAACATAATCGGAACTCTAGACAAGCCGACATCAGGCCGAGCACTCATAGACGGCGACGACATTGCCAAGATGAACGATAAGCAACTGACGAAGCTTCGACGATACAAGATCGGCTTCGTCTTCCAGTTTCACAACCTCATTCCCGTCCTAACCGCCTTCGAAAACGTCCAGCTTCCACTCCTGACTGCCGGCAGCGGCCGTAAGGCTTCAGAGGACCGGGCGAATGAATTGATGGAGCGAGTAGGCCTGAAGGACCGTATCGACCACCTTCCGGACGAACTGAGCGGAGGAGAGCAACAACGAGTAGCGATTGCCAGAGCTCTCGCCAATCATCCTCGAATAATTCTAGCTGACGAGCCTACTGGCGACTTGGACACTAAGACCGGGTCAGAAGTGGTTCAGATAATGTACGATTTGGCCAAACAAGAGAGGGCCGCAGTCGTTGTTGTGACCCACGACCCGATAGTCTCGGAAAAAGCTGACCGGCTTCTCACAATGAGAGATGGCCGGATCAGCGAGACAATGAATCAGCCTGTCTCCCGAGAGAAGCGTTCTATACGCGCCGTCGAGCCTATGC
>JAJPJY010000069.1 GCA_021323995.1 bacterium | reverse complement strand
ATTGCAGCGGGAGCTGACTTCCTCGGAGCATTCGGAACAGGAACAGGGATACTACTGACTGTCGGCATTATCCAGCAATACTACGAGATTCTAGTAAAGGAGAGAATCACCGAGATATACCCAGGCACCAAGGGACTCTTAGGATAGAGGACTGGACATGCAGGGAACGATCATAGTAGCGGGCATACCCGGGGTCGGCAAGACCACGGTGCTCTTAGAGCTTGACAGGCTCGCTAAGGAAAAAAATGTCCCGCTGAAGATTGTGAACTTTGGGAATGTTATGAGTGAGCTGTTCAAGAAGAGTGGCAAGACGATCCATAGAGATCACATGCGTCGCCAAGACATTACACTACAGTCAAGAATTCAGCAACAAGCAGCCCGCATCATCTCGAGGACGCCCGGAAAGGCGGCTGTTGTCGTGGACACGCATATGTTTGTTAAAACCGCTGACGGGGTCTGGCCTGGCACTCCTCAAAAGGTTCTCGAAGCATTGGATCCGAACATGATCATTCTGATCGAAGCGGACGCGGAAGAGATAGCCCAGAGACGAGCGACAGACGCTACCAGGTACCGGGACGGGGGAAACGTTGAAGACGCTAAGGAGGATCTGCAATGGTCACGGTATATGGCAAGCTGCAACGCGGTCCTGGCGGGGGTTCCGATACAGATTGTTCACAACCGGGACGGGCAGCAGGCAAAGACGGCTATTGATCTCTTGGATATGATTCAGAAGCGGACCTAGATTGGTATCAATAGGCGACATTATCAGCTTCCTCGGAGGAGGCTTGCATTCGGCCTGCGCCTCGTACAATATGCCTAACCAGACTTGTGTGCCCTTGTCCACATTCTCGGTGTTTGGCGCGGCGCTGCTTCTCTCTCTTGTCGCGATGAGCGCTAACCGGTTCCTCGTGGATTACAAGATGATTGCGAGGGTAAGACAAGAATACATGGCTTTCATGAAGGCTATGAACAAGGCGCGGAAGGATGGGGACGAGAAACAGTTGGACAAGCTGATGAAGAGGAGTCCATCGATGCAGAAGATGCAGTTCAGAGCTACGCTCGAGCAGATGAAGACATACCCGATAACGATTGTTCCGTTCTACCTGATCTATGCAGTCCTAGGATTCGCTCTAACCTCAACCCACGCTATCGCCTACGTCCCATTTGCGATTCCATTCGCGGCGATACTTGGCAACCCCGCCAACCCGGGAAGCGTGGCAGTCTTGTCGCTGTTCTTCTGGTACCTGATCTGCTCATTCTCCATCAGCATCCCACTTACAAGAATATTCGGAGTGGCCTCCGCGTTCTCAATGGCCTCGCCTACTGGTGATACGAAATGACCAAACCGTCTCAGAGAACACATGGACGAAGAAGGCTAGCCGTACGGCTGCCGTCTGGCAGAAGAACTTTCCACTTTGAGGCTAGAGCTCCGGCGAAGGCGGAGTGCGCGCGCTGTGGACGAGAGTTGCATGGGGTCCAGACGAGAAAACCGCAGAGCCTGGCCAGAAGCGCTCGTAGGCCGGGACGAGCTTTCGGCGGAGTATTATGCGCGAACTGTCTCTCAACCCAGATCCGCGCGTTGGTCCGGGCTTCCAATACCGATACATGATTATTTCAGTAAGCGGGCCCCACGGAACCGGCAAGTCTACCTACGCAGCACGACTCGCAAAAGACCTGCGACTACGGCATGTTTCCGCGGGCGTTCTGTTTCGGAAGATTGCGCGAGAAAACAATCTCTCGATCCTAGACATGGGCCGAAAAGCGCTAGAGGATTTCTCGATCGACAAGCTCGTAGACGAGAGAACAGTAAAAGAAGCCGACGAAGGTGACGCCGTCATCGATGGCCAACTTGTAGGCTGGGTCATAATGGACAAGGCAGATCTTCGAATCTATCTAACGGCACCCGAAAACATCCGGCTAGAACGAATCGCCAAGCGAGACAAGCTGAGTATCGATGAGGCCCGGGTTCAGACTGAGAAGAGAGAGTCGGTACAGAGCGAGAGATATCTCCGCCACTACGGATTTCGTGTCGAAGACCGATCCATCTACCATCTGATCCTTGATACGAGCTTAGGATCTATTGACGACACGGCGAGGGTTCTTCTTGACGCGGCGTTGATGGTGAAGAGGGCTAAGAAGGAGCGGCATAAGGCGACGAAGCCTTAAATGAGAATTTTCCACGCAAAACCATCCTAGGACTAGAAGAACATGCCAAGCATAGAAGTCGGGCGAATCTGCGTCAAGCTCAACGGCCGCGAAGCGGGACACAAGTGCGTTATTGTCGATGTGATTGACAAGAACTTCGTCCTAGTAACTGGGCCGCTAAAGGTCACGGGGGTCAGACGACGACGGACCAATGTGAAACATCTCGAGCCTACTGAGGACACGGTGGAGGTCAAGAAAGGCGCCTCTGACGAGGATGTATCGAAAGCATTTGGGCGGGGCAAGAAGGCAGAGTCGCTCAAAGAGAAGGTTCTCCCGACCGAGATAATGACGACCGCATAGACGAATCGCTGTACGATTCTTTTCAGTCTTCGACCGTTCCCGATATTCGGGATTCTTTAAGAGACTCGACGCTCAACGGTTTTCGTTGGAGATTTGAGTGTCTCAGATCGCGCCATGGGAAACTGAGAGAAAACTGCTGGTCAAGCTCGAAGAAGAGACCGACCCATCGTACGGTTGTCCTCCTCTGAAGAGACCGTTAGACCAGCACATCCGGTTTGGACTGATCAACCTGGATAAGCCGTCTGGACCGTCAAGCCACGAGGTTGTGGCGTGGGTGAAAAGAATGCTAGGATTGAAACACGCTGGCCACGGCGGAACTCTAGAGACCCGACAAGGGTCGGAGCAATCCGATGGTCACCGGTGTCTTGCCGCTAGCACTCGAAGACGCTACCAAGACGATCCAGGCGTTTCTCCTCACCGGCAAAGAATACGTCTGTCTCATGGCACTACACGGAGACATAGACCAACCTAAGATAGAAGCCGCACTCAACGAGTTTGTTGGCGATATTCTTCAGAGGCCGCCGGTAAGGGCGGCGGTGAGAAGGGATCTTCGAAAAAGACGGATCTACTACATCAGAGATGTAGAGATTGATGGTCGACAGGTCCTGTTCAGGGTCGGATGCCAAGCCGGAACCTACATCCGAAAACTCGTCTATGACCTAGGCGAAGTGCTCCAGGTGGGTGCTCACATGCGAGAGCTGAGGAGGACTCGTGCGGGCAGCTTCAGCGAATCCGACATTCAATCGCTCTACGACGTGCTAGAGCTGTCACAGTCTACCGGCGAAAAGAGAGAGGAATTGTTTCGAAAAATTGTCAAGCCGATGGAATCAGCGTTCGACTACATTCCGCGCGTGTACTTGCGTGACTCTGCGGTCAGTTCTATCTGTCACGGTGCGGAGCTGGCGGTTCCGGGAATTGTCCGGCTTAGCGACAAGATCTATCCCCGTACGCCGATCGCATTGTTCACGTTGAAGGAGGAGCTGGTCGCATTGTCTAGAGCATTGATGTCGAGCGAGCAGATAATGAAAGAAGAACGAGGGATTGCTGCCAAGACGGTCCGGGTGATCATGCCGGTCGACACTTATCCCCGATTGTGGAAGTCGCGGCCGAGCCAGACTGTCCAGGTTGCAACCTCATCCTAGAATGTCAACCAGCGAGGTCTCTTTCGTCTGCAACTGTGGCGAAGAGATCAAGGTCCAAGTCGCTGCTGATGAAGAGTATACAGTTGTCTGCGCCAAGTGTGGACAAGAGTATCGCTTTACCGGCGGTAGTGTGCTGAGATGGGGCTCAGACTCACGGGAATAGTAGTAGGATGCTGAGGGCTGTTGCTGTCCATAGCGGGATTGTTATCAATGCCCAGATCGTCTTGTTCCAGCTGAGCACTTTCTGACCGTCGAGAATGAAGAGCGGTATCATGTTGAACGCTCCCAGCCAGAGGTTGATCTGGATAGCCCAGAGGAGCGGGTTGAAGCCGCTGATCGTCATCCCTATACGAGCAGCTGAGAGGCCGGCGTAGAGTAATCCGGCGACTCCTGCTGCTGCAACGTTGACGAGGGGTCCGACGAGGGAGACTATTCCGTTAGTTTTCCGGTCCATAACATCAGCAAGGTATCTAGAGCGTGACGCGATGTAGACTGCTCCTGGCGCGGCGAAGACAACATTTCCTGGGGGTATGGCCGCGAAGGCTAACGCCATTATGGCGCCGATAGTCCAGAGTCTGAACTCTGCCCATGCACCGTAACGCTGGGCTACAAGCTTGTGGGCTAGTTCGTGTCCGAGAAAGCCGGTGCCAATGATCAGCAATGTTAGGAGGAAGATTTCGAGGAAAGCTACGGGCTGCGAGAGCCAGCCTAGGTACATCCACCGGGTGGAGAAGCTGATTCCAAGGACGATCCAAGCGACGGAGAGTGCGAGAATTTCTCGGCCGGGCATCATGGCGATTCGGGGAGACCGGACTAGTCGTAGAGTGGTCCCGGTTCGTCGACGTTCTAGCTGAACGTTCTGCCGGGGCGCGCGTGCCTGGGCTATGTTTGGGCATTCATGGTTCTCGGGTAGTCGATGGTAGACGCAGTGGACGCCGCCACAGTATCGACAGTTGTAGGGAATGAACTCCTCTGCCCCGCATACTGCGCAGTGGTCCAAAACTACCCTGCTCCAATGGGCGGCTTGGTCTCTTAAAATCGTGCCTACCGGGCTAGGTTCCCACGGTTACGGGTCCTCATGGTCACGGGTAACACATAGCTTAGGACCGTTTTCACCGGTAAACCCAATACAAGGGTGGCGTCCCCCGGGCGCGAGCACTGCCAATACGCCCGTTAAGGGTTGCTGGCTGGCTCGCTCCCATCGCCACTCTACTTCTCATCATCTCATTCCGGATGATTCGCGGGTTGTTTTCAGTGTCCAAAGGGGAAAAATAGTCCATGGACATTGTGGCTTGTCGGGCCGGGATTCCGGAGCCTGGTACCGGGCAGTCCGCTCAGAACAGTGCGGGCCCATGTCTGGAAAATGGCTCTCCTGTCAGCCTGTGTCCTCACGGACGCGTGGGTTCAAATCCCACTCCCGGCGCCATTGTCCTCTCATTCGGTTAGGGGCTTTTTGTCAGTCGGGGAGGTTGTTCGGTTATTTCGAAGAAATGTGAGAAGCATAAAGGTCCCGGCCCCAAGGGCTAGTGCGCCAAGCGCAGTGAGTACTCCGAATGCGAGCGTGGTGGGTGGATTGGCAATTATCGTGGGCGTGCCACACGTGTAGGGCTGTCCGGGAATGATAATGGTGCAAGATGAGACTTGATCACTTGAGAGAATTAAGAAGGCCAACGATACCAAAAGGATGCCAACTGCGGTGAAGAGTGCGATTAGGGTTTGTGGCTTCGTCGGAAGGTTCACCGGGTTTCGATGGTCGAGACGAAAGAAAGAATCTATGGTAACCGCGAAGGGGCCTTTAGGGGACAATGGGTCCTTGGGGACGATCCTTCCCTTACGAGGGTCCGGAAACAATGTTTTGTCTCGCGGGAGAATTTTTGCTTTCGATCAGTCCAAGCTTGTTTCCTATCGCCGGTAGGGCCCTTTCACGCTTACGAAACGGGCTAACGAAGGCAGTATCGGGCCCAACCCTCCAGATCACGAATCGGGATCTGTTCCCTGGCGAATCATAGACAATGTTCTCCTCCAAAGACCACTTTTGTGTCGCGAGTGAATGAGGATTGGGAAATTTAGAGAGTGGTCTTGCTGGTTGAAACTGTTTTGGGCGAATTTTTCGAGTCTGGCGGCAGATCTGGCTGGTCGAGTGTTTCTAGGATCGTAGCGGTTAGCGTCCCGGTGAACGTGCAGAATACGCCTAGGTCAAAAACTATGCCGTGAATTGCGATCGCGGCTTGTTCTGGGCGAGTCCAAGGACCGATTCTACCGTTTCTACTCAGAAACATAGTATCGTAGAACGTGGATCTTGTCGCGGGTTGTGAAGCGTCTCGCGAGACCTGGATAGGCCCCGGGGGGGTCTAGAATAGTTAACGATAGTCGTTTTCAGAACACGTTTCCGGACGCGAGTTCCAAGCGCTGTTTTGGGTACCCGTTTCAGAACGTGTCCAGGATAGTAATTTCCGATTATCGATTTGGAAAGCTGTTCTGTAACCTGTTTCTCAACCTTTGCCACGCCTTGATTGCGGCAAGGGTCTAAGCCGTGCTTATTCAACAGAACCCGAAGCGAGCACTCGCAGCTACCCGGTATGATGGGCGACAAAAAGACCTGCATTTTACAGGTCGCGTGGTCTTGCTACCGAAACTAGGTCAAAAAAAGGGTTGAGAGGAAGAATGTGAATAGGCTCGACAACTCTATGACAACGTTGTCACTGTCCAAGTGGCTGTAGCGTTGATCTTAGCGAAATTTGTGAGCACTTGATTTGATTGGCATGAGCAACTGAACAACTGCAAGAATGTATACGTGCCAGAGTTAGGAACTCGCCACGAGTTTGTGTCGACGAAGGGTGCTATCGAAAGGGCCGTTACTGCCTTAGTGTAGATCTCGACTTCTGAGCTAGAAGTAAGGAAACCGTAGTATTGATAGTCACAATAGGCCCGAATCAACGGCATTGAAATGTCAGATGAGTTGTAGAGAACCCACAACATTCCATTAGAAATGGCGGGTACGGCAATGCCGGACTTGAAGTTGATGAAAGTAGATCCCGGATCCTTTCCATTCAGACTGATCGTGAAATTGTAACCAGCCGCGTACGTAGCGTACCAAGGTGGTGCGGTTGGGTTCGATGGTACACCGCAGAAATCTATGAACCCGGATCCGGTGTTAGTTTGATTCTGTATTACCCGCTCCCATGGGACAAGCGTGATCTGATTTGAAAGTGATTGAATCGTAAGAGTAGGCGGTGCGGTCTTGGCTATTGGCATGATTGAAAGCAGGGTGATTGCAGTAATCCCGATTATCGTGAACGCGTTCAACTAATCACCTCTGTTCCCGATTTTGGAATATTAACGTGTTCGAACATTATACGAATAAAAGGATTTCCTGAATCGAATTCTATCCCACGATATCTGTTGACCCGGCATGTAGGCGACACGGAAAAACAATCAGCAATGTCTAGACCAACGTAGCCATGAAGTGGTGTTCGTGGAAATCAAGGCTGGACATAGTGCTGGACTCAGCCCCCAAACAAGAACGAATCAAGCGACTAATTCAAGAACGAAGGATGGAACGGTCTGAGTTTCCGGTCCGCTAGAACCTCGATAACTTTCAAGGTCAAAAAAGAGAAATGCAATCTTTCCAGTCTCTAGTACTGGCAGCAAAGCCGCAGTTCGCGCACCACGCCCGTCCATGCTCAGGGTAGCCCTCAAGAAATTCGGACTTTTCGCATTGGGGACACCAATATCCTGCCAGCTCCTCATTGCTTAACCCCATGCTATGACCTCCCAAACCCAATTGCAACAGAGGATTATTGGCCTAATACAGATGACGCCGATCGGCTTTGTAAGTTATCGTAGGATGTTCGTGGTTGTTGACTTCGTCGGACAGATTCAGACCAACCTCGATACCATTCTTGTCATGCACAGTCGAAGTTTCCACCGGCTGTATTACTGAATTGGTAGATGTCAACGTAGAAGTTCGGATTGGATCCAACTGAGTTGCAGGCCCCGGAACCAAAGGTTCCACTGTAATAGACATGCACGGTATAATTTTGAAGGTTGGGCAATGAAACTGTGAAGCACCAGTTACTGTTCCCCGGACAAGTGCTTGAAGTTATTGTGGTTGTTTGGTGAGTTCCGGAGTTGACTATTACTACGCTCGTCACCGAGCAACCAATGCAACCAGGCTGGTACATTGCGGTTCCGCTGAGGGTTACCGTTGAAGGTGCCGTAAGAGTGCTGGATACTGAGCTGCTAGTGTGACTATTGTCACCTTGGTAGTTTGCAAGAACTGTCATGTGCGTAAGATATCCGTTGGTAGGCTGTGCCGGAGTAAGCGTGTCGCTACATGCTGAAGTTGAGCCGGAAGTCCCGATAAGAGTACACGTGCTACTTCCACCCAAAGCCTGATAGCTAGACCATCCGACGGTTCCTGTAGGTATCGTCCTATCAGTCACGGTCGCGGTGCAATATGCGCCAAATGGGCCTTGACCGGTCCCGACATTACCGCTGTAAAAACCGTCAGTTGGTGTGCAGGATAACGAAACTGAACTGGAGTAGACTGTGCATAGAGGTGGATTGATGGCGCCATCGCTGCATTGCGAGTTTTGATCGCATGTTGGTGGATTCGTCGCGCCATTGCTACAGTTGGCATAGCACGAGCCATTTACGAGAGTTTGACCTGAGGAGCATGAATGATCAGATCCTCCAGTCGCGGTTTGGCCCTTGGAAAGTGTGTAGTATACTCCGGCACCCACAGCAGAAACGGCTATGAACATGACCAGAACCAATCCGACGACCTTTGCGGCGGTCCAATAGGGTCTTTGCACCTGAATGTTTGGCGATGGTTCCTTCGTACTAGCATTCCGGATTGAACTAGACTGATCACTAGGTTTCTCAGGAGAAGCCGAATCGGAGAACGAGATCCGATGCCCACAATCACCACAAAAGCTGGTACCCTTCAGAACCGCTGCACCGCAATCAGGACAAAAGCGCCTATCGAATTCTGCCACGGCCTTCAGCCCGTCCTAGGGAGCTTGACTCCCACAAACCCATTCGTATCGATCTACGGAGACGCCGACAGTTGACCCAGTCAGGTGCACTTCTCCACATTGAAACAGAGCATACGATACAGAACCGGTCACTGACACATTTGCAACTGCAATGTTCACTGACTCAATGTTGACAATGGGCAGTACAAAGAACCCTACCACCAGCAATAGGAAGACAATACCTAAAATCGCGCCACGATGACTGACCTTCTTGGCATAGACGATCTGAGGTTGGGGCTGCACTTGAGACAAGTGAGTTTGCATGCTGGCGCCACAGTAAGGACAGAATTTGGAGCTACTAGCTCGGCCACAGTTCGGACAGAACCTTGCTGACTGGGACATCGGATTCTAAGTTCTCGACCAAAAATCTGCAGATATGGGTAAATAAGAATAGTCCCTACAACTCAGTCCTTGGATACCAAGGGATAGCAGAATCGACCGTTCGTGAGAATGGCATGAGTCGGTCCATAGGGCGAAACGGTGAGATCTAAATAGAGGAATTATCTCCCGCCTATGCACTCCATTAGCTTGCCATACAAATTGTCCCTTGCATTATCCGAGTAGTTCTTGTAGTGTAGCTCGAGGACTTTGTATCCTCTCTTCCGTAACAGTGACCGTAACTCTTCGTCCTTGATCATCTGCGTGGTTCCAAGAGGGACCCGACCATCGACAAACACTAGCAAGGGTCTAGACTCCAGCGGGAAGTAGAAGTCGGCCGTCGTCACTGATATCTCGACCTGTGTCTGGTAGCGTATTCCATCTTCTTGTAGCCTGATCGCGAGTTCTTGTTCCATTCGTGAGGGGTTGACGCGTAGTCGCTCGCACCAGCCGCTCCGCTGACCCAAGGTCTGTAGAGTTGAGCAATGTTTCGGCTATTGCTCAGACACAAGGGCGAAACTGCTCGGGTCTCGCTTCTACAGGCCAAATCCCTGAGAGGGTCTTAATTCAAGATTGTCTAGTTCTTGATCGCTAATAGCCTACTAATAGATCACGCCAATCTGCTTCAAAGATCTCGAATCTCTTCTTCTCTCTCTCGGGCAGCTCGACGTTGTGGGCGATCACTCTTCTAAGCTGGTTGAGTGTAAGAAACGCGTGGCTCATCGCGGGCCTATTCAATCCTCTATCCGAGAAGTCGGCCCAATTGGCCTTCATAATGTCCCATAGCTCTCGAAGCAACAGATAATCCAAAGGATTCTCCGACCTAATGGCTCCCGGGAGATTCCTTTCCTCACTTCGTGTGTCGTCAACGTGTTTCTGTATTTCGGGGGACGTGCATTTAGTCCACCAATCAGGGCCATGTTTGTTCGCTAGCGTTTTCGAGACCAAGCGGCGTATGCTGTTCTCGATGCAATAGTTCAGTAGATAATAGTACGTCATACGTTGGGCTTGTCTCATTATGTCGTCTTCCACCCACGAAAGTTCTACCTGAAACGAAATGGGCCTGCTCGGGTTCAATCGATTCCTAAGTGTCTCGGGGCGAACATGCTTCGAAGGAATTCCGGCTTCTTCACAATACTTCTTTGTCAACTGTTCGATACGGCCCACGGTGAGGTCGAACAGCATACCCACCTTCCTGTCGCCAGCGTAGCGACGAAGTTCTTTCATTGTCTCTTTGGTAATGTCAATCTCAGCAGATTCCTTCGTTTGTCCGCTCCACACTCGTATTCGTACCTTGGAATCGCCGACAAGGTCTTCAATGTGGATACCATCTTCTACGTCTCTAACCGGCTGGTCTACTCCCACGACCCAGCCAGGTTTGAAGTTGTGCTCGATGATCAGTTTAAAGATGAGGTAGTCTCGTTTGGTGGTCTCTGTCTTTGATGTTCTTATGACTTCAAGTAGATGACGAATCTGGTCTTTCGTAAGTTCTGGAATCGGTCGCTTGCCCATCGCTAGGTTCAGAATACTGATGAATTCAGCTTAAAGTTTCAGCTTGAGTGTCGGGCCTGTCGTTTTTGCACAGAAACAATCCGCTACTCTCTCCAGTTCGATCAGGACGACCAGATGCATGACTCTGTCGAGGATCACTGCCACTAGAGTAATAACTGCTTCTCCAAAGACATTAGTGGAGTGAGCATGAAATGCCGTCTTTGCACAGAAACGCTAACGTAAGGTGTTAGAAATCCCTGTCTCATTCCAGTCTTCTAGATCAACTCACTGGCCTTAATGGCGAACGAACTCTTCATAACGCCATTGATGGCCCTCCCTACGCAGCCAGCTTCGGAGAAGGTGCGAGAAGGTCGAGGATCATGGCGATGGGTTCGAAGTACCCGACTGTTCCTTGTGGTCTTTCTCAAGATGTGGTAGCACGTTACGGTTTTATTTGGATAAATAGGGCTTCACGGCGGTAAGGATGGTTCAGGAGTATTTTTTCCATGTCCATTCTGGAATGAAGCTCGCGACCAAGATCACTATGAAGGCGAGCCAGAACAGGTTCCAGCCGAACGAGATTACCATCAGCAAGTTGAGCGCGCCGATGATGGCTAGTGCTGGAAATAGGATTCCGTCTATTCTGCAGTGGACCCTGCCGCAGGTTCGTCCGTTTATCAAGCAGCCTATTCCGGCCCATGCGACGGCCGTGACCCAGAGGGCTCCTGTTGCGGTTATGGATAGTCCGGAGAAGTCGTGGGCTTCGTTGGCCCCTATTGCGAGCACAACGGGGACGCCCCAGAGTAGGTAGCACCAGGGAGCTCGCTCATAGTTTCTCCCATGGGACCCTTGCGAGGCTGGCTGAACAGGTAGTTCCATTACGGCTGTCAGGTCCTAGCGGTCGCAAATAATTGCTGTTATGCTTTGGTCAGGGTTGAGACATTGCGTCGGAGGATTACGACTGCAACCAGTGCAGTTACTATGCCGTATACGATGTGCAGGATGAACGTACCTACGGCAAAGTTCGGATTTGTGAGATCTGCAATAGCCCAAAGGCCTGTCACTGGGACGTCGACAACAATCCACACAGCCACTCCTGCCAATGCGCCGACCCAGAGGCTCTTCCGGGCTGTTGTGAGAGTGAGGCGCTTGACCACACCCGTCACGGCCACGAACACTCCGCCAGCAACCAGACTCACGATGAAGTGGAGAATCCAGCCTCCTGCAACGGCAAAGTCGCCGAAACCCATGTTCCTGGCTATTGTAACGTAGGGAACTTCTTGTCCCAGAGCCATTGAGCCCACAAGTGCGAATATGCCCAGTACGACTCCTCCGACAAGTCCGCCGACTAGCCCAGCCTTCAGCCCTTTTGAAGCCGAATAGCCTGATAGCTGCATGTCAAATCAACTCTGAAAGGGTCTGCTCTCTAACGCCTAGTTTTGGATATAAAAGCCATGATGAAGATAATCCTCAATCCCTCGCAGGGCCTTTGAAGAAATGGCGCGGAGAAATATAGGATGGTTACAGAATCCTCTTCGAATCACCTAGGACCCAACTAGGCGTAGAGTCGTTTGAACTGGGTCAAGGCAGTCGGGTTGACACTAGTTGCTATAGGAGCAGGATCATTCTTTCTGGCCGTTGCTTTCGCGAACGAAGACTTCGGATCTTGCCCCGCTCTTCCTTACGGCTCACCACCATGTGATCATACTTTTCCCGGGACCAGTATCTACATTGGACCCGTCGTCAATGCTCTTGAAGTCCTTGAGACGCTAGCAATCGGATACGGAGCTGGACTCTTAGTACTCTCAAGAAATTCCAAACAGACGAAGCCATCCATCGAATCAAGCTAAGTCTTATCTTTCGACCTCTCAATCAACAATCATGGCGTCAGTTGGGCCGAAGCCCAAAAGGCCTCTCGGTGTCACGATAATTGCAATAGTTGCTGCCGCCGGCGGCTTGCTCTCGCTCTTTGGAGGAGCCTCAGTTCTTGCAGGCAATGCCTCCGGACCCATAGTCCTGGCGATCATAGTGGTCATATTTGGAATTTTTGGCCTCACCTTGGGCGCAGGATTCTACACTGGAGCAAAATGGGCGTGGATGGCGGGCATCGTAATCTACATCATATCGATAGGGCTCGGGATAGCTGAGATCCTCTACGGCGGCAACATCGGATTCATCGGCGGCATCATCAGAACCATCGCCGGAATAGTCATCCCAGTCTATCTTACTAGACCGGGTCCAAAGAACTTCTTCGGCAAGAACACGCCCTCACCCAGCAAGTAGCGGAATAGCTGCGGGTCCTAAGGCTTCGTCTAATTCTCGGAGCATAAATTTCTAGTGAATACGTTCGGCACTTGTTCTGTTTAAGATTCCTTTTCAGGTTTCTTGGATAGATTGCTCCAGCCTCGCCCAGTCAAGACACGAACAGTAATCACCACGGCAATTATGACTATGGTAACTCCAACGATCAAGATGACCGTGTTGAGACTCGTCAATTCATACAGTCAGCTTCAAGGGCTGATTTTGCGAATAGATATAGTTGGCTTCGTTCAGCATTCGCCTTCTCCGCTCTCTCTTCTAGAAACTAGTTGAGAAACTCATACTCCGTCATTACAAAAGCGATACTGTCCGCAAAAACCCTCTGAAGACTGCGTTTTTTTTTTGTTTGTTCCACTTTGTGAAAAGATTCGACTACGATATGGCTCTGCTCGACTTGAGCCTCCTTTCAAAGCGACGGATCATGTTCGACCGAAATCAGGTTTGCACCCCTCTATTGGCTAAGAGTCTTCTTAATTCTCTTGAGTCAGAAACAATTGGGTCTTCGAACGAGGCACCACAGAATCAATACGCACAATCCACTACACGTCCCGGAGACGAATGAATACGTTGAACTTGCACCGGGATTTGTTAGAGAAGTTCTCGAAGTGTATGATCACTGGGACCGGAAGGATCCAGTTCCTTCAAAAGTACAAGAGTTGATGATGGTGCTTCGAATCGAGGTTTCTCGACGGTATGGTAGCTAAGTAGGTCCTTTATGAAAAAGTTGGGAAATTCAGACCTAGGCAAATTAGGTTTAGGGTCCTGACTTGGTGGGAATAATCAGTGAGCCATTAGGGCTGCCAACGAAGATGTACAGGTTCTGGCCGGTCAGCTTACTCAGTAGTTGCAGCTCAGTGTACATGTTGGTGAAATCGGCGACCTGGGTCGAATTCCAGGTTGTTCTTGTCTGAGCCTCGACTTGTGAGATGATGCTACTGATGGACTGCGCGTTGGCTGCTGCCTGGATCAGTGTCGCGTTCGCCAAGGCCTGAGCCGCTATGATTGTAGCATTGCGCTGGCCGAGAGCTGTCACGATCAATTGTTGGGCTTGGAACTGTGCTTGGAGCAGTTGTTGTTGAGCGTTGAGCTTGGCCTGGATAGCGGCGAGGAAACTGTTCGGTAGCACAATGTCCCTAACGTTGATCTCGATTAGCTGAATGTCATTCGCGAGCGATGGTTCAGTCGCGAGACTTGTTGTCAACCTGACTTCTACGCCCGCCTGTATCTGCGCTCTCACCGCTTGAAGCTCGTCAGCAGTATAGTTTGCGACAACGTCTCTAACGCTAGACCTGATCAAGGGTACGAGCGCATCGCCTTCCCACGATAGCGCGGGATAGCGTTTGTAGAGCGCAATGACGTTGGTCGCCATTACTTCGTAGCGCACCGTAACGTCTAGCGAGACATTGAGATTGTCTTTGGTCAACACGTTGATGTTGTTGCCGGGACCGACCATCTGTATGGTCTGAACCGAGGTCGAAACAATGACCACATTGATCCATGGGACGCTTTTCCATGCGAGAGTTGGTCCCGCCACTGGTCCGCTAAAGTCTCCATTGTAGGGGTTCACTAGTATTCCGACTTGTGAGACTCCGACCGTGTAGAGGTCTGATCCAATCACGCCTAGCGAAGTCAGTGCGATGATCAGCAGTAGGACGAGCGCGGCGATTTTGTGTGGAAACGATCCGAATGAGTGCTTAGATTCTGGTTCTTGTACTCCGCTCCAGTTGTTTATCGTATGTGTCACCTCCAAACAATTTTCTGAATAACGACGTCATTTTCACGGCTCCCTGTCCAAGGCGAGGAAAGTCAGAGTGAAACCTACAGCAAACGCGCCGAGCGCGAGGTGCTTGTTCCGGAAAGCCTTCCAGTCCCACCCGATCCAGATCGCTGAAAATACTAGGGGTCCGGTTACGGCTAGCGCAATCGCGATCCGTCTAAAGAGCAGCGCGATAGTGAAGGCCCCTGTGAACAGTCCGCAGATTAGACAGAGGACGACCGGTATCACTAGCATGGTCGGTACGGTGTCTTCTGGATGCTCTGTCGAGAGAAACGGACGCTCCTCGTCTGGGAGAAGTTTCGTACACCCAACCTCCACCCACTATATACTAAGCACCCTAGGCCAATATCCGCATATACTATGTACAATAGACCGTCAGGAAACTCTGAGTGAAAGCCTTCGACTACACTATCTTGTAGAGCGGGATTTGACGTGGAAGATGGGAATTGACTATTAACAATTGAATCATTGAGAAATGGTGACCTTCAAGTTTCGACGACGTGGGAGACAGGCTCTCAAGATATCATGCCGACCTGAAGAGAAGCGATCTCATTCTTTACTCTTAAAAGAAAGGTTTGGACAACCGTACTTGCAGTGGATGGAACATCCATGGTGCAGCGGCAGGATACGGAGACCTACCTCTTCGGCTTGTCAAGCCCTTCGATAAGAGGCCGGATAATTTCATTTCCATGCCGTAGCGTTTATGCGACAAACAGGAGGCTGTTTGAAGGTATGGGCCGGAGAGTCGAGTCGAAAGACACGGCATACTACGTCTTCTATGGATATCTGGGAACCGAGACTCTTGGCGAGACTGGAACCTTCGGTCCAGACAACGACTATGTTTACGCAGACGGACTCCGTATAGCCATGGTGAACAACGCAGGCTCGAACAATCCAACAATCATCTACTATCATCCCGATGCTATCGGGAATACCAGACTAGTATCATCGGCGAACGGGTCGATAATATTCTCAGACAACTATCGACCCTACGGGCACGACAATAGCTCCACGGGAACCCAGACCTACAAGTTCACAGGCAAACCATACAGCCCAAGCATAGGCCTGTACTACTACTACCAGCGATGGTACGACCCGTCGATTGGCCGGTTCATCAGTCCCGACTCGAAGCCCGGCCAATTGTCTAGTCCTGAAACTCTAAACAGGTACATCTACGTTCTAGACTCACCCGCTGACCTTGCAGACCCCTCCGGACTGTCCGCGACAGGTAGTGGCCTTGGAACGTGCATCATTGACTACTGCAGATACCATAACATCTACGAAGAAATCGGCGGCGCATCAAGCGACCCACTCCACCTGCAAGGTCTCATCTACAAATGGAACACCGACGCCAAATTCCGAACAATAGTCATCTCTGTAATAGTCCTAGTGGTCGTAGGTGTCGCTACGGCAGGAGCGGGAGATGCTTTCGTGGCACCAGTGCTCATCGGGGGAGTTGCAGGAGGAGGATTTTCAGGAGACTTCTATCTCCTCGGTTGCAGCCACAGCACGGAGGGATGCTCTGCCGAAGGTTTCGGAGCGAGCTTCCTATCGGGAGCTGCTTTGGGAGCTGCAGGCGGACTCGTAGGACCTGAAGCAGGCGCGACAGGGTCGGTTCTCGGGGGAGGAGAAGCAGCGACCCTTTTGTCGCGTACGATAGCTGGCGGAGCATCTGCGGCAACCGCTTATTTGACGGATACGGCAGAAGGAAAGGACAATAGGTCAACCACGTTGGATGTAATAATTGCTGGGGGATCTGGTTTCGCATCGGGTGGCGACACTGTACAAAATCCTTCCTCGTTTGGAGACGCCGCTACCCAGATAACCAGTCAATACGGGAGAAATGGTGTTCTTGAAGACCTCTCGTCTTCAGCCGTGAGTGGCCTAGCTGAATTCGTCTCTTTGCTAGGTCTATGATTCTAGCGGTGTAAACCTAGCTTGGTCCAAATGAGACTCTTGGCCGTTCCTGGCATCTTCGCTGTGCTGGCACTGGTCATCTTGGGCTACGCGCTGGAGACACCCGCCGGTTGGTTCTACAGTCCGTTCTTCTGGGCAGGTTTCACTTTCTTCTTTTTTGTTGCCTGGTTTCTAATCATGAATACGAAACTAAAAGGCGGTGGCAGGATAGGCGGATTGGTCTTCATGATCGCAGGTGGAACTGCAGTAGGACTCTCGGACAAATATCCAGACGCACTCATATTTGCGTGGGGCTTCCTGGGATTGTTCATCGGCATCGGTCTCAAAGGCGGGATTGTCGTATCGACTCAAATGCGTTGGCGTTATTGTCCTGAGTGTGGCAAGAAGAACTGGTTCTCCAAGACTAGTAAGGGTTGGGTTTGTCCCAAGGGGCACCCCATGGTGCCAGCTAAAACTGAATCAAGTGTGACCGCTGAGCTTGGAAGCGTTGCTGGAGAAATCGACAAACAAGAACATCAGCACTAACGAATTTAGGGTCCTGCATCGTCCAGACTCAGAGCTAGGATGCCGCACTTTGCTATCTCGTAGATTTTTAGGACCGCTTTTCGTTCCAGCAATAGCACGAGCGCGGCGATTTTGTGAGGAAACGATCCGAATGAATGCTTAGATTCTGGTTCTTGGATTCCGCTCCAGTCGTTTATCGTATGAGTCACCTCCAAACAATTCATCGAATAACGGCGTCATTTTCACGGCTCCCTGTCCAAGGCGAGGAAGCTCAGGGGGAAACCTCAGGTTGGGGGACTTTCCCATTTCTTTAATGCCGTTGGAGTTACTTCGATTATTACCCTGTTCGGCCCCATCATGAGTTTAGCGTAAGGGTGGTCTAGGCTACCCACGAGGTGGATTACTAGCTTCTTCATCAGATCATCGTGGATACCATGCGAGGGAAGTATTCTCGCAGTCCCTTTCCCCACAATCGCCTTGAGTCGCGTCGAGTCTTCAACAGCGAACGCCACACGACTGTTTGCCCTAATGTTGTTCACTTTTCGAGATTTCTCCGCGGTGGAGATGTAAAGGCGTCCTTCGTCGAACATGAACGCCACGGGCACTACATGGGGATCACTGTTTCCGGCGGTTGCGAGATTCATCAACTTGTTCTCCGTCAGAAAATTCTTGTCCTCCATCGCTTTCACTTTCCGATGAAATTCTTCGCTTCTCTTGCAACCTCCAACCACTTGGTCTTGGATGTTGGAGCGATGACCGCCCATTCCTTCATCACGTGACCGTTCCGACGGGGATCGAAACGCGCAGCCTCGCCGGAAGCGACCATCCTATCAACTCGCTCTCGAGAAAGTTTGACCACGAACTCGCCATTCGACGACATCATTGCAAACACCTTGCCTTTGATCCTCAATCCTGATGACCCAAACTTTCTCTTTTTACTTGGTTCGTCGGACGGGAGCGTCACGCCGGCTTTGCCTCGAAACTTGTCGACAATTGCCGCGAACCTTTGACTTGGAGTCAAAGAGCTTTACCGATTGCAGCTGTGGCTTAGATCTTCAGTTTGTTGAAATCTCCCATGACGCTGTTTATGCCAGGGGTTACGAGTCCATACCACTGCCCGAACAGTTCAAGCATGGGCATATCCTTTCGAATGGCTGCGAAAATCTGGTCCCGATGTTCCCTGTCCAGGTAATGCTCGATCTCGACCCAGACCTCCTCCTCAGGACTAGCCGAAATAGTCTCAGCGAGATTTGTGAATCCCTTGACGGTTTCATGAGGGGTGAGCTGGAAGAATTCTGACTTCATTACCCCATGTTTCTTGAACATCGTGACTATTCGAGCCTCAAGCTTCTGCATCGCTTCACGATTCTTCTTTGGGACCCGGAAGACAAACAGCTGAGCATAGTCGCTCTCTTGGGCCGTGGCAGACTTCGTTTCTCTCATGTTTAATAACTACTACTAGGTTGGTGTTGAATTCTCCTCAACAAGAGTAGGAAATTCTCAACAATAGCGTTGAGTAGAGGCGAGGTGGAACGTGCGGCCCTAGAATTTGACTGGTTCACTAGACTTCCAGTAGTGCTCGAAAAGGTCGCTTGACCAGGTTCGAAATTCGGAGTCGGACCCGGTGAAGCCAATCCCAAAATCGATCTTCCCATCGAGACCCGGAAAACACACTCCTGCGCTTTTTTCGTTTATCGCCATAGCCACTTTCACTTCCTGTACTAGACCAATTTCGAATCTGTTTGGAAGCGCCAATTTCGCTTCTGAGAAAGCCTTGAGGTCATAGCCTGGTTGAATGATCAATCTGACAGGAAGCTTGCGAGAAGGAAAACCCACGCCGACAGAGGTGGTGGGGATTATCGGCTGGTCCGCGATCAGCCATAGGTGTTCTCTGGCTTCGGCTATGGTCTTCTTGATCTGTTCTAGGACGATGTTGAAATGTCCGACTAGTCTACCTTCGATCAGTTCGCCGATCCTCTCCGTGAAAGGTCTAGGAAGAGGCGAAAGGTCGTGGGACTGAAGATAGTTTCTGTGTTTTACTAGGAATCGCAGGCTGGGCAGAAGTCCGAGCACTCCTCTTCCGAGCGGAGTCGTTTCGTAGAATCCGGCTGAGTCCCTCTTGATTAGGCCAGATTCGACTAGCCGGGATAGGTGACGAGAACATTCTTGGTTCGAAGCATGAATGATGCTTGCAAGAGAAGTGAGGCGTTGTTTCCCGCGATCAATCGTAGTGAGCAGAGTCAGCCGATCCTCACTCCCAAGGACCAGAAGATGCTGCGAGAGATCGTCTGTCAATTGGATACCCGCTCGGAGCACAATAGCACAAGTCGATTTCTAACTATTTCTGTCGATGAAACTCGATCCCAGAAAGGGTCCACAGCATGCACGGAATGCGCTTAGTCAACTCTCTCATTGGCGCTCTATGCCGCGTTAAAGTGCCGAACGACGGGCGTTTCTCTCGTGGAAAAGCAATTCCAAGAGACTGACCTCTTGTAGGGCTCTAACAACCAAGACCGGGTTCGCTTCCAGAGCGATTACGGCTGCATAGGAGAAGAATTGCGCTCTGTGGTAGAAACGCATGACTGAATTCACTTTCCTATCCCTCACTACCTTGAAGTAGGAGCCTGCCCTGCCCAACAGCTAACGGTAAACTGACTCTTCATCCACAACAAACCGCCACACTAGTGTCCATGACTTGACTGAGCTCACCCAAACACCTCCATCGACGGAAACCTCAACCAGATCTCAAGCTAGCAGAGCGGCACTCGCATTCATCTACGCCACAGTCCTCTTCGATACTCTCGGATTTGGCATAATCATACCTGTCCTCCCCGGTCTCGTCGTCAGCTTCGTCGGAGGAGACCCTGCAAGAGGCGCCGAAATCTTCGGCCTCTTCGGCACAGTCTGGGCGCTGATGCAGTTCATCTTCGCACCATTGATAGGAGCACTATCCGACCGCTACGGTCGACGACCCGTCCTCATTCTCTCCGCGTTCGGGCTTGGCACCGACTACATGATCATGGCCCTGGCCCCCAACCTAACGTGGCTATTCATCGGCCGTGTAGTCAGCGGCATAACAGCCGCCAGCTTCACGGTAAGCTTCGCCTACGTCGCCGACACTGTCCCGGGCAACAAGCGGACCGGTGCTTACGGGATGATAGGTTCGATCTGGGGTGTAGGATTCATCATTGGACCCCTCGTCGGCGGACTGCTTGGAGGAATCGGCCCACGCTTCCCCTTCTGGGGCGCCGCAACACTCTCGCTCGCAAGCGCCGCATACGGGCTGGTCGTGCTACCAGAATCACTTCCTCCCGAACATAGGAGCCCTGTCTCACTCCGCAAAGCTAACCCAATCGGCTCACTATCGATGATCCGAGCCCGCGCCGGACTCGCAGGCTTTGTAACCGTCAACTTCCTCAACTTTCTAGCCTTCCAAGTCCTTCCCAGTGTGTACGTCCTGTATGCCGCTTACCGGTATGGCTGGGGATACGCCACAGTCGGAGCAGCACTAGCCCTCGTCGGCGCATGCAACATCATAGTCCAGGGACTCCTAGTCCGCAGAGTTGTCGCCAGGTTTGGCGAGCGTCTAGCGTTGTTGATCGGCATCGTCTCTGGCACAGCAGGGTTTGTGATCTGGGGTCTCGCACCCAACGCCCTCGTGTTCATGCTCGCGATAATCTTCTATGCACCTATAGGATTCGTCCAGCCCGCATTACAGGGGCTAATGACCCGACGAGTAGGTCCCGAAGAGCAAGGACAGCTTCAGGGCATCAACGGAAGTCTCATGGGTCTCACGGGTGTTATCGGACCCACGCTTTTCACGCTCACATACGCATTTTTCATCGGTAGCGGAGCGCCAATCAGTCTTCCAGGCGCCCCTTTCCTGCTCGCGGCCCTCCTAATGGCTGGCTCACTAGTTCTAGCAGGAAAAGTAACTCGCAAGAGAGAACAAGGTTCAATACGCGAAGACCCCCTGAAGCGGGAGAGTGGGTTGATGCACATCGCTGACTTGTCAGAGTCGCGAACTACATAACCGAGTAACTTGCGAGAATTGTGAGGACCCTCGGTGCCAATGCCCCACGTGTAAGGAAGAGATTCTCACTCGCCAACTTGCCGAAGCTCGACGCAGATAGACAAAGGATCAACTGCTCTCGCAGACAGACATATCTCAGTGCTGCCGGTCGTAATCAAAAACGAAACGATGGTTCTTCGGAAGACACGCGAAAGCCCAACTGAAATCCTGTAGTCGTCGTGATAGTGAAGAAAAACTATCCTCCCTGTCTGAAATAAATCCCTGAACCTAGGTTGAGTCTGCAGTCTTGGATGAGCGCTGCCACATACGACTGTAGCTGCTAGGCAGACGCCTCAGCAGCGGTCCGAGCCAGACCATATTCTTCGGCATGAGCGGGGCTGTCTCGTCTGCTGGGCAGTTGGCTTGGGAACACGCTCCTCTTGCCGGATAACAGGAACGCGGGGGTCACCGCGAACATTGAGGGCGCCAGCAATCCGTAGCCTCCCGTCATCTCAGCTACGAGAACTATTGTCGAGAGAGGTGCCTTGCCATCGGCAGCGAAGAAAGCCATCATACCTACCACCGCAAAATCGGATGGGCTGGGAACAATTCCTGGAAAGAGCTGGAAGAAGAGATAGCCGACTGATGCGCCCAATAATCCTCCAATAACGACGGAGGGTCCGAATATTCCACCGCTACCTCCTGAGCCTAGGGTGAACGAGAGCGCGAACATCTCTGCAAACACTCCAAGAAGGATCGACATTGGAGAGAAAATGGCGTATTGCTGGTTGATGGCGATCTGGACCCATCCATAGCCTACACCGAGAACCGATGGGAACGCAAGAGCCAACAATCCAGTCATCAATCCTCCAATCGCGGTCTTGACATAGAGTGGTGCCCTCCAGAGACGGAAGAGGTTGATTGTCGGATAATAGACTCGAAACAGGAATAGAGCGAGGAGCGCACAAACGAGACCGAGCACCGAAAAGAGCGGTAGAGACAGCGGGTTTCTGAATTCGGTAGGGCTTACATTAGTCGAGAATATTGGCTGCCAGCCTGTTGCGAATCCCACGATTGAATAGCCGACTACTGATGCGACGAATCCAGGAATCAAGGCCTCGACTTCAAAGTCGCGTGTGTAGAATATCTCCGCGCCAATGATCGCGCCTGCGAGTGGCGCTTTGAATATAGAGGCAATTCCCGCTCCTAGCCCGGACGCCAGAAGTATCTGACGGGTCTTACGATCCAGTTTGAGATACGATGCGATCGCGCTTCCCGTTCCCGCGCCGATCTGTGCTATAGGGCCTTCCCTTCCCGAGGTTCCGCCTGAACCGATCGTCAGCGCGGATGCGAGAAGTTTGACGAGTGGGACCCGTGGTCTTATGATCGCATCCTTTTCGTGGAATGCTTTGATTGCCTGGTCTGTGCCTACCCCTTCAGCTTCTGGAGCAAACCGGTAGACCAGTAGTCCGGCAACCAGTCCTCCGATCAACGTTACGGCTGGGACGAGAAAGAACCTTGAGCCGAAGGTTGCGACTGCTGGACCTCCCTCTCCGCCCGGACCCGGTGGCGTGTAGCTCGCTATCAGCCCAAGTAGGAGTACATTGAAGATCTTTATTGCCTCTAAGAGTGCGAGGGCACTGACTCCGCAAACGCCCCCTACTATGACGGCTAAGGCGACAGGGTGTGCAAAGAGACGACGCAGGCTCTGACGCAAGAGAGCAACGTCCATGCGAAGCGGTTATCGGTGAGGGCATTTGAGCCGATCGTAAGCAGTTTTTGGCGACCGCCCGACAACGGTTCGCTGCTTCAAGCCAGTGGATGTGTGGCTACGGTTCCCCTCTTCGGTGAGTCCCCGCTTTTTCGGAAGCCATCATAGCGATACTCCAAACAGGTATTGGAAGTTACGTGCCGCTTTAGTCGCTCAGTCCCCTCTCAACACTCATAACTCGTCACCAGGAATGTGTAATGCGGTCTTCTCGGGGCATTGGTCGAGCCATCTTACTGATATTGGTAACCGCTTCAATGCTCTCCTTTTGGGGCCTTCCGAAGGTCTATGCGCCGAGCAGCGGCGGCAATACATACAATCTGACCGCGCTGCCAGCAACTGCAGAAGAAGGAACGCCCGTATCACTCGTACTAACGGTTACTCTCGGTATTGTCGTGATAGGCTCCACCACTTACTCGTTTAGGTTCATAGTCAAAGACCCGGCCGGGGCAACGTTTCAATCACAACCTATGAACTATACCACTACTTCTACTCAGACCCAGTTCAGCGTAATAGTGAACTACACTAGTCCCCAATTCCCGGGGATTAATTCGCTCGTCGGCACTTACATGGCTATGGTCAACCAGCTCGCGCCGAGCGCAATGCCGAACGTTGCTAGCACCTCGTTCTCGCTGAGCAGCACTGACAATAATTCGTACGAGAGAACTCAGACCGTCAACGTGCAAGCGAGCGGCTACAACGCTTCCGAAACAGTAGACGTAACAATACAGACCGAGACAACTTCAACGATCGTCTTCTCGTCATCCACGACAGCGTCGCTTACGGGAGTTGTCACGGCTAGCTGGAGGATTCCTCCGAACGCTACAATTGACAATTACCTAGCGACCCTGACAGGGACGACGACTCACAAGTCTCCTCCTGACAATGAGACGTTCGCAGTGCGAGTTGCAATCATGTCGATCTCATCCATATGGTCTTCGAAATCGACCTATCAGAGAACCGACACGATGCAGTTCAGTTTCCAGCCAATCTATCCGGATGGAACTATTCCGACGACCGGCGTGGGACTCATGACTCTGACAAACCCTGTCAGTGGGAAAGTTACTCTCACTGCAACCTACGACGACACGTCTCAGACGTTCAACGCGACCTATCAGACCACAGTTAGCAACCGGACGGGCATCTGGACGGCTAGTATGGGTGCACATGGGTACAGCGACGCTTATGGCAATAGTGGACCTGTGACCACGCTGACGAATTCTCCTAGGCTGACGACGGCTACCCTGTCTGTCACTGTGAGCACGAATACCGTGATTGCGATTGGTCAGCAACTCGGGTTCAATGTGACGGTGCTCTATCCTGATGGAACCATGGTTCCTTCCGCGATAACTCGAGCGTATCTTGTCTATAGCGGGACCCCGGCAATCAATGACACAATTCCGCTCGTCTATGATTCGAGCTTCGGCCATTGGGTCGGTACCTATATAGCAAAGTCAGGCGACACCGGCGGCCTCTGGTCGCTGATCGTCTCAGCTTCCGACTCTTCCAATCCTCCACTCCGGCACCGCAACCAGGGCGATTACGATTCAAAACACTAGCACTACGACAGGAAGCCCTTCAGCCAGTTTTCCCCTCTTCTACTTCGGAATATTCGCTGCGATAATCGCAGGCCTACTCTTGGCAACTCTCCTAGTATTCAGAAGACGCCGCGTAAGTCATACGAGCCTAAAGATCGACCTTGACGCTGTACACTCGGAAGCTGGAAGGATAGAGAACCAGGAATTTTTCCAGACCATAAAAGAACAGGTCAGAAAGGACCTGGACGAGAAGAAATAGGGTTATAGGTTAACCCCCTCCCGGGGATGGGGTATGTCCAGACACAAGCGCCCAGAGGTCGATCAGAGGCTAGCACGGATTGAGGGACACGTGCGCTCTATTCGCAAGATGCTCGTTGAGGAAAGAGCATATCCGGAAATTGTGCACCAAGTTTCTGCAGTCAGGGCCTCGCTTGACAGCGTAGTTGAAGTCATCATCGAAGACATTGTCGAAGACTGTGTCGCCACTTCGAGAAAGGGAGAGCGAGTAAACGATCTCGTTCTCGAACTAAAACAAGTAGTCGCCAACAGAAGTTGAGCACTCATCCCAGCGAACTCCCCGTGACGGGGGGAGTCATCGCCAGAACGGTAGAAACTCCTGAAGATCAGGGGAGAGACGGAATACGTCTCGTTCTCATGGCCGTGGCCGCCCTCTCCAGCTATTTTGGACTCTGGCGGGCATTCGTCTCCTTCGACATCATAGCAATTGCCGCCACGCTTGTCGGAGGGTTCCCGGTTTTTGCGGAGACGTTCCGCTCGCTTCGCCATCGCGCGATAAACATGGAAGTATCCATGACAGTGGCCATAGTCGCGTCGCTCCTGGTCGGCCAATTCACTGCGGCAGTCGTGGTCACTTTCTTCGTTCTGTTATCGGAATTCATCGAATCCTATGCTGTAGACAAGGGTAGAGCAACAATTGTGAAACTGGAAGAGTCGATCCCGAGAAGAGCCCTAGTCCGTCGGCACAACGACGAGGTCGAGGCGGACATCGAAACCATCTCACCGCATGAAGTCGTAATTGTCAGAGATGGCGAGCGCATTCCTATCGACGGGATCCTCGTCAAAGGCTCCGGATTCGTAAACCAATCCGCAATCACCGGAGAAGCCCTAGCAGTTGAGAAAACAATCGGTAATCGAGTCTTCGCAGGGAGCATCAACGAGTCCGGCATACTAGAGATAGAGACCGAGAAGGTCGGAATTGAGACGGTATTCGGTCAGATTATCAGACTGGTGGAAGAAGCTGAGAGTCGGAAGGCCCCGATACAGAAACTATCAGACAAACTGGCGACATGGCTAGTCGAATTCACCATCCTCTTTGCAGTAGTCACCTTCGTTGTAACCAGGAACCTCATATCGACAATATCGGTCATCGTCGTAGCGGGCGCCTGCGGAGTCGCAGCCGGGACGCCTCTCGCGATAGTCGCCGTCATGGGAGGACTCGCGAAGAAAGGCGTCATCGTCAAAGGGGGAGTGTACGTCCAAGAGATGAGCAAGGTCGACACGGTCGTAATCGACAAGACCGGGACCCTGACTCTCGGAGACCCAGTCGTCACGGACATTGTGGGGCTGAACGGCCACTCCGAAAGACAAGTGTTGACGTTCGCCGCGGCCGCGGAAAAAATGTCAAACCACCCCCTAGCACGTGCAATCACAACAAAGGCCAAGCAGTTCGGAATCAACCCAGAATCAAGCACGGCTTCAGATTACCAAGCAGGAAAAGGCATGGTTTCACGGTTCGGTGATGAAAGTATTCTAGTAGGAAACTCACTGCTCATGTCCGAACAACATGTTCCACTATCAACCGACGTAGACGCGACCCTCTCTGCAAAGGAGTCTGAAGGCAAGACTACAGTTCTCGTTGCTCACGACGGTCACATCTGTGGAATCATCGGAATCGCAGACCGAATACGAAACGAAAGCCGCCAAGCGATCCAAGACTTGGAAAGCATGGGCCTGAGGACCATTATGCTCACTGGCGACAACAAAGTCGCCGCAAGGACCGTCGGGGACCAAGTAGGAATCAGAGAGGTCCATGCAGAACTCCTTCCTCCAGAGAAGGTCTCCATCATCGACAACCTATCGTCCTCTGGACGAAAAGTTGCCATGGTGGGAGATGGAATCAACGATGCTCCTGCACTGGCGAGAGCGAACGTTGGCATAGGAATGGGCACCGGCACTGACGTTGCCATCGAAGAAGCAGATATCGTACTCATGACCAACGACCTGGGAAAGGTCCCAGCTATCGTTAGAGCAAGCAAGCAGGCCTACGGCGCCATCATGCAGAACTTCTACGGGACCTTGATCGTGGACGGGATCGGATTGACTCTCGCGTTTCAGGGACTGCTCAATCCTCTACTCGCGGCTGGAATCCATGTAGCTTCCGAACTGGTCTTTATACTGAACTCGGCGCGGCTAATTCGGTAGCCGAATCCACGCGAAAGAGCACGCGACTCCTCTTTCCATATTCCAGTTTTCCACTCTATGTTCTGATCAATTGAACTAGTGATCAAATCTGTTGGGTTATACCTCCGGGCATACGCTAAGCTCCGCGAAGAAAAATGCGAAGAATGGCACTGATCGGAACAATAATGACTCTAGCTCTAGCACTCGGCATTGTAGTCCCAGTCGTCGGCGCACTCCCGACAGGAATCGCAGCGGACCATTCAGACCATGGCCATCATCAGGTTCCACCAATCGCCAAAGGCACAACTCTAACGATAGGCGGGTCAGGAACGGCCTACAAGATCGGAAACAAGACAAGGACCGAATCCGCGACTATCAGCCTCACCGCCACTGTGGACAAGAGCTCCCCAGGACGGGGAATGCTCAACTTCACAGGCGGCACATTGACCCTTGGGTCAGTAGAAGGCGGCGGCAGCACATACACTGTTGTCAGCGGGCATGGAATAAGCACCTACCACAGCGACAGGATGATACTCCACCTCGTCGTCAAGGACAGCTCAGGCAAAACATTCCACCTGATACTCTTCGGTGTCCACGCCAAAGCCTCATCCACCACAGCTTTCACCGTAGACTTCCGAATGCCACAGAGCAAACTAGCGCACTTGTGGTTCCTGAAGATCCAAGGCGCGACAGTAACACCCAAGTAAGATGGGAAATAGTCTGAACACCCATCTCCCTTTTTGATTAGAAAGGACGCGATTTGTTGATCTCGAAAACAGTTCTCCTGGGAACGACAATTGGATTGGCAATCGGATTAGCAGTGGGCATAGTTCTAGGACTGCTACTAGAGGCCGATTGCACAGTCGTGTGCATCTGAAAAATCCATCTTTAACAAGTCTTAAGAAAGCAACCTAATTCCAAAGTCTCTAAGGCGTGTAATCCCCAATTGTCAAATGAGCCAGACATTGTTCGAAGATTCACGGCTGAACTTGTCGGAACATTCCTGTTCGTCTTTGTCGGGGCGGGCTCGGCGGTCGCCAGCCAATACATATTCACATTTTATGACGCTGCCGGCTCACTGCTCGTTGCAGCTCTCGCAAATGGACTAGGCCTCGCGATAGGAATCTCCGTTACTATGGGAATCTCCGGAGGCCATCTCAACCCTGCAGTCACCATCGGACTTCTCGTCGGAAAGAAGGCAAAAACAAAAGACGTAATCCCCTACTGGATCGCTCAGCTAGTTGGCGCCATTATCGCGGGCCTCCTCCTGATCAGCGTCCTACCGTCCGATATTGGAAAGGCCGTATCCTGGGGAGCCCCTGTTTTAGCCACGAACGCCATCTCAGTCGCACAAGGAACAGTATTCGAACTCGTCATGACGTTCCTCCTAGTTACAGCAGTCTATGGGACAATCGTGGACAAGCGCGCGCCAAAGATCGCCGGTTTCGGCGTAGGCCTCATCGTGCTCGCCGACGTCCTGGTCGGGGGACCGTTCACGGGCGCAGCCATGAACCCCGCCAGAGCCATGGGCCCCATGATAGCAGGCCTCGTAACAGGCGTCTCATTTCCAAGCTACTGGTACATCTACTGGGTGGGCCCGCTCATTGGCGCTATTTTGGCCGGACTAGTGTACAGTAGGGTCCTAGAAGACAAGACCGCAAACTAGAATCGAGCGCCCTTCAAACAGGCGAAAGGAGAAACTAGTCCGCCTTTCTCTTCGGCGAAATTATCCCTAGAGGAATCCGAAGTTTTCTAAACAGTATGCCTTTGCCTGGTACAATGTCGAATTCCGTAGGCTCTGAAGAAATCTTCCTGCCTGCGAGTCTACTGACGGTCAATCTTCTGATCACTGATTGCCCGCTGTGAATTATACTGAGGTCCACGACACCGTCGACAGTGGTCTCGAGGTTTGATCTTACTTCCTCCGGAATCGAGCCCTTGGCAGCGGTAAGCATCAGGATGCCGTTGTTGCTTTTGAGCTTCGCACTCACTACTCTGAGGAAGTTAATGACTGTCCGGGATGGTGCGCTGTTGAAGAGTGGAGTGATCGAATCCACTACTAGAGTCAGAGGCTTTGGTGAGGCCTTTTCGATCATGCTGCTGACCTGGATGCTTATTTCGGTGAAATCAACGGGATCCCTGATGGGCGCGTTTTCTGCCCCTGCCAGAGCCGAATAACAGTCTAGAATCTTGAATGTCCCATCGCTCAGGTTCAGAGTCGGGTCCCATCCGAAGCTTCTCATTGCGCGAGAGACCTCTGATGGGAACGCGTCGTAGGTGAGCAGGCCGCAGCGTCCTCCCTTCTCCAGTTGGTGATGAATCAGCTCTTGGGTGAGAGTGCTACTGCCGCTACCCGGCTCGCCTAGGATCAAGAGAGTAGTTCCCGTTGGGATCTCTCCTCCGGTCAGTCTGAAGAATTCGTCAAAGCCTCCATGGGTCGGATTGATCCTCCTGACCAGTAGGAGACCTGATCCTCCGGAGCCTATTGCGAGAGCGGCCAAGAGGAAATAGTACAGATCTAGCGGTTGTTGAGCTGGCGCGGGAGGGGGAACGTTAATGATGGCGGAAACAGTTTCTTGGCCACCGTTGCCGTAAGAATCGATAACTTTCAGGGTTACGAGCAGTAGCCCGGAAGGATCGCCTGACTTTACAGTGTAAGTGCCCACCCACTGCGACTGACCTGGCACGAACGTTAGACTTGTTGTTCCTATTTGCGCAGTTGCGGATGAAAGGACTGCGGTGACGTTGCCGCTTCTGAATAGACTGCCGTCAGGGAATACTATTATTGCGTAAATCGGGACGACCTGTCCCAGCGTATAGGTCTGGCCCGGAATAGAAGCGGACACGGTCAGGTTAGCAGCCACAACAGTGAAGGCTCTCACGACGCTCGCTGAGGGTCCAAGATTTCCGAACCCATCATTGAAAGCATCCGCGTCTATGGAAGCTACCCACGCTCCAGTCTCACTGTCTGGAGGAATCCGGTATGATGCATGGAATGTCCCGAGAGTGGAATTGTAAACAGCCTGGGTTGAGAAGGAGGTCGTTCCATCAGTCTCGGTCATCGTGACTTGGGCTGAACCCGTCTGAACCTGGATCCCATTTTGATAAGTCGCCTTGAAACTGACCGTTTGGGCCTGCGTTCTAGCAAGAGAGACTTGGCCAATGTTCAGCTGTGAGATCGTGATGTTAATCGCGTCGATCGAAAAGCTACCAGACAGAATGGCTATCGGCCCCAGATTTCCGTAACCGTCGTTGAAAGCATTCGATTGAATCGCGGCCGTCCAAACACCTGTCGGAGCACTGATTGGGACCCTGTACAGGACGCTGAAGGCTGAGAGAGTCGAATTGTAAGTTGCCTGAAGCGGCAACGTAGTTCCATTTGATTCCGTTATCGTGATCTGGCCCGAACCGACACGGACAGATGACCCGTTTGGATAACTAGCGTCAAAACTAAACGATTGGGTCTGCATTCGCTGTAGTGTTGCCTGCGCAATGTTCAGCCTGGGTATTGTTACGTTTGCGGCGAGGATAGTAATGGTCTGGTTGTCCGCAATGCTCTTCGCGGGTAGGAGAGACACGTACCATATTCCCGTAGGAACGCTAGCAGGTATGGCCCAACCGGCTGAGACGGTTCCAGTAGGACTTGCCGTGACCGTTTTGGGATATCCAGGAGCGGGTGATCCTTGGTGGGAGATGTTGAGAGTCACAGGCGAATTGTTGGCGTAGCCGCTCGCTACGATCGAAGCCGTAGAGGTTCTCGCGTATGAGATAGAATCGGTTAGTCCGACAAGAAAACGTCCCGTGGCAACACTTGGAATCGAGACGGGATTGTTTTCTTGAACATTGACCGTGTAATTACCGACGTAGTCGATGTTTGTTCCGCCGAACTGAGAGGGATAGTCGACGCTCAAAACGAAACTCGTCTGGGTAGCCGTAGTGGTTGTCTGGTTCGCCGCGTTCGCATTGTGATTTGTGGGATCGGTAACTACCCAGGTAAACTTGTACGTTGTACTGACCGATGCCCCTGTCACATTGAGTGTCAAGACGACTCCAGGCGTGTTTGACTCCTGGGTTCGGGCTACACTAGTCGTAAGAGTATAGCCTATGGCGTGAGCTTGCGGAGTGGCTCCAAGAGCGACCAGCGAGCCCGCTACTAACAAGATAAGAATCTGTAATCTCTTCTGGGTCGCGAGCAATCGTCCCATTCCAATAAGCTATGAAATCCGTTCTCAGACTTCGGGAAGACTGACTACTAGCGCTAAAGACTCGCGTAACCCCTTGCTGGGGCCAAGAGTATGCACCTAGACATATTCGTCAACCGTAACAGTCTCACCTACGACGAGATCGCGTTTGAGGTCTATGCAAGCATTGCCCCTTTCCTAACGGGCAAATGGTTCTTGAAACGAATACTCTGGTCCTACACGTTGTTTGATTTGGTGAATTCTAGAGCGAGCATAGCCAGCGAAGCCGCGCCATACTTTAGAACGTCCTCGTCGACCTTGAATTTTGAACTGTGATTTGGGTAGATACATCCTTTCGTCGGATTTATGGTGCCGAGGAAGTAGAATGTGCCTGGTGCTTCGAGTAGGAATCTGGAGAAGTCTTCTCCGCCGAGTAATGGTTTCATGGTGATTGTTTTTGTTCCGGGGATTTTCTTTGTTATCTTCATCGCTTGTTCCGTTACTTTCTGGTCGTTGACTGTCACAGGATAGGCATCTTTCTCGAAATCGACTACTGCCTTCGCTCCGAACGCCTTCGCAACTCCCTCGGCTACCTTCTGGACCTTAGCCTTAGCTGTCTTCCTAGTGGCTTCGTCTAGTGTTCTGATTGTTCCTTCGAGAACCGCTTCGTCGGGTATGATGTTCTCTTTAGTTCCGCTGTGGACTGAGCCTATCGTGACCACAAACGGCTGGATAGGATCGATCATTCTCCCAGAGACTCCCTGCATCGAAGTAATGATCTGAGCGGCTACATAGACCGGGTCGATGGTCTGATGTGGGGCGGATCCGTGTCCTCCCTTCCCGATAACGCGGACCTTGAACGTGTCCGGAGCTGCCATAATTGGCCCTCCTCTGAAACCGAAGACCTTGGATGGATGGTCGCCGCTTATGTGAAGACCGAAGACAAAGTCCACCTTCGGGTCCTTCATCACTCCGTCCTCAATCATCGGTTTCGCACCACCACGCCCTCCGTGTTCCTCGGCGGGTTGAAAGAGGAATTTGACCGTTCCCTGAAGCTCGTCTCTGTGATGGGCTAGTAGCCTGGCAACGCCGAGCAGAATAGCTACGTGAGTGTCGTGACCACAAGCATGCATAACCCCCTTGACGTTGGACTTGAAGGCGACATCAGCATTCTCCTCCAAAGGTAGAGCGTCCATGTCGGCCCTCAGAGCCACAACCCGACCATTCTTCGACCCCTTGAGAGTGCCCAGGACCCCTGTGCCGCCAACCTTCCGCCGGACCTCTATTCCCAGAGATTCGAGTCTGTCAGCGACGAGTTTAGCGGTCGCTTCTTCATGATAGGCCAGTTCAGGATGCTGATGAATCTCGCGTCGAGTCTTGATAATCTCAGGCTCGATCGCCGTTGCCTCCTTCAACACGTCCATCAGATAATCAACTGGCCACTCTTCCTTGGCGGATGATGATAAGCCTTCGAAGCTCGTTGACCCACTGGGGTCTATCGAGTCCGCGCGTAGTCGCGATTGCTTGTCTCTGCCTCGTTCTTTTTCAACCGAGCTCTGATTAGTTTCTTGACCATAGAGGTAGGGATTTTTTCGTCGAGGGGAAAGTGCACCGCAGATTTGGTTGTTCCGAAGCCGGCCAATTCTTTCTGGTGCTCTTCGATAACCGGAGGTCGAAGATACAGTCCGATGTACGTCTTGTGCAGCCCGAACCAAGCTAGGCGTCCCTTGTAGTCGTAGAACGGCATCTGGTAGCTTATGCGTTCGACGGCCGTCGGTGCCACCTCGCTAATTATTGCTCGGAACCGCCGGAGTTTAGCCTGCGCTTCCTTTGGCGCGGCCGATATGTATGCGTCGACCTCTTTCGATCGTTGTTTCGTAACCAGTTTCTTTTCGTTGAGCATGAGTCTCTTGGCTGAAGAGCCCCGCATTCTTTCTGATGACTTGACCAAACGTTACCAGCTCAAGCATTCTCGATGCGTAATCATGTTAAGATTAGAGGTGAGAAGAGCCCGACAATACTTTAGCCGCGACGCCGGCGCTTCTGAACCCTAGAGGTGCTGGATCGTTTAGGTTTCCTTTTCGGTTTGGATTTTGAATATTTGGGTTCGTAGAGCATCACTTTCACGTCGCCTGGTATGGTGAAGTATGTTATGCGGCCAAAGCCCGCATCGGATATGTCCTGGTCGAAAACTACTCCGCGTTTCTTCAGCGACGCAACTGTGCTCTCGATGTCGTTGCAGTAGAAGGATATGTCGTGGGTACCGGATGGCGGTTTTCCAGACTCGTCAATAGGGTGGAACCCAAAATCTCCTTCCGGGAGATCGAAGATGAGCCAGCCGTCACCCACATCAGTATGCGGAAGCTGAAGTTTGTCTCGGACGAAGGCCCGAGCTTCCTCTGGTCGAGATGTGTAGAATAGTCCGTGAATACCTTTGATCATACAGATTCCGAGGCGCTTTCGTCCAGGCATAAGAGGGTTGACTTAACGCGTTGAAGCTATGCTGAATTGTCTCAGCTTGAACTCGTCAACGAGTTGCATTGCAGTTTCCATGTTACGGAACACTCCTCTTGGATGATGCGCATCTGAGCCTAAGCTCACTCTGCAACCAGTCTTTGAACAAGCCGAAGCAAGCATACGAACCAGTCTGGGAGCGTTATCGATATCGTTTCCATTTAGCTCCAAAGCTTTCTCCCTTGTCGCCGCGGTCGCCGCTAACCCGAGCAACAGCTCCTCCATCTCCGAGGGAGCTGCTCGGAGACCTCTGAACATTCTAACTGGATGAGCAAGCACTTGGAAAGGAATGAAGTCGCTCTCGAGCGCTAGTTGCTGGAGCCTGATGTACTCTCGCCAGCGACTGTTTACCTCGTCCTGGTCTAACGCTCTTCCAGGATTCTTTTCGATATCCTTCGCGTTTTCAAACTCGTGAACTGAACAGAGCAGAACGTCCCACTTGGACCTGTCAACGAATTCTGCAATTTGAGACTCGAACCGGGGTGAAAAGTCTACCTCGAGACCTCTGTTGATCTTCATTCCCGGATCGTGTAGTTCGATTTTCTGAAACTCCCTTTCATATTGGTTCAAGTCTTCGAAGAGTCTTCCAGAGGAATGTGTCGAGCCAAACTTGATGGATTCTCGGAGTTCCTTAAACTGAGAGACATGCTCAGTAATGGAGTACTCTGTAACACCTTTCGCCTTGGCCGCCGCAACCATATCGTTAATGTTGGCGAGAATGATGTGACTGTGATTATCGACACGCATTGCCATCTACTGAAACCGGCCGCGCTATTGGAGGTCGTAGTTGATAGTCTCTTTCCAAAAATCAGGCTCGCGGCAAAGCTAGATTGTTCAGTTCGTCGTAGCTTACCGCGCCGTCGATCAGACTATCAAACGTGCCCTTCTCAAGGACTTCCTTACTGATCCGTTTTAGGAGACCCATTGTAGCGTAAGAGGCGCTGGGTCCAAAGCTCACGCGTGCAACTCCTAGCCTCTCCAATTCCTTGACGGATGGGAGTCCTTTTCTGACCATGACATTGGTTGGAAAGTTTAGAGCTTTTACGAAGGTGGAGATCGAAGCGGGATCCACCAAGCCCATTGGATAAACGCAGTCAGCCCCAGCATCCTTGTACGCTGTCGCCCGACGAATTGCTTCTTTCAATCTAGCCGGCTCATCACCTTCTCCAAACCTGAAAGCGTCTGTCCGTCCGTTGATGACGAATGGAATGTTCAACGACTGCGAAAGTTTCCTGACAGCCTTGAGCTTCTCGACCTGCTTCTCAACAGCAAACAATCTCTTCTCGGCATGGAGAAAATCTTCGATGTTTACCCCGACAGCTCCAGTCTTGACCACTTCTCTAACGGTTGAGACAACTTCATCGGGTGTTTCGCCAAACCCTGCGACCACATCTACGCTGAGAGGAACTGTTAGGATCTTTGCGATCCTTCTGACCGCCTGGACAAATTCGTTCCTGTCGATGACCTCTCCGTCAGGATAGCCTAGTGAGACCATCATGCCGGCACTGGAGGTGGCGACGGCTGGGAACCCAGCGTTTTCGAAGGCCCGCGCGCTTGCAACGTCCCAAGCGTTAGGAAGAACCAGTATGCGGCCCCTTCGGTGAAGGGCGCGAAACTCCTCAGCCTTCTCCTTCTGAGACTTCAAGTTCGCTGGATCAGATTGGTCATTTGAGATAAGTGTTGTCGGTCCCTTCATTCATCCAGGTATACCAAAGCTCTGTGGGTCTCCGGCAGGAACGCATACACCTTGTTGTCCGCCTGGCTATAGGCGATGGTATGCGCTCCGCGCTCCGTCTTCACTGATTCGACCAGCTTTCCCTTGTTTGTATCGTAAACGTCGATCACTCCGGGATCTCCAATGGCCAAGTAAAGATGGTTCAAGCGTTTGTTGTAGAATATGACGTCAGGCGGGCCGGTGAGTGGCCCCATTCTGGCAACTTTTCCTGATCTTAGGTCAACCGTGAATAGAGCTGCTTGATCACAAGCGCAGAAGAGCTTCCTATCTTCAGAGTCAATGTCAAGTCCGTGGGGACCTGTCGCAGGGATATCATAGCTGGCTGCTATTCCGTCTGGATCCTTACTTTCGATCGCGACAATCTGTGAGGGTTTTGAGATGTTGACAAAGAAACGGTCCGATTTCGCGTCGTAGATTGTCCATCGAGTCCGTCCCGGAACTATGATGTCAGCTTCCAGTACCTTCTTTCTTGCATCTACCACGGAAACCGTGATCGGATTAGGATCATCAGGACGAGAAACGTTTGCGGCGATGAGATTGTCTCGCGATGGATCATAGGCTAGTCCGTTCGGAAAGCCGCCTACGCGTATCTTGTCCAGATTGTTCTCTCTGCCGTGGTGAAATATGCTTACGGTCTTCTCGCCGCGGTTGGAGGTGAAGACCAGATCTTTCTCGTTCGAGACAAGCACGCCCGCGACTCCGGGAAGATTTTGAATTGAGCGCAAATATTTGTCGGTCCGGATGTCGATCAGATCGACCGAGTCATTAGCTGTGTGCGCGACGTATAGGGTTCCTGACTTGTCGTGGATGGCGGCGTGGTCGAAGCCGCCCTTGTTCTGGTGAGTAGGCAGGTCTATGTGGCCGAGGAGTTTCAGGCTTTGACCCTAGACTTACCGTGCGGCTTGAGCGACGTTGTACTCTAGCTTCTGAGTTCCTTCGACCTTCAGCTGGCAGAACTTGTAGAGAGCATCATAGGTTGGGAATTGTAGTCGCATGTTGTCAAAGTCGTCCTTGGAAAGATTCCGGAAACCATGCGCTACGGCTTCGAGTCCAGCCGATTCCGGCGGAGGGTTCGGGATTTTCGCGTCTGCTCCTCTTACTATCTTGGCGAGCTCGAGTAGCGCTGGGTCCGTCAGACTGTACTTCTTGATAATCGCGTCGAAGCTGACGCGCTCTTCACCGTTCTCCTTGTAATGTGTCAGTTCTACACCCTTGGCGTCGTATGCTATCGCGCCTGTGTCTTTGACGACTCGTGGAATAGTCTCGGGTGGGACGAAGAGGAATTCGGGGTTCTTGTCAACGAACTTTCTGATCAGCCAAGGGCACGCGATCCGGTCGACCTTCGCCTTTTCTCGAGTAACCCATTTCATAACTCTCGAGTGTGCAGATTATCTATGTAAACACCACCCTCAACACGCAGGAATCGGCAATGTTTCTCAGCTGGATCTCTCGCGATGGAAGACTGGTCCTCGCCGAGAAGATGGTCCGGACAATCCCGTACGGTTTCCTCGGCGTTCTATTCCCCGTCTATCTAAGCCAGCTAGGATTCAATGCCGTCCAGATCGGTATTGTCCTGACACTAACGGTCGCAACCAGCGCATTCTACACTTTCATCGCTAGCCTCGTAGCGGACCGAATTGGACGCAGACGTTCTCTCGGTTTCTTTGCCTTGACAGACGCGCTCGCAGGAGCCTTGCTATTCGCCTCAGCCTCTTGGTGGGCGCCGGTCGCTGCGGGCATTGTTGGGAACATGTCCGTGGGATCGGGAGAGACCGGACCCTTCCTGTCACTCGACCAGGCGATCCTGCCGAGAACCTCTGACCTGAAACGGCGAACACTAACCTTCAGCCTCTACAACCTAGTCGGCTACGCGTCCCTATCTATCGGATCATTTCTGGCCGGACTTCCTCGATACCTGGGTCCGGGCATCGCAGGCTATCGACCACTCTTCGCCGCCTATCTCGTCTCCGGGCTCCTAGGCGCACTTCTCTATTCCCGTCTCTCCAAAAAAATTGAACAAGAGCAAACGGTATCCTCATCTCGTCAAGTATTGTCTAGAGAGTCCAAGCCTATCGTGTACAAGATGTCCGCCTTGTTCTCGGTGGACGCGTTCGCGGGAGGATTCGTCGGCCAGAGCATCTTATCGTACTACTTCTTCGAGAGATACTCGTTAGACCTAACATCGCTCGGACTCTTGTTTGGAACCGCCCAAGTCGTAACCGCGGTCTCTTTCCTGCTGGCCGCACGGCTCGCGCATCGTTTCGGCCTCGTCAATACGATGGTCTTCAGTCATATTCCATCCAACGTCCTGCTCGCGGCGATCCCGTTTGCCCCATCGGCAGGACCCGCGATCATTCTCTTGCTTGGCAGACAATCACTTTCTCAGATGGATGTCCCTACTAGACAATCGTTCTTGATGAGCATGGTCTCGGAACGAGACAGGACTCCCGCAGCCGGTTTCACCAACGTTTCACGAACCAGCGCTCAATCCGTCAGTCCCTCGCTGGCCGGGTACCTGATTACCGTTCTATGGATCGGCTCGCCCTTCGTGTTCGCAGGAGTATTGAAAATCGGCTATGACGCAATGCTTTATCGCATGTTTCACAAGGCAACACCGCCCGAGGAAGCATAAGCGATCAGCTACGAATCGTTTGACACGTTCCAGCTAAGCTCCTATGTTCTCTAGAGAGAAGGTAGCTCTCATTCAATTCTAGCGAGTCTCACCATTATCACTGTAGAAGGCGAACAGGTATTGCAGCTTCGAATGCTCAAGGGCAAGATCCACCGTGCTAGAGTGACCGGTGCCGACCTCAACTATGAGGGAAGCATCGAGATAGACTCATCCCTGATGGAGGCTGCCGGCATCATTCCCTTCGAACAAGTCGACATCTGGAACATTACCAATGGGGAAAGATTCTCCACCTACGCTCTCTCAGCCCCGAGAGGAAGCGGGACCGCTGCGATCAACGGCGCCGCCGCCCGAAAGGTCCAGCAGGGAGACGAGATCATCATCACAGCCTTCGCTTGGATGAGCGAGAAACAAGCACTGCACTGGAAGCCTCACGTTGTACTTGTCGACAGGGAAAATAGGCTTAAGCCGAAAGGACACCTTGTCCAGACAGTCAAGCACCAAGCGATCTTCCGCTAAAGACAGTCGCTGTGGACAATCAAAGAAAGAGTAAGCCCTAGAAAAAAGGGGCAGTTTTGGGAGTTTAGAAGGCTGCTAGTCCGTCTGCGGTTGCTGGGACTCCAGTGACTGTTGTTACGAGTTCTAGGCTTCCGTCGTGGTTGACGCTGAATCCTTCGATAGAGTTAGAGCCGTGTACGAAGACGTAGAGGAAGTGGCTGTTTCCGGTGAAGGCCATGTCAAGATCAGTAGCGCCCGTATCGGCGGCAACTGGCTTGAGCAGTGTCAGAGTACCGTCTGGGCTAATTGTATAGCTGGATATGGTGTGGTTGTGTGCGTTTGCCGTGTATGCGTAGCGGCTGTTTCCAGTGGCGACCAGCCAGCAAGCTGCTAGTTGGCCGTTTGCGATGGATCCGCTGATGGTGGTTACTGCGCCTGCGGATGATACTGAGTATGAGGATGCTGCGCTGCCCGGAGCCTCGCTGACGAGGAGTGTACCCTTGGAGTCGAAGACAAAGCCGAAAGGCTCAGCCCCGCTCGATGGAGTAGTGGTTGGACCGGTAGCAACTCCTTGACTGTTGACCGTGTAAGTGTCGATGAGGTTGGTTGACTTCTCGGTAACTGCGAGTATTGTGCCGGTTGGGTTGAACGCGATCTCGGCTACGGTAGCGACTCCACTCAGCGGCTGAACCGATCCCGCAATAGGTGATAGTTTGCCATTTGCGCTTAGGGAGAAGCCGGCGATATTGCCAGCAGCGTTTGCAGTGTTGTTGTTGAGGACATAGACCCAGGAGCCGAAGACCGTTACGCTAACAGGACGAACTCCGCCGGAGGACGCTGTATCAGTTAGAACGAGTCCGCTCTTGCTGACCTGGAAGACGCTTACACTATTGCTTCCTGCATTCACCGCGAAGAGCCACTTGCCATCACTGCTGAGAGCCAAGGCGCTCTGAACGCTTCCCGCTAGACCATTTAGTCCAAGACCATTAGTAGCGACATTTGCTACCCAGGTTAGACTGCCGTCAGCCGATCGACTGTAGACTACGATCTGGTTGCCAGTTGGATCGTTTGTCATGATGTAGACTGTCCCTGCTGATCCCTGCGCGTGAGCACGGGGAACCGCTCCAACACTTGGAACAACGACGACTAGTAATGCTAGAACTGCGACGAATATGGAGAGTTTCTGGTTTTTCATTCTACAAACTCACCTCCCGTGTTCATGGCCGATGCGTGGTAGTCTGTGCCGATTCTATTTACGGAATGAGCGAGATGTGGTCTTTCTCCGGTCTAGATCCGGCCTATTTTTACCGGATCGTAGTCCTGAATAGCACTGCAATCCCCAGCACTTCTGTGATGTTGATCCCGAGCAGGTATGCGGGCATCGGGTCGGGTATGAGGTTGGACATGGTGATGAACGAATAGACTGCGAGAATGTTCTGAGCGAAAAGTACGAGTGCGAAGATTGTGAGTCCGAGGCTGAACTGGGCGCGAGTGTCCCGATAGATCCGGCCATATGTTGCGATTAGACCGAGCAGGAGGATTGCGCTGAGGGCTGCGGAGTACATGCTTATTTCCATTAGCAACGACATTACTTTTTCACCTCCCGATTCGAGGGCTGTATCTTCTTCCAGACCTCGTCGAAGAGACCGAGATGCGCCTCCATCTCTTGTGAGAGAAAGTAGAGCTTGCCATAGTGTTCTCCGGCGGGAGTGATGAGATTGTTCTTCTCTAATGCTCGGATATGATGCTCGGCCACTCTATAGTGAACGTCTAAGGCGTCAGCCAGCTGGTTAATGTTGTGAGGCTCAACGCGTAACAGGTTGATTATTCTGCCCCGGTTGACGCCGCCGCGGGACCCGGCCAGAATATACCACAAAAGTCGTCTCCAAGAAGTCTCGGAGGGAGAGTGAAGCTTGGCCAATTCCATTTCGCCGGGGGCGTCAAGGGTCCGCTTTGTAGTCAATGACATTAAGACTTGTAGACTCTCGCCAAATCCTCCTAATAGGAACTGGTCAGGATCTGGTCAGGATTCCATACCAATCCTCCCCTTCCCTAAAGTGTCCCGCGTGGACGATGCATGCTCGAAGTATTCTTTTACTTCGCGAGACATCCACTGGATTAGAATCATCTAGGGCGAGAGAACATGTCTGGAAACCTGAGGCTTTGACAGTTCGAGTAGACGTCTATCAGTTGTCGCTGCGCTTCCCTCGTCTCTTTCCAGATCCGGCCCTGTTCGAAGACACCATTTATCTCGCGAATCGATACTTGACAGAAAATGGAGTCTCTAGAGAGAAGTCTGCTCTCATCTTCCAGAGCACGGAAGAAGTCCTTCCTGTCGACGATCGAAACAATCCATCTTCTACATCTGGGACGGCAAAGTTTCCGTTTGAGGGAAAAATGATCCTGGCAGAATACATGAGTAACGCTAACGTTCTGCTCGCCTACGCTGACTTCGGATCCGGGCTGGCTGCAGAAGATCATTCGAGACTATGGAGCAAGGGAAAGATTGGAGAGCTACGATTCGAGCTCCACGAGTTCAAGCACCAGTCTCAGACTCTCAACATTCCAGACATTCCCGAATTGTACAGGATTCTCAAAGAAAAAGCCACGCCCAACACCTTATCGACCGTCGAGCTAGAGAATCTCCATGGTCAACTGTTCAGACCTGCGCTAGCCTATGTTGAAAACGGTTTGAGAACTAGTGCCAGTGCGGATGGGCTGGACTTGGAAATCTATGCTGCTAGAGATCTCTCAGCATCAGAGAAAGCTTCCTTAGAGCGGCGATTGACGCGAGAATCTGGCAAGGATACAATTTTCATCATTCTCTCTCGCGAGCCTGTCCCGAAGCCGCTTCCGGCCGCGGGCTGATTCCGGATTTGTAACTGTCCGAGTCCTAACAGGGTTATGCTAGGGATAAGCCCGTTCGCGACTCCCGATAGTTGAGAAGCGCGTAGTCCCGGTTGAAGAGGGTTGGCTAAGGGGAAGATTGCGACTGTCCTGGTTATCCTTATTGTCGGTGTAATAGCCGGTTATTTCTTCTACCACGACTACGCCCAAGGAAGTGTAACCCTCAGCATTACTGACCCGCCCGGCGGGAACGGAGGTAATCCACACTACAACTCGACCATACTGCACATCTACATCACGTTTGTCGGCATCGAGATTCATCAAGCAGGAATTGGAAGCACTAACGATACGGGCTGGCATTCTATAGTAGGACCGCCGACCATGGTTGACATGCTCACTATCCTGAATAATTCTCGAACATTGGCGTCGACGAACCTTGCGACTGGATCATATGATCAGCTCCGGTTCACCGTCTCGACAGCCGTAGTCGACTTTTCCACTGTTGGAAACGTGACTTACACTGTCCCGAGCGGTTCGCTTAAGGTCTCGATTGTTGGAGGAGGATTCCAGAGCAGCCCCGGCACGCAGACCCGGCTCCTCCTAACAGTCTCATTCAACGATGCGGAGATACTGGCAATGAACGGTCACCTGACACCGCAAGCAACTGCCACGGTAAGCTGATCGTGGGGCAGAAGCTGTCTCAGACTATTCTCTTGTAGGACTCTACGAACTCCGGGTCTATGACCCCTGAAATCACATGCTCAGAACCGTCAGGGAGTATTATCGGGGTCCCGGCAGCGTGATAGGGCAGGTCGAACCTTTCCAGTTTTTCCGGGTTGTCGACCTCGAACAGTTTGTAACATGCCCCGTTCTCGTAGTGGAACGCGTACAGTCTCTCCAATCGTCGTTCTCCAAAGCCTCCTGTCCGGCCTCCCGCTGAAGAGCCGCCCTCAGGCAGTTGAAGGATGTAGACCGAGTTCTCGGCTTGGAGGTTTTGAAGGTCGACCGGGTTCTCCGCAACGAGTATCTTCCGGCCCTTTTCAACGACGAGGCTTGTGAGCTCTTCGAGGGGCGTCATGTTTCAGCCACACCTGTCATGGGGTAGAAAGTCTTATCGGTTTTCTAGAGGAAACTGATCAAAGCATCTTTTCGGCCCATCCGGAGCTGTTTCTCGATCTGAGCCTTCTCATCGTCTGTTAACTGATTATAGACTCGTGAATCGTTCTCAAACCTTGTGTATCGTCCCGCGATCAGGTAGATCTCCTTGCCCTGTTCCTTCAGAACAGTAACCCGGTCGAGAAGATTTTTTTCGGTATAGTAGTAGAGGGGTGTTGAGTCGTATTTTGCCAGTTGCAGTTTGGAGATCCTCTTCCTCTCAGGAGCGGGTTTGCGGGGTGCTTCTTCAGGTTGTGCCAATCTTTGGACGCTCGACCCTCATTGCATAATCGATAGTTAAGCCTTGATGAGATGCAACACGCAGAGGCGATCGGAATGAACCAGCCTTATCGGTTGTCGCCTGGTCTTGACCAGGGTCTGCTCCTTTCGTAGAGCTTAAGAACGGTGTTCTCCGACCAGAATACCGGTCAATCGTGAACAAGAGCTTCCTCGTCCTCGGCGTAGTACTACTAGCTGCGGGAATCGCCACGTACGCAGTCGCATCCTACACTGATCTTCTGGGAGGAAGAACTCACCATATCATCCCATTAGGAGGCTTGGGACTCGCAGTCCTTGGAGCCCTCATCATAGTCGGAGGAGTAATGATGGGCAAGCCGGCAGCAGGCGCTACGGCTGGCCAGTTCAAGTGTGCACAGTGCGGAGCAGTATTCGGCTCGCAAACTGCACTAGACCAGCATACTAGAGACAAACACGCCGCAAAGACAAAATCTTAGATCCGTCAAATCCTCTCTTCTGGTAGGACCCCTCTACAGGTCT